>PMJK01000037.1 GCA_003158505.1 Holophagaceae bacterium | reverse complement strand
TTGCGCTGATCGCCGTGCGGCAGGGCACTTGCTGCAACGTTGCGCTTGGCCGCAAGCGCGACGGTTTCCAGAACCTCTTCGGCGCGGCCAATCAATTCCTTATGGCTGCTCCAGATACTCCACATGTTGAGGCCGAGGCCAGCGCGGGATTGCACCGCGAGGCGGATGTTCTCCAGCACACTCAAATTCGGGAACAAATTGGTGAGCTGGAAGGCTCGGCCGATGCCTCGACGGCTGCGCTGCGGCGCCGAGTAATTGCTCAGATCCTCTCCATGCAGAAAGACAAGGCCAGAACTCGCTCTCAGCTGGCCCGATATGAGGTTGAAATACGTGGTCTTGCCCGCACCGTTGGGACCGACGATCGCTGTCAGGGTGCCTGGGGCAAAACCACAGGATACGGAGTCGACTGCCACGTGGCCGCCGAAGTGAATGGTCAGTTCTTGTGTTTCCAGTGCGAAAGTCATGGTCACTCGGGATGGGTCGGATGGAGGCACCGTTGGCATGAACTGGCTGCGCACTCGCCCGGCGAACGCGCAGCCAAGTCCGACGGTCCTTAGCGTTTGTTGCGGATCGGGATGTCCATCTCCTCGATCTTGATCTCGCGCACCAGCTCGGGAATGGCCCAGGCCACCGCGGGGTCGACCTTGATCTTGAAGTGATACATGACCTGCAGAGCCTGGTGATCTTCCTTGCGGAAGACCATCNNTTGAACTGCTTGTAGTGCTCTGCCACCAGCCATTTGTTGATCGGATTCTTGGGGATTTCGTAGTAGTAGTAGGCGGCGCCTTCCATGCCCGGGAAGGGCTTGTAGGCCGCCAGCGCCGGCAGGATGTTGCCGCCAGTCGAGATCTCGATGCCGTAGCGCTTCGGGTCCAGATCGGCGATCTTGAACGGATTGCCGGCGCCAGCCCAGTTGATGAAGATGATCTTGCGTCCTGGCTTGTTCTTGAGCGCGTCGAACAGGCGCTGTGCGCCGGCGGTGAAATCGGTGGTGTTGGCCGGCAGGTACTCCTCGTGCACCAGCTTGGCGTGCTTCAGAGCCCCCTTGAACGCCTTGACGAAGTCCTTGCCAAAGGCGTAGTCCTGGGCCAGGGTGGCGATGTTCACGCCCTCCTTGTCCAGGGCCACTGCATTCGAGATCGCGTCCTGGGAGGAATTGCGCCCAGTGCGGAAGATGTAACGGTTCCACTTGTCGCCGGTAATGGAATCGGCCACGGCCGGCTCCACCAGCAGGATCTTCTTGTATTCCTCCGCCACGGGCAGCATGGCCAGGGCCACCCCCGAACTCGTCGGCCCGACCGCGAGATCGGCCTTGTCGTCGGCGAAGGCGGAGGCCAGCTGGGACTTGCCCACATCGGGCTTGCCCTGGCTGTCCTTCTCGATCACGACCAGCTTGTGGCCGTTCACCTTCATCGTGCCGCCAGTGGCGTAGTTCAAGCCCATCATCAGGCCGGTCTGGGTCTGCCTGGCGTAGGCCTCGAGCGTCCCCGTCTTGTCGTAGACATGGGCAATCTTGATGTCCTGGGCCATGGCCGAGGCCGGGCCCAGGGATAGCGTGAGTAGCCCCACTCGGAATGCGAGGCCCAGGGCGGAATGGAATGCAGGATTGAGCTTCATGGTCTCTCCTTTGCTGGGAAGGCGGGCGGCGACGGATGGCCGCCGCCCGCTTCCACTGGGCCGGGGGAACCATGGCCGAAGCCATGCTCCCCTGCGGCCACCTAGAACCAGTAATTCATGTTGAGGCCGACCTGGTGGAAGTTTTCCCCGGGTGCGGCGATGTTCGAGGGTCCCAGTGAGGTGCCCGCGAGGAAGGGGGCGTAGTGCGCGTTCGACTGGTTACTGATGGCGGAGTAGAAGATGCCGATGAAGGCCCGCTTGGTCATCGCGTAGTCATAGACGAGGTTCAACTGCGAGGCCCCGGTGTTCGCCCAGCCTGACGTGTCGCCGGCCTTGGTGTAGGTGGCGTAGACCGCATGGTCTCCGAAGGAATAGGAGACCGGTACCTCATAGACATTGCGCTTGGCATCCTGGGTCCTTCCTAGGATTCCATTGTCGTAGGAGGTTTTGTCGTAAACGACACCCACTCTCAGTTTGAAGGGGAAGATGTAGGCGGCGCCAAGGCGGTAGGCGTGGTAATCCAGCGGCCCTGCTGTTGCGGCGGGGGTGTACACGCCGCCCTGGGTCACCTTGTTGAGGACATTGAAGGAGGCGTTGAAGCCGCCATCCGTGTACCTGGCACGTGCATAGAACGTACCCCCGTCCTCGTAGGCCCTCGCATAGCCGACCGTTCCGGGAGCCACGTAATGGTTCTCGTCCCCGCCATCGTTCTTGGTGTAGGCGAGGGACACGTCGAAGTTATAGAACTTGGCGGAGTCGAAGCGCAGCACATTCTGCTCGCGAGTGTTGCCCAGGGTGTAAGCGCTGGTTGTGGCCTTGCCGGTGGCGGGGTTGACGAGTGTGGCCTGGTCCAGCATGTTGAAGGTCGCGAGGCCGTTGGCGTCCCAGATACGGTAGGCCTCACCTGCTGCCGGAATGCCTAGGTAATCGAACGAAATGGTGTCGGTCCAGTAGAAGCTCGACTTGCCGTACACGATCGACCCGATGGGAGTGGCGACGCCGCCCCAGGTATCGCCGTCAGCCCAGCCGGTGATCTGGCCAGAAGTGATCGTGGTTCCGGGAACTCCCGCGGTAGTGGGACGGACATCGACCAGGAAACGGCTCTCAATCCGGAAGATCACGCTCCAGCCTTCCGCGATCTTGGAGTTGCTGCTGATGATGAGGCGGGAAGTGTTGTCATCGATCCGCCACTCGGACTTGACCCCCGGACGCGAAGTGTTGGTGACCTCGCTGTTCTTGATGCCGGCGGTGAAAAGGCCGCCGATCGTGACGTTGGTGGCCGCTCCGACCGTGAAGGAGGTCTGGGCCGGAAGGGCCGTGGCGGCAACCGAGGCTGCGGCGACGAGGATGAACTTGATGTTCATGGTGGCTCCTTTCGAGGCGTGGTGGATGGGGTATTGGGGAACCCGCCATCCGGGGGTTGGGGTGGGAAATGCCTTTTTCATTCAGCATTAAGGCCGGGGTGGCCCTTGGGGATGTAAGACCCGTTCGCAATGGGGGGCGAAAACCTCGGTGGCTTCGATCACAGCGATGTCCAATGGCTTGGTATGCCCCATGCGCGCCCCCCAACGCGCATGGGGCATCAGGTATCCGGAGCGGGTCTTTGGTTCCACTCCAGGCCCGATGGTCCCGTCGGCCTCTCCCAGTTCAACCTGCTGGGCAGTGCGCACCTCCGTCCTCAGGCCGCCGTTGAGGCCGATGAGGGCGCCTGGGACGAGTGCGACTCTCTGGGTCATCTCCATTCCTCAGGGGTGAATTTGAAGGGGGAATTGCTCACGCGAGTTGGGCTGTATCAGCACCTGTCAAGGCATGAAGAAGGCGACGGCTGCCTGGTTGTACCCCACGCCCGAACCGACCATCACGAGGCGGTCGCCGGAGTGGACCTTCTTCTTGGCCAACGCATCATCCAGGGCCATGGGAATGCACGCCGAGCCGGTGTAGCCCCACGCCTCCATGATGGTGTGCGTCTTCTCCATGGGCAGTCCGAGGTCCGCCATCACCAGATCGATGGACCCTTTCCGGACCTGGGTGAAGAGGATGAAGTCGATGTCGGAGACCTGGAATCCACATCCGGCAGCCAGCTTGCGAACCAGTCGTGGCCAGCCTTCGTGGTTGATCTCAGGCGGGTACCTTTCAAGCATCTTCACGGCGGTCCTGCCCGCCTCCACCGAGGCCACGGTCGCAGGTTCGTAGGTGCCGCCCGAATAGATGCCCCAGTACTTGTGGTAGGCGCCCCCGGCCTGGGCAGCGGCACCGATGAAGCCCGGACGGTCTGCGGCCACCAGAACCACGGCGCCAGCGCCATCTCCATAGAAGAAGGTCATGGGGTCATCGGGCTGAGCCAGTTTGTGCATCAGGTACACGCCGACCACGAGCACCGTCTTGATGGCGGGGTTGGTCGCGATCCACCCGGCTCCGCAGGCCAGAGCCGTGGGAAACGATGCGCAGGCGCAGCCGACATCGAAGGTCCCGGCATTCACCGCCCCAAGCTTGTGCTGCAATACGACTGAAGTGGCCGGCGTGATGTAGTCAGGCGAATCTGTGCCGAGGATGAGCAAGTCCACATCCTGTGGTCGAAGGCCCGCGCGTTCGAGCGCTTGCTTCGCCGCAGGCAGAGCCAGATCAGAGGTCGCCCAGTCTTCGGGTGCATGCCACCGGCATTGGATGCCGGAGGCGGCTTCCATCTTGTCCACGAACTCCGGGAGGTGGGCGAAGCGTCGACGCAACTCGTCGTTGTGCACCTTGATCTCGGGCAGGTAGCAGCCTGTCGATATGATGGTGGCAAATCGGTCCATAGTTCCTCTTTTGCGCTGTGCCTAGGCCTAGGGCGAGCGGAGTAGATGGGGTTTAAATAAAAACGAACAGTTGGTCGGTTTTTGGAAAAGATGCACCTCCGCCATAACCCTGTCAACGGGAAACAGGAAAAATGTTTCCCTCATGTGACCCAGGTCGCATCATCCTCCCGCTTGGGTGCAGGTGCACTGGGTCAATAACCCTTGCTGGTCAAAGGGGTGGGTGCTTGAATCCGCCTTAAACGCGACCTAAAAATCGATTATTTCTTAGTCTTTGAGGACAGTAAAAAACCGTCGCGAAGGATGTCGGAAATCTCCCTCATGGCGGCTGGGGTGTCCTTCCCCAACTGGTTCGGGACTCCGAACAGGATCTCCACCGCAAAATAATGAAGGAAGATGCGGCTTGCAAGCATGAGGGCAGTGGTCGGGTCGCATCCAGGCGCCAGTTGATCCTTCAGGCTTCCGTCGGGAAACCGCTGGTTCAGGAAGGAGGCGAACCGCCCTGACATGCCTGAATAGAATTTCCGGATGTGGGTGCCATCGAACTCGACCACGTCCACATAGATCAAGGCCACATGTCGTCGGTATGCAATGACGCTTTGCCTGGCGGCCTCGCCGAGAGCCTCAAGGTCATTTGGGAAGGTGCCTGCGGCGAGGGCTTTGTTGAAAGGGAAATCCGGAGTATCAATGGCAGCCCAGTATTGATCCAAGAGTGTCCTGAACAGCGCCTCCTTGTCCGGGAAGTGGTGGTACACATTCCCCGTTGACAGGCCCGCTTCTTCGGCGATTTCGCGAATGCTGGTCCCCCGGTACCCCTGCTTCGAGAAGAGCTGAAGCGCCGCCTCTAGGATCACAGCCCGGCTTCGTCCCGACTTTTCACCCTGGGTCAATTTCAAAACAGGACTCCTGCCGCGAGGGTACGAGCCGTGGAGAGGTAGAGTCAAGGCCAGTGGACTTGAGAATCCTTCCTTGGATCGGGCGATCCGGGATGGCTTCAGTGGCGGCTAATGGCGTTGTCCAACCCACAAAAGCGAGGGACAGCCGTCGATTTGGTATCTGGTGAGAATCCTGGAAACTTTGATCATGGAGGCCTCCTCTTAAGGGAAGAACTCCTTCCGGGACACGACGGAACGTCATGGGTCTGAGGACCCATACCTGCCATCGATCCAGTGATTCCGAATTTCCCGCTCTCCGCGCCAGGCGAAACACTCCCCCAGGGCGGAGGATGAACAGACAGGGGGGGATTCCCTCCGGGGCCACCACTGCGCGGCGTCCCCTCCGGCCGCACGAAATGCAGGCACGGCCCTGATCGCCCCCGGCAGTCCAGTGGACTGCCTCCAGCGGCGGCACCATCCGACCGAAACGCAATGGAGGGAGGATAGGACGGAATCCGCGCAGTGGATTGCCGCCGGGAGGGCGAGGGCCGGAGGCCTGAGTCAGCCTGCCAGCATTTCTGTGACTTCGAATCCCTCACTCTCCGCCGCCAGATGGAGCACTCCCGGCAGGGTGGAGGAGGAACAGACAGGGAGATTCCCTCCGGGGCCACCGCGGCGCGGCGTCCCCTCCGGCCGCACGAAATGCTGGCATGGCCCTGATCGCCTCCGGCAGTCCACTGGACTGCCTCCGGCGGGGTCTACCTGCCAACATTTCTGTGATTTCGAATCCCTCACTCTCCGCCGC
>PMJK01000021.1 GCA_003158505.1 Holophagaceae bacterium | reverse complement strand
CCAGTGGTCCGCGGACAGCACGGCCATGACGCCATGGGGAAACTTCTTCTCGATCTCCACCAGGGCCAGGGCTAGACAGGGCGCCGTGTTACGGCCCTCGGGCTCGACGATCACGTTTTCAGGGGGCAGTTCGGGCAGCATGCGCCGGGTCTCGGCGGCCAGATCCTCGGTGGTGACCACGAAGATGTGGTCGGGATTCACGTGGCCGTCCAGGCGCCGCACGGTCTGGTGCAGCAGGGTCTCCGTGCCGACGATGGCCAGGAACTGTTTGGGTCGAGCGTTGCGGCTCCGGGGCCAGAACCGGGTGCCGCGCCCCCCGGCCATCACCACGGCGACAAGCGAGTCCTTGTGGTTATCCGACATTACCGACCTCCCGCCGCCGCGCGGCTTTTCAAGAGAACCCTGGCCTGACTAGCGGGCCAAGACGGAAACCAGCCGTCCAAGATCCCCTGGAGGCGCGGGCTGGGGTTCCAGAATCCGGGACAGGGGCTGGGCCACGAGGGCGCCCGCCACCTCCCCGACGTAGAAACCGCGTTCGCCACGATCCAGACGCCGCACCGCCTCACTGCCCCAGCGGCTGCCCGAGATGCGGTCGATGGCGGTGGGACTGCCTCCCCGCTGGACATGACCCAGCACCACCACCCGCAGATCCAGTGAATGATCCAGCTTCAACCGCTCACCCACCGCCACGGCCCGTCCCACGGTGTCGCCCTCGGCCACCACGACGATGGAACTCCGCTTGCCGCGATGCCAACTGGCATTCAACTGCGAGACGAGGTTCTCATAGCTGTCCTCGGGGGATTCGGGATAAAGCACCGCCTCCGCCCCGCAGGCGATGGCCGTGTGGACGGCGAGCATCCCGGAACTGCGGCCCATGACTTCGACGAGAAAGAGCCGGCCATGGCTGGAGGCCGTGTCCCGGATGCGGTCGATGGCCTCCACGGCGGTGTTCAGGGCCGTATCGAACCCGAGGGTCCGTTCCGTGCCGGGAAGGTCGTTGTCGATGGTGCCAGGGATGCCCGCGCAGGCCACGCCATGCTCACGCTGCAGCGCTTCGGCGGCACGGAAGCTGCCATCCCCCCCGATGACCACCAGGGCCTCGATCCCCGCAGCCTTCAGTTTCGCCGCGGCCAGGGCGCGGTACTCCGCCTGGTGGAATTCGGAGCAGCGGGCCGTCTGCAGCACCGTGCCGCCTCGCTGAAGGATGTTGGCGCAAGCCCGGCTGGACATCAGCGCCATATCCCCCTCCAGGAGCCCCTGATAGCCACGATGGATGCCCCAGACCTCGTGCCCCAACGCATCGGCCTGGCGAACCACGGCGCGGATGGCCGCGTTCATGCCCGGGGCATCCCCGCCGGAGGTGAGCACACCCAGCCTCATTTGGTCTTCCTGGTGGCCGCGACCTTTGCACTGGAACCCTTGGTCTTCCTAGTGCCGGACTTCCTCTTTTTGCCCTTGGCTTTCCGGGCCTTGCGACTGTCCTTCACATGGGCTTCGGGCGGCGGAAGTGGGGGAGGCTCGACGATGCCGCGGGGCACCGGCGGCAGATCGCCTTCGGAGATGCCCTGGGCTGATGCACGCTGAGCGCGGGCACGCAGGACCGGGTCCTCCTGGGCGTGGGTCGAAGCCACGAGGCCCAGGGCCAGACTGCTTATGAAAAGGGCGCGGCGAGGCATGATCCCTCCAGGGATCTGATTATCCCTCATTCGAAGGAATTAAAGCGCCTTAAGCTCTGAGCTCTTAGCTCTCAGCCCTCGGCCTTCTTCACGGCCTTGTTCTTGAGGGCCGTGGCAAGGAACTCCGCAACCACTGAATCCGCATCTTCCTTGGATAAATCCGCAATCTGGGATTCGCGCTGCAGGATGTCACGGCCCGAGGGAGCCAACTTGAGATTGTCATCCTCTCCGGGCTGCAGGCGCCCGAGCACGTAATGGGCCACGTCGATGAGGCTGCGTCCAACCCGTTCCAGCTTCTGCCGGACCACGTCCTGGTACTGGTAGAGGTCGAAGGCCCCCTGGATGTTGTAGGCCCCGTTATCCGCATGGAAGCCGATCTGCTCCAGTCGCTCGGTCAGATGGTCCAGTTCAGGGGATGGGGGAACCAGCTTCCGGAGGATCTCCTGGCACTCCTTGGAGAGGGCCTGGATTTCCTCGAAGCTGTGCAGACCCACCTCGATCTGGTCGAGGACGCGCTCGGCACCGCCCTCCTGCTCTCGGGCTATCTGCATGAGCTGATCAGGGATGGCTCGGGAATCCTGGGGCTTGTCCGACATGGGGGGCTCCGTGCACCCTCTATCGGCGTCGAATCGATAATCTTTGAATTCGTCTCATTTGCCCCCTCGCGATAAACTTCGTCATTCGGGATCAATCCTGGCCCGTTTTTTTCAAGTCCGGAGTTTCCATGACCATGCAGTCAAATCCCGCTCCGGCGCCCGTGGACGGAACTGTCCTGGCAGCCTGCCTCAAGCCCTTCCCGGCCTCCACGAAAATCCATCTGGCCGGCACAATGTCCGGTGTGAGAGTCCCCTTCCGCCAGATCCAGCTCCACCCCACCCGGGACTTCCAGGATCGGCTCACGGAGAACGAGCCGGTGGTCCTCTATGACACCTCGGGCCCCTACACCGATGCGGCCGTCACCATAGATGTGGCCAAGGGTCTGAAACCCCTGCGCCAGGAATGGATCCAGGGCCGGGGCGACGTGGAGGAACTGTCGGGCGCCACCAGCCTCTACCGCAAGCTGCGCGAGCGGGACCAGGACCTCGATGCCATCCGTTTCCACGCGGATCGCAAGCCCATGCGCGCCAAGGCCGGCCGCAATGTCTCCCAGATGCACTATGCCAAGCAGGGCATCATCACCCCGGAAATGGAATTCATCGCCATCCGCGAGAACCTGGGCCGCGAAGCGTCCGGCCTTAAGAGCCGCATCACGCCCGAGTTCGTCCGGGACGAAGTGGCCCGGGGCCGCGCCATCATCCCCGCCAACATCAACCATCCCGAGACCGAGCCAATGATCATCGGCCGCAACTTCCTGGTGAAGATCAATGCCAACATCGGCAACTCCGCCGTGGCCTCCAGCATCGAGGAGGAGGTCGAGAAAATGGCCTGGTCCATCCGCTGGGGCGCCGACACGGTGATGGACCTCAGCACCGGCCAGAACATCCACGAAACCCGCGAGTGGATCCTCCGCAACAGTCCTGTGCCCATCGGCACCGTGCCCATCTACCAGGCCCTGGAGAAGGTCAATGGCAAGGCCGAGGACCTCACCTGGGAGATCTTCCGCGACACCCTCATCGAACAGGC
>PMJK01000072.1 GCA_003158505.1 Holophagaceae bacterium | reverse complement strand
AAGAGGTCAGAACAGGCCAGCACGGTGCCGATATCCAGCTGCTTGCCCGTGAACCTGACTTCGGATGAAAACCCCCTGTCCCGGCTGAAGGCCTCAGCCTCCAGGCGATCCGGACCGTCGCCCACCATGATCAGGCGCACGGGAACCTCCTTCCGGACGCGTTCGAACACCTTGAGCACATCCACGACCCGCTTCACCGGGCGGAAATTGGAGATGTGCGTCATCACAAAGGCGGCCTTGGGCGCCAGCCAGGCCCGGCAGTCCGGCCGCTCCAGGCCCGGCGGCTCCACGAAGTTCCCGATGACCTCGATGGTCCTGTCCACCCCGAAAGTTCGGATGGTCTCCTGACGCAGGTACTCCGAGACGGCCGTGACGCCATCGCTTTCCCGGATGGCCATCTTCACCATGGGCAGGTAACTGGGGTCACTCCCCACTACGGTGATATCCGTGCCGTGGAGGGTGGTCACGACCTTCAGGCGGGGAATCGCCATGCGGGCCAGCAGGGCCGCCATGGCATGGGGAATGGCGTAGTGGGCGTGGATGATCTCCAGGCCGTAGTGTTCCGCCACATCCGCCATCTTCGAGCCCAGGGCGATGGAATAGGGCGCGTCCTCGAACAGGGGATAGGGGCTGGCTCGCACCTCGTGTAAATTGATGCGGTCCTCGAAACCAACCAGGCGGGGGGGAACGCTGGGGCTGAGGATATGCACTTCGTGGCCCCGGGCGGCCAGGGCCTTGCCCACTTCCGTGGCCACGACGCCGGAACCGCCGAAGGTGCTGTAGCAGGAGATGCCGATGCGCATGGAATGAGATCCCTCTCCGCTATGATGATCGGATACCCGGGATTCTGCCCATGCCTCTTCTCTTTGCCATCGCCTACCACGCCCTGACCCTGCTCAGCTGGCTGCTGATCGCCTCGGCCCTGATCTCCTGGTTCCCCATCGACCCCAGGAACCGCTGGGTCCGGATGCTGCATGCCATCACCGATCCCGTCCTGCACCCCATCCGGGCCATCGTTCCCCCCATCGGCGGGATCAGTCTCGACATCTTCATCGCCCTCCTGCTGCTCTGGGGAGTCCAGAGGGTTCTGGCTCAGGCCGTTGGCTCCTGAGAGGAGGTCTTATGAAATACACCCCCCTCGACATCCAGCGCCGGGAATTCGCCAAGGTCTTCAGGGGCCTCGAAGAATCCGAGGTCCGCACCTTCCTGCATGAAATCGCCGGTGAATGGGAGGAAGTGCTGGCCGAGAACCAGAAGCTGAAGGAGGAGATCCTCGACAGCCGGGAACGCCTGCACCAGTACCAGGACCAGGACCGCATCTTCCGNNTCGTCCGCGAGGCCCAGTTCAAGGCCGAGGAGATCATCCGCGAGGCCCAGCAGCACGTGGTGGAGATGGAAGTGCATCTGCGCAACCTGAAGATGGAGCGCCTGAAGTTCCTGAGAGAAGTGGAATCGCTCATGGATCGCACCCGCCGTCACCTCCAGGAGGAGGCACCGGACATCTACATGGCCGCGCCGCCCACCTTGAACCTGGAGAGCCTGGACCTCAGCGAGCTCGATGAGACTTTCCCCACGTCTCGCCGGCCCAAGGCCGAGGGCTGATCATGTCCGATGCCCGTTCCTCCCCCGCGGTCATTCTCAACTCCCTCCGCAGTCCCATCGGCAAGTTCCAGGGCGCGCTGGCCCCCCTGATCGCGCCTGATCTGGCGGCCCAGGTGGTGAAGGCCCTCCTGGCCAGCGTGCCTGGAGCGGCGCCCACCGAGGCCATCTTTGGCAACGTGGTGAGCGCGGGCGTGGGTCAGGCCCCTGCCCGCCAGGCCGCCCTGCGGGGGGGGCTGCCCTCCAGTGTCTCCGCCCTCACCATCAACAAGGTCTGCGGCAGNNGGCATGGAGTCCATGTCCAACGCGCCCTACCTCCTGCCCAAGCTCCGGACCGGTGCCCGCATGGGCCATACCGAAGCCAAGGACGCCATGATCCTGGATGGTCTCTGGTGCGCCATGACCGATCAGCACATGGGCCACACCGGGGAGCTGGTGGCCGCGAAGTACGGCATCACCCGTCAGGCCCAGGACGCCTGGGCCGCCGAAAGCCACCGCAAGGCTGTGGCCGCCATGCAATCCGGCGCTTTCAAGGCCGAGATCATCCCTATCGCCGTGCCGGGAAAGAAGGGTGATCTCATCGTCAGCGAGGACGAGGGGCCACGCGCCGATTCCACCGTGGAAGCCCTGTCCAAACTGCGCCCGGCCTTCAAGAAGGACGGCACGGTCACGGCGGGGAATGCTCCGAGCGTCAATGATGGTGCGGCCATGGCCCTGGTGAGTACCGAGTCCTTCGCCCGCGCCCATGGTCTGCCCATTCAGGCGCGCATACTCGGCACGGCCACGGCGGGCCTCGATCCCGAGTGGGTGCTCATGGCGCCGGTGGAGGCCATCCGCAAGCTGCTGGCCCAGGTGGGCTGGACCGTAAACGACGTCGATCTCTGGGAGATCAACGAGGCCTTTGCCGTGCAACTGGTGGCCACCATGCACGAGCTGAAGCTGCCGGCGGATCGTATCAACGTCCACGGCGGCGCTGTGGCATTGGGCCATCCCATCGGGGCCAGTGGTGCGCGGGTCATGGCCACCCTGCTTCACGCCTTGGAGCGCCACGGCAAGCGGCGTGGTATCGCCGCCCTGTGTCTCGGCGGCGGGAACGCCATCGCCATGGCGGTGGAGCGGGTGTAGATCAGCGTGCAGCGCACAATGAAGAAGGGCCCGGCGAGCCGGGCCCTCTTCGTGGTCCGAGGGTTCATCAGAAAGTGAACCGGGCTCCCACCGCGAGGATATTGGCACTCAGTTTGAAGTCGCCCGTGAGGTTGCCGCGGGTGAAGTTGGGGTCCGTCTGGCTGGCGGTAGTGGTCAAATTGATCTTGGAGTCCGTGACAAACAAGTGGGAATAGCCGATATCTACGGAGAAGGTCTTGGAGACGGCGTAGCTAGCGCCGATTGACACCCAGGTGCGGTCACCGTCGGGGATGCGGGGGGTGCGGTAGTTGTCGGTGACGGCCCCCTGGTCGAAGGCGAGTCCGGCGCGGAGGGTCCAGGCCTGGTTGGCCTTCCAGGTGCCGCCCAGGGAGTAGAACCAGGTATCCCGCCAGTGCTCTTCCGTGACGACATTGGTGATGACATCAGGGGGAGCCGTGTTGCCGGTCAGCTGCACGTTCAGTTCCTTGAACCGGGACCAGGTGGTCAAGCAGGCCTCACCCTGAAGGGAGAAGGTGCTGCTCACCTTGTAGTCGAACCCGAAGGAGGTGTCGGCGGGAAGATTCAGCTCCGCCTGGCCGCCGCCATTTCTGAAGCCCTCTGCCTGAAAGCCGCCCACGGCGGGAGCGGGGAGGGTGCCGGGATACGAGAAGGAGATGTCGCCCTTCAGGTTCATGTTCATGGCGGCGTGATAGGCGAGGCCCAGCCGCAAGTCATCGGTGGGCTGGTAGGTGACGCCCGCCTTGTATCCGTAGGCCCAGACGCTGCCCTTGAGCTTGCTGGCGCCATCTATGGTGCCGGGGATGGTGCTGGGGAATCCGATCAGGCCGAAATCCACGGCACTGGTGAGGGTCGCATCCGCGTGACGGGCCACGAAGGCCACGCCCACGGACCACTCCTTGTTGATCCGGTAGGCCAGGCTGGGGGAAACATCGATGATCTGCAGGTCCGTCTTCAGGGCGTGGTAGCGGCCCACGAAGTTGCTGTCGTATTCGGTCACGAACCCGAAGGGCGCATTGATGGACAGCCCCAGCTTCAGGTCGTTGCTGACGCTGTACATCCCGTAGAGGCTGGGGGCGACCTTGCTTTCCGCGGAATTCGAATAGGATGTGGGGCCACTGATGGGCCCGTAGGCCGGGAAGGCACTCAGGGCGGAAGTACGGGTGCCGCTGGCATCGCTCATCTTCGCCGAGGGCGCGATCAGGGTGGCGCCAAAGTCGAGCTGAGTGCCGGAGTACAGGGTCATGCCCGCGGGATTGAAGAACATGGCGCTGATGCTTGCGCCCCCCGCGCTGACGCCGGCGAAGGCGTTGCCCTCGGAGCTCGCGCTCTGCTCCCGGAGCTGGAAGCCAGAGGCCTGGGCCATGGGTGCGAAAGCCCCGGCGGCGACCAGGGCAAAGGCGGTGAGGGTGAGGCGTGAACGATGGCTCATAGGGGCATAGCTCCTGGCCCGGTTTCCCGGGGTGAGTGGCTGTCGCCAGCCGAATACGTAGGGATGATGGACCACAATACCAAATCATCACGGTCCTGCAACCAATCATGAAAAGCGAAGTCTGGCGCCGTCATTCACGATCTAAGAGTGCGGTTTTAGAATCCGCGCGCCCACGTTGGAAGCTAGGCCCCATCAGACATCCGCGAAGCCAGGGCCTCGCGCAGGCTTCGCCCATCCGACAGTTCCTGGACCAGGGCCGATCCAATCACGGGCGTGGCCCCCAGGCCCCGTATCGAAGCCAGACTCCGAGGATCCGAGAGCCCGAAACCCACGGCCAGCGGGCGCTCTGATCGAGCCTTCAGCTCCGCCACCCGTCGGGAGACGGGGCCCAGGTCCGTGTCCTGCCCGGTTCCGGTGACACCCAGCCGCGCCACCACGTAGGCAAATCGCTGGGCGAAGGGTGCCGAAGGGCCAGGATCCGGGCGATCCGACAAGATCCTAGAAGCCCGGTCCAGGGATGTGGTGGGTGCGAGCAGGGGCACCATCGGGTAGCCCGCGCTGTGCAACTCCGACTCGAATCCTGGTTCCTCCCCGAAAGGCAGATCCACCACCAGCAGGGCCTTCACAGGTGTGGGCAAGAGCAAGGCCTTCAGGCGCTCCACGCCGATCTGGAACAGCGGATTGAGGTAGGTGAACAGGATGATGTCGGGGCTGTCGGTCAGCCCGGCCAGCGATTCCAGCACACGCAGGGGCGTCGCGCCCCGGGCGATGGCGCGGTGGGCAGCCGCCTGGAGCACCGGACCGTCGGCGATGGGGTCCGAGTGGGGCAGGCCCAACTCGATGGCCTCCAGGCCCAGGGCCTTGGCCTCGGAAAGCAGTCCCGGCAAGGCTTCCAGGGAAGGGTCGCCGGCCATGATGAAGGGGAGGAGCGGGTTCAGGCTCATGTCAAATCCCCAGGCGAGTCTGGTAGGTGGACAGGTCCTTGTCGCCGCGGCCACTGAGGCCAAGAAGAACCGTGGTGACGCCTTCCGCGGCGAGGGCCGGAAGCAGGGCCAGGGCATGGCTGCTCTCCAGGGCCGGTAGGATGCCTTCGGTTTCGCACAGCATCCGGGCGCCGGAGAGTGCCTCTTCGTCGGAGGCTCGGCGCACTTCGACCTTCCCGTCCAACGCCAGGGCCGCCAGTTCCGGGCCCAGGGCCGGGTAGTCCAGCCCCGCGCTGATGCTGGCGGTTTCCGCGGTATGCCCATGCTCATCCTGGAGCAGCAGGGTCTTGCAGCCATGCAGCACACCCATGCGGCCCCCATCGAGTCGGGCAGCGTGCTCGCCGAGGGCAGTGCCATGACCCCCCGCCTCCACGGCTACCCGGCGCAGACCATCGTTCAGGAAAGGGAGCAGCAGGCCCAGGCCATTGCTGCCCCCACCTGCGCAGGCGAGGACGACCTCCGGCAGAACTCCGGACTGGTCCAGTACCTGGGCCCGGGCCTCCTCGCCGATGACGGTCTGGAAGGTGCGCACCAGGGTCGGGAAGGGATGGGGGCCCAGCGCGGAACCCAGGATGTAGTGGGCCCGGTCGCAACGCCCTGCCCAGGCGCGCAGGGCCTCGTTCACGGCCTCCTTGAGCGTCCCCTGCCCCGCTTCCACGGGCACGACCTTGGTCCCGAAAAGCCGCATGCGCGCCACGTTCGGCGCCTGCCGGGCCATGTCGGTGACGCCCATGTACACCGTGCAGGCCAATCCCAGCCGGGCGCAGGCCGCGGCGGTGGCCACCCCGTGCTGGCCCGCGCCGGTCTCCGCGATGATCTCCGTCTTGCCCATGCGCCGCGCGAGAATGGCCTGGGCCAGGGCGTTGTTGATCTTGTGGGCCCCGGTATGGGTGAGGTCCTCCCGCTTCAGGAACAGCGCCTTCAGGCCCAGCTTCGCGGCCAGGCGGGGAGCAGGCGTGAGCGGTGTGGGCCGGCCCACGAAGTGCCGCAGTTCGCCCTTCAACTCCTCAAGGAACGATGGGTCCTCCAAGGCGGCGCAGAAGGCGGCTTCCAGATCGAGGAGCGGCTGCATGAGGGTTTCCGGGGCATAGCAGCCGCCGAGGGATTGGGCGCCGAAGCGCGAGGGAAGGCGGAATGCTTCGATCATGCGGACTCCAGTGCGTGGGCGGTGCGGATGAATGCGGAAACCTTGGCGGGATCCTTCACACCGGGCGAGGCCTCCAGCCGGCTGGCGGCATCCGCCCCACGGAACCGGGCCCGCAATGCCGATGGGAGGGACAGCACCCGCTCCGGCAGGTTCGCGGCATCCATGCCTCCGGCCAGCAGGAAATCACCGGGCGGGGGAAAGGCCATGGCGTGCCCCTGACCCGATCCGCCCGCCAGCCCCGTGACCGCGGCACTGGTCTCCCAGACATACAAGTCCGCGGGCACGGGGATCTGACCCGCCTCGTCGCTCCAGGGCAGGAGCACGTAGAATCCGGCTTCACGAAGCGAGCGGATGCCTGCTTCCCGCGTGACCGCCGGAAGATAGGGCTGGACCTTCCGGAAACCATGGCGTCGGGCCATCGCAAGAACTGCTTCTGCGTGATCAGCCACCTGGACGAGCACGGCCCGGTCCAGGTAGGGCTCGGCCACAGACAAGTCCGCACAATGCCTCGGGCTGGGAGGATGCGATACGAAGCCGAGCAAATCGGCGCCCGCCGAGGCCGCCAAGGCCGCGTCCTCGGCGCGGACCAGGCCGCACACCTTGGCGAGGACCCTCATGGGACCTCCGTCCGCAGGTCCGTCAGGATGCGGGAGAGGAAGCCCTGCGGATCCGGGCTGCGCATGAGCGCCTCGCCGACGAGGACCGCATCGAAGCCAGCGCGTAGCGCCGTCCGGGCATCCTCGGGCGTGGCCAGACCGGATTCGCGGATGAGCAGCGCTTCGGGAAAGACGCGACGGAGGGGTTCCGCCGTGGGCACACCGAGGTTGAAGGTGGAGAGGTCCCGGGCATTGATTCCCACCAGGCGGGCCTCGGCGGCCTGGGCGAAGCCCACTTCGGTCAGGTTGTGCAGTTCCACCAGGGGCTCGAGGCCCCGGGCCCTGGCAGCCTGGGCAAATGTGGAGGTGTGTTCCTTGAGCACTCTTGCGATGAGGAGTACGGCCTCGGCGCCCGAGGTTTCCGCCTCCGCCAGCTGGGCCTCCGAGATCACGAATCCCTTGTAGAGTCGGGGCAGGCCGAGATTCACGGCTTTCGTGATGTGCTCCGCCGATCCCCGGAAATAGGCCGGTTCCGCCAGGATGGAGAAGGCCGAGGCGCCCCCTTCCAGGTAAGCCTGCAACTGCGCCAGGAGCGGGGTTCCCATGGCGAAGGGGCCGAGGGAGGGAGACGCCTGCTTGTACTCGGCGATGACCGCCCCGCCCCGCGCTTCCGCATCCCGGCGCAGGGCGGATTCGAAGGGGCCTGGACCGACCTGCGGAGCGCGCTTCGGCCCGGGAGCGGCAGGTAGCTCGGCGAGCCGGGCCAGTTCGGAAACCAGCACGCGTTGGAGGTGGGAGTTGGAGGAAAGGCCCGTCCCGTGAACGAGGGAGGCTGGATCGGGAAGCCGGCTCATGGACGCGCCTCCGAAGGGAGGATGAACGGCAGGCTGAACCCCTGGTCGATGCGGGCCCTCGTCTCCTTCAGGAATCCGCCCAACTGTTCCAGGCCGGCATTCCGGTACAGAAGCAGGCCCAGGGCCGCCTGGAGGGCCACGGCGTCAGCTACCGCCGGACGGAAATCCGCATGGGCAGCGCCCCCGAAGATCCCTCGCGCCACGGTTAGTGCCTCGGCGCGATCGGCCACCCGCAGGGCGTGGCGGGGCGGCGGGACGAGTCCCAGCTCCCGGGGCACCAGCACCTGGGGCGGGGCAACCTGCCCGCCCGACACACCCACCACGATGGTCGGCCCCTCGATGGAGGCTTCGTCGAGGCCCTTCCCTTCGGCGTCCTTGCCGTGGATCACGAAGGCTCGCCGCAGGGTCTTCCGCCGCGCCAGGGCCCCGGCCATGGGCACGAGCAGATCCTCCCGGGCCACTCCCAGCACTTGGAGGGGCGGGAGGCCGGGGTTCAGGAGCGGGCCCAGGAGATTGAAGATCGTGGGGATGCCCAGGCGCCGGCGGATCTCCCGCAGGCGGCCCAGCAGGGGATGGAAGGCCGGCGCGAAGAGAAAGGCGAAGTTCCGGGCTTCGAGATCCCTGGCGAGATCAGAAGTGGCGCGGGAGAGATCGTAGCCCAGGGCTTCCATCAGGTCTGCGCTGCCGCACACGCTGGTGGCGGCCCGGTTGCCGTGCTTGACCACAGGCACACCCAGCTGGACCAAGAGCAGGGCCGACAGGGTGCTGAGGTTGGCGGTGGAGGCGCCGTCTCCGCCCGTGCCGACCACGTCCAGGGCGCCGGCGGGCACCGCCGGGAACGGCACGGCCACTTCCGCCAGGGCATCGGCAAAGGCCGCCAGTTCGTGGGCTTCGGGCACCCGCTGGGCCAGGAGTGCCAGGCAGGCCCCCACCAGGAGAGCGTCCGTGTCCTGGTCGATGAAGATGCGCATGAGCTCCGAGGCCGTGGCCTCGGGCAGCGGGCGGATGGGATTGTGCGTCGTGAGCAATGTCATTGGACTGATTCCTTAGGGGGCGTTACGGGAAAAACAGCGTTGTTCTGATTTTCCCGTTAGGGCCCCCTATGTCGTCCAGACGATCGGGACTGATCGGTGGTCTGCGAAAGTGACTTGGCCAAGCGGAGGAAGTTGGCGAGCATCGCCGGACCNNGCAGGCGGGCAGCGAGGCGGGTTCCGCGATGAGGCTGTGGTAGCGCCCCACGGGCAGGCCCACGGGGAGGTCCTTGAACAGGCCCGTGCCGTCGTGCGCCAGGGCCGTGGCCTCGCCGTGCAAGGGTTCGATAGCGCGGATGACCCGACCTCCTGTGGCGGCGGCGAGGGCCTGGTGGCCCAGGCACACACCCAGCATGGGCACGGTCCAGTCCGAGGCGCCGAGGGCCATGTGGGCCGGGCTTTCCGTGGGGTGGCCGGGGCCGGGCGACAGGACCACGGCCTCGGGCCGGAGGGCCTTGGCCTCGTCGAGGGTGATGGCGTCGTGCCGGATGACACGGACCTCGGAGCCCAGCGTTTCGAATGCCTGCACCAGGTTGTAGGTGAAGGAATCCAGGGCATCGATGAGCAGGATCATGCCATCCTCCGCTCGGGAGCAGATGCCCTCTCCCTCCTATCGCGGCGCTCCTTCGCGCCGCTCCTGCGCGCTTGGGCTGCGCCCAGCCCGCGCAGAGTCGGGACATCGATGAGGAGGATCACCGGGCACCTCCGTCCAGTTTCACCCCCAGGGCCTCGGCGACGGCGCCGAGCTTGTGCAGGGTCTCAAAGTACTCGGCCTCGGGCCGGGAGGCCCGCACCACGCCAGCGCCCGCCTGGATGTAGGCGGCGCCGCCGGAGTAGACCGCCGTGCGCAGGATGAGCGCGGTGTCGAGCACGCCATCGACGCCCAGTCTCAGCAGCACCCCGCCGTAGGGGCCACGCACCTCCCCTTCCAATTCCGCGATGCGCTGGCAGGCGCGGAGCTTGGGGGCGCCGCTCACGGTACCGGCGGGGAAGGCCGCCGCCAGCACATCCAGGGCATCCAGACCCGGTTTCAACTTGGCTTTGACCGTGGTGGTCAGGTGCAGCACATGGCTGGTGCGCAGGAGGGCCAGGGGCAGTTCCACGCGCACGCCACCGGGCACCGCCACCCGGCCCAGGTCGTTGCGGGCGAGATCCACCAGCATCTGGTGCTCGGCCAGTTCCTTGGGGTCGCGCTTCAGGGCCTCGAACCGCGCCGCATCTTCCTCGGCATTCGCGCCCCGGGGCACGGTACCCGCGATGGGCAGGGTCTCCGCTTCGCCATCCTGTACCCGCACCAGCATTTCCGGCGAGGCGCCCACCAGGGCGAAATCACCCCATTCGAGCAGGTAGCCATAGGGGCTGGGGTTCAGGCGACGCAGGCGGCGATATGCCTCCAGGGGCGGCGGCGGATCCTCGATGTGGAACCGCTGGCTGGGCACCAGCTGGTAGATGTCGCCATCGAGGATGAGCTCCTGGGCCGTGGATACGGCTTGCTCGTAGGTCTGCCTCGACATCAGGGCCTGGGCCGACGGCCTCGCGTGCCCCGGCCCGGGATCCTTCGCGCCTGACCGCAGCAGCGCGCGGAGGGAGGCCAGGCGGGCATAACCGGCCCTCGGATCGACGTCCAGCGTCTGCAGTTCGGCCACCTGGTGCAGGTGGTCGAAGACGAGGGCCGTGTCGAACCGGCGCACCCACAGTCCGGGCAGACCAAGGCTGTTCCGCGCGGGAAGCGGGAGGCTGGGCTCCAGGGCGCCCATGGCCTCGAAACCGAGGTACCCGGCGCATCCGACGCCGATGGGAAGTTTCTCGCGAAGCGCAGGCAGGGCTGAATCCGGATCGTGGATGATACCTGCCGGACCGTCACCGGCCAGATCGCGGACCGCTTCCACCCAGCCTGTGGCAGGGGCCTCCAGGCGGCACTCGGAGGACCCTTCGATCAGGACGAAGCTGTGGCGCCCCACCCGTTCCCCCTGGTCGCAGGATTCCAGCAGGAGGCTGGCGCCGGCGGGCCGGAGGGCGAGGTAGGCGGCGAGAGGGGTCAACAGGTCCGCGGAAAGCGGGTGCCGGATCAGATGCCTGGATGATTGGGACATGGTTTCATTCCACAACAAAAAAGCCCGACCTTGGGGTCGGGCTCGGAGGGTCCGGAATGGCGTGGGCCGCTAGGCCTCGCACAGGGAGCCGTCCAAGCCCGTACGCCACCACCAAGCCTCATGGTCGAGGCCCTGGCAGGGGATCGGGAAGGACAGCGGCATGAGACCGATGAAACCCCAACCGCCCGCGTCCTGTCAAGTGTGGTTTGATGGGACATCGCGTACGGACGGACATGGAACGCCCCACCACCATCCACACCGAGGAAGCTCTGGCCCCCAGAGCACCCTGGTCTTGTCTCATTTCGGCCGCGCCGGGCGGGTTCACCCGCTGGGGCTGGGGCCTCATGGCCGGCTGGATGCTTGTCCTGCTGGGGCCGTCCCTCGGCTGGGCGGGCCACATCCGGAGGGCGGCCGGGTGGAGCGCCCTCCCCAACCACTGGGGGGAAAGTCTCAGCGCCCGCGATGTCTGGGAGCTGTGGGAAAACGGTGGTCTCCTGCACCGCCTGACGAACTCCCCCACCGTGCATCTCTTCGGTCTCGGCATGATCATCGTCCTCTGGTGTGGGTGGCGCATGCAGGCCGAGCGCGCAGGACTGAAGGCCCGCCTGGGCCCCTGGCTGCTCGGTGCCCTGGACACCGCCCTGATCGGATTCCTGCCCTTGGGGGCCGTCGCCTGGCTTGCGGACTTGATGCTGGCTCGGCTCGGTGGTTCTGGCCTGGATGCCCTCGGCTGGACCGCCTTCTTCGGCCGTCCCCTGGTGTGGATGGGCCTGGTCGCCGCCTTGAATCTCCAGTGGTGGCTGTGTCGTCTGGGACGGTCTGCGGGACTCACCCGTGGCTACCTCACCCATCTCTGGGACTGCTTCACCGGCCTCTGGTCCCATCCCATTCAGTGGGGATCCCTTTCGCTGGGGGGAGCCGCGCTTCGGTCCCTGCTTCCCTTCCTGGTGCTGCTGCTGGCCTGGAGAATGGGCGGCGGCACACCCTTCCGGGTCTGGTTGTTCCTGCTGCTGCAACTTCTCGTCACCGCGGTCAACGCCTGGCTGATGGGCTGGCTGCTCCGCACGACCGCCTTCTTCTGGCACCAAGACGCGATCGTTCGGGAAGCCCGCGCGGCTCTGGAGGAGTCCATCCGTGAAGCCGAAGCCAGCTAGCGTCCTCCTTTCCATCCTGCTGTCGGTTTCCCTGATGGCGCAGCCGCCAGGGACCAAGGCCGAGGTCGTTCCCGTCACGGCTTTGATTCCCGAGGACGCTGAGATCCAGAAGGTCATCGCTCCATTTGCCGCCGAGATCAAGGCCAGTTTCGACCTGCCGCTGGTGCAGGCGCCCCAGGGCCTCTTCCGCGGCCGCCGGGGGGAGGAGAACCTCCTGGGCTACTGGGTGTCCGATGTCATGCGGGGGGCTGCCGAAGCCGTGACGGGAAGGCCCGTGCGCCTCGCCATCACCAATGCCGGCGGGCTGCGCTCCAACCTGCGCCCGGGACTGCTCAAGGTGGCTGACATATACGAGTTGATGCCCTTCGAGAACGAACTGGTGGTGATCGAACTCAACGGCGCCGAGGTCATCCAGGTGGTGAAAGAAAGCATCGTCCGGCGGGGCGGGGAGCCCTGTTCCGGTGTGAAGGCGGTGGTCCAGGGCACACCGGAGGCAGCGACCCTGACGATCACCTGGGCGGACGGCACTCCCATCGATCCTGCGGCCACGGTGAAGGTGGCCACTTCCGATTACCTCTATGGGGGCGGCGATTCCATCCCCACGTTGAAGAAGGGGCGGAAGCCCTTCACCACGGGTCTCACGCTGCGCCAGATCCTCCTGGACGAGTGTGGCCGCCTGGCGAAGGAAAAGAAGGACCTGGTGGCCCCTGCCCCGGGGCGATACACCATTCCGGTCCCGATCCAGGAAGCCATCCGCGATAAGAAATTCAAGTTCTAGGAGGCTGGGATGGACCGCCGCGATTTCATAGCCTCCCTCGGTGTCGCCGCGGTCGCCTCGCACCTGCCCCTATGGGCCGCGGAGGACCCATCCTCCGGCCGCATCACCCTGCTCCACACCAACGACACCCATTCCCACATCGAGCCCTTCGGACCGGGCAACGGCCCCATCAGCGGCCTGGGCGGCGTCGCCCGGCGCGCCACCCTGCTGCGGCAGCTGCGGCAGCAGCTGGGCTCCGTGCTCTTGCTCGATGCCGGGGACACCTTTCAGGGGACGCCTTACTTCAACCGCTACAAGGGGCGCCTCGACTACCAGCTCATGCGCATGCTGGGCTACGACGCGGGCACCCTGGGCAACCACGACTTCGACAACGGCGTGGGCATGCTGGTGGAGGCCATGGAATCCATGGAGCAGCTCCAGCACTCCAGTCCGCCCTTCGCCTTCGTGAACTGCAACTTCGACTTCAAGGGGGCGCCTGACCTGGGCAGGCGGGTCCAACCCTACCTGATCCGGGAATTCCCTGGCCTCCGCGTGGGCATCACGGGTGCGGGCGTGGCCTTCGCCGGGCTGGTGGCTCCGAAGAACCACGAGGGGATCGGCTGGAAGGATCCCTATGAAAGCCTGCGACCCGTCGTGCAGCGCCTGCGGGAGGTGGACAAAGTCGACCTGGTGGTGGTGCTCTCCCACCTGGGTTACGACATGAAGGGGGCTGCGCCGGACGATCTGCAGATGCCAGGGCGAGTGGCCGGCATCGACGCCATCATCGGCGGCCACAGCCACACTTTTCTGGAGACCCCTACTCGCGTACCCCAGGCGAGGGGTGAGACGCTGATCTTCCAGGTGGGTTTTGGCGGGGTGAACCTGGGACGCATGGACTTCGCCGTGGCCCGTGGGACCATCCGGTCGGCCTCGGGATCTTCCATGCCGGTGCTGGGATAATCAAGGGCGTGATCTAAGTCCCAACCTCCCCCGGCCAAGGGGCTAAGCGCTTGAAGCATTGCTTTCCCCATGGGAATCTGATTGTTCATCCAATTTCTATGGACACGCGCAGTCCGCCAGTCATTCAAGCCTCGGCGACCCGTGAATCAAAAGGAGAGATCATGACCCCGCATACGATCATCTGGACTGACATCGACGAGGCGCCTGCTCTGGCCACGTATTCCCTCCTGCCGATCATCCAGGCCTTCACCAATGGGACGGGCGTGGCCGTGGAAACCCGCGACATCTCGCTGGCCGGCCGCATCCTGGCCAATTTCCCCGACAACCTCACCGAGAAGCAGCGCATTCCCGACTTCCTGACCCAGCTGGGCGACCTCGCCCAGACGCCCGAAGCCAACATCATCAAGCTGCCGAACATCAGCGCCTCGATTCCCCAGCTGATCGCCGCCATCAAGGAGCTGCAGTCCCAGGGCTTCGACATCCCGGACTACCCCGAGCAGCCCAAGAACGATGCCGAGAAGGCCCTCCAGACGCGCTTCGCCAAGGTCCTGGGCAGCGCCGTCAACCCGGTGCTTCGCGAGGGCAACTCAGACCGCCGCGCCCCACTGTCCGTGAAGAACTACGCCAAGAAGCACCCCCACAAGATGGGTGCCTGGGCGACCGACTCCAAGGCCCGGGTGGCGCACATGACTCACGGCGATTTCTACGGCAGCGAGACCTCCACGACGGTCCCCAAGGCCACCACCATGCGGATCGAGTTCGTGGGCAACGACGGAACCGTGAAGGTCCTGAAGGAGAAGACCGCCCTGCTGGCCGGCGAGGTCATCGATTCCTCCGTGATGAACGTCAAGGCCCTCCGGGCCTTCTACGCCGAGCAGATCGAGGCCGCCAAGAAGGAAGGCCTGCTGCTCTCCCTGCACCTCAAGGCCACCATGATGAAGATCTCTGATCCCGTCATGTTCGGCCATGCGGTGACCGTCTTCTACAAGGACGTGTTCGAGAAGCACGCCGCCGTCATCAAGGAGCTGGGCGTCAACGTGGCCAACGGCCTGGGCGAGCTCTACTCGAAGATCCAGAGCCTGCCCGCCGCCAAGAAGGCGGAGATCGAAGCCGACATCCAGGCCGTCTACGCGACCCGTCCCTCGCTGGCCATGGTGGATTCCGACAAGGGCATCACGAACCTGCATGTGCCCAACGACATCATCGTCGACGCCTCCATGCCCGTCGTCGTCCGGGACGCCGGGAAGATGTGGGGCAAGGACGGGAAGCTCCACGACACCCTCGCCATGATCCCCGACCGCTGCTACGCGACGATGTACAAGACCATCATCGAGGACTGCCAGAAGCATGGCGCCTTCGATCCCGCCACCATCGGCAGCGTCCCTAACGTCGGCCTCATGGCCCAGAAGGCCGAGGAGTACGGCTCCCACGACAAGACCTTCTTCGCCCCTGCCGCCGGCATCATCCGAGTGGTGGATGCCTCCGGCGCGGTCCTGCTGTCGGAAAAGGTGGAGGAAGGGGACATCTTCCGTGCCTGCCAGGCCAAGGACGCCCCCATCCAGGACTGGGTCAAGCTGGCCGTCTCCCGCGCCCGCATCACCGGCGCCCCGGCCATCTTCTGGCTGGACAAGAACCGCGCCCACGACGCCCAGATCATCGCCAAGGTGGAGACCTACCTGAAGCAGCACGACACCAAGGGCCTGGATATCCGCATCCTGCACCCGGTTGACGCCATGAAGCTCTCCTGCGAGCGCATCCGCGCGGGCAAGGACACCATCTCTGTCACCGGCAACGTCCTGCGCGACTACCTCACCGACCTGTTCCCCATCATCGAACTGGGCACCAGCGCCAAGATGCTGTCCGTGGTGCCCCTGCTGGGTGGCGGCGGCCTCTTCGAGACCGGCGCCGGCGGTTCGGCCCCGAAGCACGTCCAGCAGTTCCAGAAGGAGGGCTACCTGCGCTGGGATTCCCTCGGCGAGTTCTCCGCCTTCGCCGCGTCACTGGAGTTCGTGGCCAACACCTTCAAGAACGCCAAGGTCGCGATCATGGCCGAGACCCTGGACCAGGCCATCGCCAAGTTCCTCGACAACGACAAGTCCCCGGCCCGCAAGGTCGGCCAGATCGACAACCGGGGCAGCCACTTCTACCTGGCTCTCTACTGGGCCGAGGCCCTGGCCGCCCAGACCAAGGACAAGGAACTGCAGGCCCGGTTCACCCAGACCGCCAAGCAGCTGGCCGAGAACGAGACCAAGATCAACGCCGAGCTCATCGGGGCCCAGGGCAAGCCCGTGGACATGGGCGGCTACTACCACCCGGACAAGAAGAAGACCACCGCCGCCATGCGTCCCAGCCCCACTTTCAACGCCATCATAGACGGGATTCGGTAGCCCCGCGAATTTTGTAAGTTCAAGGATCGGGATGACCTTCGGGCGCCCGATCCTTTTTCTGTTTGTATATTTTCGATATATATTTATCCAACCCTTAAAAGATGTTAACTTGAGACGATTCTATCGATAGATAGAAATCGAACGATCTGGCTCGTGAATTGCTAGGCATTTCGTGGATAGTGCGGTCTTTTGGCAGCCAACCCTCCCCTTACAAGGTGAACGTCATGAAAGCCCTATCCCGCCTTCTCCTTCTCGTCCTGCTGGTCATGCCTGCGGCCTTCGCGCAGTCCAGCGTCACCCTGTCCGGCCAGACGGCCTCGGCAACGGTCCTGGCTGGGCTTACCCTGGTGAACAATCAGGTCCTGAATTTCGGAAAGATCGTCACCAGTGGCACGACTGGCACCGCCGTCATGACCACCGGCGGGGGCATGAGCTACACGGGCGGAATCACCTCGGCCCCTGGATCAGCCACGGCGGCCGCCTTCACCGTGACCGGCACCACCGGACAGGCCGTGAACCTGACCATTCCAGCCACCATCACCCTTGCCGGCCCTTCCAGCAGCACCATGGTCATCACGACCTCGACCGATGCCGCCACCAATCCCATCACCCTGGCGACCGGAACCCTCGTTTTCCATATCGCGGGCAGTCTCGCCGTGAGCGCCACCCAGACCACCGGCGCCTACAACGCCACCTACGCCGTGACCGTAGCCTACAATTAAGAGGGGGGAGCGTACCTGGGGGCTCAACCAGCCGGGTACCCACCCGATTCAATTCCACCCTGGCAAAGACGATAGATCGGTATTATCCTTCTCGATACAAGTGGTACAGGCTCCGCAGCCACACTCACGGTAGGAATCATCTTCCCGCGCCATCCCCCCCCCTAAATCTCAAGGAGAATGCCATGAAAGTCGCTTCTCGCATGCTCACAGGGGCCCTCCTGCTGGCGGCACCCTGTGCTTTCGCGCAGTCCACGGCCCTAGGAACCGCTAATGCTAAAGCCAATATCCTATACGCCATCTCCATTTCTAAGATTGCAGACCTGAGTTTCGGTGACATCGTCTCCGATACTTCGGTACAGCACGTGACGATAGCTCCCGACGGCACAAGATCCGGTGGTGGTACCGGCGATATCCTCGCCAGCAGTCAGAGCGCAATTGCTGCCGCCAAATTCACCGTATCAGGGTCTCCAGGCAGAGCTTTTGGAATCACTCTTCCCGCCGACAACACGGTCACCATAACCAGCCCTGGGACCAGCGGCATGACGCCGATGAACGTCGATACCTTCACTTCAAACCCAACGGGCACCGGTGGTACACTTTCTGGTAGCTATGATTCAGCTGCTACGGCGGTCACCGCTGGAACTGCAACCCTCACCGTCGGCGCCAGACTGACGGTGGCGGCAAGCCAGGTTGCAGGCGGCTACACTGGCACCTTCACTGTCACTGTTGCCTACAACTGAAGCATTCTGCCCTTCAACTTCCCAGGGCGTTTCTGGCGCCCTGGGATTTTGCTTGTCGAGGCCTCATGCGACCCATCCAGTCCTGGATTTTGACCATCGCGCTGCTCTGCGGCCTCGGGGGCATCCTCCAGGCCCAGGCCCCTGCTAAAGCAGGCGGGGCGGGCGATCTGATGATCGCCCCGACCCGCGTGGTCTTCGAAGGGCGCAAGCGGACGGCGGAAGTGAGCCTTTCCAACACCGGGACAGCCCGGGCCACCTTTCGCGTCTCCCTCATCCGCATGGTCATGGACGAGAACGGCGGGTTCAGCGAAAAGCCTCTGGATCCCGGGGCCGAGAACCTGCAGTCCCTCTTCCGCTTCTCGCCCCGGGAAGTCACGCTGGAACCCCAGGAAACCCAGCTCATCCGCATCCAGGTGCGCAAGCCGGCGGACCTCCCCGAGGGCGAGTACCGCCTGCACATGGTGTTCCGGGGTGTGCCTCCCGCCGAAGAGCCCGCACCCCTGAAGGCCGAGGCCCCCAAGGAGCTGTCCATCAACCTCCGGCCCATCTACGGCATCGCCATCCCGCTCATCGTCCGGCACGGGGAGACCTCTGCCAAGGCCACCATCACCGACCTGGCCTTCGACGCCAAGGCCAAGACCCTCCAGTTCAAGCTGAACCGCAGCGGCAACCAGTCCATTTATGGGGATCTCCAGGCCACCCGCCTCGAAGCCAATGGCAAGCCCACCGTGCTTTCCCAGGCCAACGGTCTGGCTGTCTACACCCCCAACGCCAGCCGCCGGGTAATCCTGCCCGTGAATCAGGCGCTTGCCACCGGGGACCGCGTTCGCGTCACCTATTTCCTCCCGGATGGAGGCGCTCTGCAGGCTGAAGCAAACCTCACCCTTCCCTGATGAAGCGGGTCTTCCCCATGAGGGCTGGCTGGCTCTTGGCTGCCTTTGCCCTGTCGGCGGCGACGCTGTCGGGCGGGGCCACGGTCGCGGGGCCGGCCCTCACGGTAGCGGAGCTGAGGGTCAACCGCCTGGAGGAGGAGGTTTTCCTCTTCGCCCTGCGCCTGGATGACGCCACCCTCAGCAATACCTTCCCGGGGTTCCCCGTGAAGGACGGCTTCCTCGTGCCCCTGGGTGAGCTATGCCGCCTGCTGGACCTGGCCATCCAGACCGATCCGGGCCGGGGCCGGGCCGAGGGCTTCTTCGTGGACGAGAAGCGCCATTTCCGCCTGGACGTGCTGACGGGCAGCGCCGTGGTCGAGGGGCACAGCCAGGGCTTCGACCGTGCCCAGGTGGAGCTGCACGAGGATGACATCTACGTGGACACGCGCCTCATCGCGGCCTGGCTGCCCCTGGACCTCAAGCTGGACCGCCACAGCGCCACCCTGACCGTGCTGCCCCGCATTCCTCTGCCCCTGCAGGAGCACTGGCAGCGGGAACGCTTGCTGGGGCGGCTCCGGCCCGCCGAAGGACCCAAGTCCTTCGAACCCTGGCCAGATCCTTACCGCAGGGCCGAGGTGCCCATGGTGGATGAAACCCTCCAAGTCACGGCCAGCAACGCCCCGGGGACCGTTCAGCGCCTCCAGGCCCAGAGCACGACCTTCATGAGCGGCGATCTGCTGGGCCTCTCAGCCAACCTGTACGCCAATTTCCAGAGCGGCGCCGGGTTCTCGGACACCCGGATGACGCTGGGACGCCGCGATCCCCGGGCCGATCTGCTGGGCCCCCTGCAGGCCACCGAATTCGCCTTCGGGGATGTCCTTAACCCCGGCCTCGACCTGTTGGCCCTGCCCGCGGTGGGTCAAGGGGCCCTGGTCACCAACTTTCCCCTGCAGAGAGCGGCTCGCTACGATCGGCAGTCCTTCCAGGGCAACCTGCCGCCGGACTGGCAGGTGGAACTCTACCGCAATGAGGCCCTCCTGGGCTTCCAGGCTTCCCGCGCCGATGGCCGCTACGAGTTCCTGGACGTGCCGCTGTACTTCGGCTGGAACGATTTCCGGCTGGTGTTCTACGGTCCCCAGGGCCAGCGCCGGGAGGAAGTGGCCAGCTACAACGTCAGCCAGAACCAGACCCCCCAAGGCGCCTTCGAATACCGGCTGGTGAGCGCAGACCCCACTGACAGCGGGAGGCGGAGCCAGTTCGAAGGCCGCTACGGCATCACCAAGCAACTGTCCGCAGGGTTCGCGATGTCGGAACTGGATCTGCTCGGGCAGACCCACACCTACAGCCAGGCCAGCCTCCTGGGTTCCTGGTCCATGGTCGGAGCCAGCCTCACGGCCGCCAAGGATCAGCTCGGGGGCAGCATCGCCGAACTGGGCATCCGCAGCCGCCTGGGCACCACCAGCCTTACCCTGAAGCACTCCGAACTCCAGGACGGGTTTGTCAGCGATTACTTCCTGCCCACCTCCGGCACCATCACCAGCCGCAATACCCTGGAAACCTCCACGCTCCTGCCCGGCCCGGGCAAGAGCAAGGTCACCTTCGATCTGGAGGCGACCCAGGACCATCTTTCGACTGGGGGCACCATGGAGCGCCTCACCAACCGCATCTCGACCTCCTTCCAGGGCTATTTCCTGTCCAACGAGATCGATCTCAGCCAGGGACGGCAGACCGTCGTCCCCATCCCCACCCAGACCACAGGTGAATTCCTCGCCAGCAAGTTCTTTCCGGACTTTTCTGTGCGGGGCCAAGCCGACTATGGACTCAGTGGCGGGACCCACCTGACGGCCCTGTCGACCTACCTGGAGACGCCCCACTTCGAGCCCTTCAACCTGCAGGCCGGGATCACCCGGGTCCAGGCCTCCCTCGGCAGTCCCGGCAGCACGGTACTGCAGTTGGGGGCCCAGAAGACGCAGGGAGCCTATGCGCTGGGGGCGAGCCTGAGCTATTCCACCCAAAGCCGGCTCTCCCTGAATCTCAACTTCCGCCTGGGCCTCGCCCGGGAGCCGCGCGGCGGGCAAATCTACTCCCGAGCTCAGGGCTATGCCACCAACGGCGCCATCTCGGCCCGGACCTTCGTCGATACCAACGGCAACGGCAGCATGGATCCGGGCGAGAAACCTGTTTCGGGCATCGGTTTTCTCGTGAACGGGGCGCCTCAGCCTGTGGCCACCGGCGCTGACGGCGTGGCCTTCCTGACCAACCTTCCCGCGGACGTGGATGCCAACCTGTCCATCAATACCACCACCTTGGAGGATCCGTCCCTGCATCCCGCCAGTTCCGGCCTGCGGATCACACCCCGGCCCGGCCACAGTGCGGTGATTGACGTGCCCCTGATTCTGCTGGGAGAAATCACCGGCTCGGCCTACCTGCGGCGCGACCGGGTCTCCCGTGAGTTTGCCGGCCTGCTGTTGGAACTGGTAGATGCGAAGGGGAAGGTCGTGAAAACCACCCGGACCTCTTTCGATGGTTTTTATTCCCTACTCAACATCTCGCCCGGCACCTACCAGCTCCGGGGCTCCGAATCGGACCTGCGCCGCCTCGGCCTTGTCCCGATGCCCGGCAAAGCCATCATCATCACGCCCGAAGGCACGCTTATTGATGACTTGGACCTAGTGTTCGAGACTGCTCCTGCCGATACCAAGCCGGATACGCCCGCGAAAGATCCCTCATGATTCAGGTGACCCATTTGAAAACCTTCAGGCTGCTCGGAGAGGTCATGTTGGCTGGCCTCGCCACGCTCGCCTGGGCGCAGGCTCCTGCCATCACCGTGGTCAACGGCACCGTCAACTTAGGCAGCGTGGTCCCGGGAGTGAGTGCTGGAACCGTCACCCTCACCACGACTTCGGACACGCCAACCTTCGGGGGGGCCACTGCCAAGGGGTCCTCAACCCCCGCCACGCTTCGTGGCTCCTACACCATCACTGGCCGAAACGGTGATGCCTGGACCGCCACGACTGTGCCGGCCAGCCCCGCCACCTTCACTCTCACCGGATCCACCGGGGGCACCATCCGGGGCACGGTGACCGTGGGGTCCCCCAGCGGCACCTTCCCGAGCGCCGCGACTTGCTACCTAGGCGTTGCCCTCAATGTGGGGGCCAACCAGACCCCCGGAACCTATACCGGCACCAACGTCATCCAGCTGACTTTAAGGGACACCACCCGAGGGAGAACCACCACCACCAACTTCTCCGTGACGGTCAAGATGCAGCCCGTCATCACCATGACCAACACCCGGGCCCTCAGTTTCGGCCCGGTGGTCACGAGTGCCACGGCAGGCACCGTGGTCCTCACTCCGGCAGGGGTACGCACCGTGACCGGAGGTGTGACGCTGACCCCGGGAGGAACCGCCACCTCAGCCAGCTTCAATTTGACTGGTGCGGCCAGCGCCACCTTTGCCATCACCCTTCCGGCCAGCATCACGCTCAACAGGACCGGCGGCGGCACCATGACCGTCACAGCCATCAACAGTACTCCCAGCGGCACAGGCACCTTCAGTACCGGAGGCACCTTGACCCTGACCGTCGGCGGCACCCTCAACGTGGGCGCCCGCCAAACGGGTGGCGCCTACACGGGCACCTACAGTGTTACGGTGGCCTACAACTAGTGTGGTGTCCCGCGAGAACCTGGATCATCCACGGTGCTTGAGACACCATACGTGGCGGGGGTTTGGGGGCACGGCAGTGCCCCCAATGGGTGACAGATCCGGCGCGCAGGCGCGCCGGATCGCCAGAGGGGCCATGCCCCTATGGAAGTGGCTGGCCATGGCCAATTGATGATCCAAGTATTTCAGGGCCAACACACTAGAACGGCACCCCTTGGGCGTCCCTGAGCACCATGGAACCCCCGGCGTGGTGGATTTCCCGGGCCAGGAACCGCTGGCGGCCATCCTCCTGCCGCTTGGCGGCCACCACCTCGATGTCCGTTCCGGGCTCGAGCAGCGCGGATCCAGCCCAGGAACCCGTATCCACCCGCACGGTTCCGACTTTCAGGCGGAGGAGGATGATCTCCTTCTCCCGGGCGACCACCTGGCCCCTCAGGATCACTTCATTGGACAGGTCGTAGTCGAAGGCCACTCGCGGGCGGATGTGGACCGTGACCGTGGCCGTGGCCGAGGTGCTGCCCGCGATGATGGAGCAGATGACACCGATGGCCAGTACACCCAGAAGCCTGCATTGGATGCTGCCCAGGCGCATGCGGTTCTCTCCCAGGTTTCTTATCGAACCCTGGGGAGGCGATGTTAACTGGGAATCTCTCCCTGGCCGCGAGGAGACTGAATAATCAAACGACCCACCACCAAGTCACGAACACGGGGTGACGTCTCAACAGCCTCTAGAAAAGGCCAACAATCCGGCCCGTCTCCAGGTCCACGTCCACGTCGTAGAACCCGGGCCGCGTGGGCAGGCCGGGCATGGTGGCCATCTGCCCCAGCAGTGGATAGAGGAAGCCCGCGCCAACGCTGGCCCGGATGTCCCGCACGGGAATGCGGAAGCCCGTGGGCGCGCCCTTGAGGTTGGGGTCGTGGCTCAGGCTGAGATGGGTCTTGGCCATGCAGATGGGCAGGCGATCGTAGCCCAGCCGCGTGTAGGCCTCGATGCGGGCCTCGGCTTCCGGGGAGTAGTCCACGCCGTCGGCGCCGTAGATCTCCCGGGCGATGGTTTCGATCTTCTGCTTGATGGGCTCATCCAGACCGTAGAGGAACCGGAAATCCGAGGGTCGCTCGCAAACGCGCACGACGGATCGCGCCAGATCCAGCGCGCCTTCCCCACCCAGGGCCCAGTTCTGGCAGACCACGGCATCCTCGGCACCGCCTTCCAGCGAGGCTCGGCGCACCAGATCAAGTTCCGCTGGCGAATCCGTGGCGAATCCGTTGACGGCCACCACCACGGGCACTCCGAATTTCCGGGCGATGCGGATATGGTGCAGCAGATTGGGGAGACCCTGCCGCAGGAGATCCAGGTTCTCGTCCACATAGACCGGATCCAGGGGCTTGCCCGCCACGACCTTGGGGCCACCGCCATGCATCTTGAGGGCGCGGACGGTGGCCACCAGGACCACTGCGTCGGGCACCAGCCCGGATACCCGGCACTTGATGTCGAAGAACTTCTCCATGCCCATGTCGGCACCGAAACCCGATTCGGTGACCACATAGTCCGCCAGCTTGAGGGCGATCTGGTCGGCCAGGATGGAGCTGTTGCCATGGGCAATGTTGGCGAAGGGCCCAGCATGAACGAAGACCGGCGTGCCTTCCAACGTCTGCATCAGGGTGGGCTTGAGGGCGTCCTTCATGAGCACGGTCATGGCACCCGCCACACCCAGATCCTCGGCGGTGATGGCCTCGCCCTGCCGATTGAGGCCGACGACCATGGCACCCAAACGGTGCCTCATGTCTGAAAGGCCCGTGGTGAGGGCCAGGATCGCCATGATTTCACTGGCCACCGCGATGTCGAAGCCCGTCTCCCGGCTGAAACCCTTTTCTTCGGAGCCCATGCCCACGGTGACGCCCCGGAGGAACCGGTCGCTGGTGTCCAGCACCCGGCGCCAGGTGATGGTGGCCGGATCGAGATCCAGGCGGCAGATCCGGCGGCGCTCCTCGGCCGTGAAGGTGTCGGGATCGCCTTTGGTGATGCCCAGCTTCGTGCAGCGCAGCTGGAGTGACCGGGGGAACTTCCGGCCGCCCTTCCCCTTCGGGAAGATCCGCTCGAAGAGCTGGGCGTCTGTGGCCCCAGCCTCATGCAGGATGCGGGCGTCGATGGCGGCGGCGCAGAGGTTGTGGGCCGCGGTGATGGCGTGGATATCACCCGTGAGGTGGAGGTTGAAGTCCTCCATAGGCACCACCTGGCTGTAGCCGCCGCCCGCCGCGCCGCCCTTGATCCCGAAGGTCGGCCCCTGGCTGGGCTGGCGAATGCAGGTGAGGACGCGCTTGCCGAGATGGGCACCCAGGGCCTGGCTGAGGCCCACGGTGGTGGTGGTCTTGCCCTCGCCGAGGGGCGTCGGGGTGATGGCGGTGACGTCGATGTAGCGGCCGTTGGCGCATCCCTGCAGGCGCTCCAGCACCTCCAGCCGCACTTTGGCCTTGGTGGGCCCGTAATACTCGAGCTCGTCCTCCCGGAGGCCGAGTTCGGCGGCCACCAGCCCGATGGGTTTGAGGGTTGCGGCCTGAGCGATGTCCAGATCCGAAGGCACCGGTGTCTCGCGCCGCAGAATCGTGGGTGTGAAGGGTTTCAGGACGGTGGCCATACCGACTCCTCGGACAGTGCTACTTCAAAAGTTAGGTCTAAAACGACTCAACGGTCATCATTCGATGGCGAGTGTTGATTCCCGTCACAACCGCTCCCATGCTGAATCCATGCGTCGGTTGAAACTGATCGTGACCCACCGCTTCCGAGAGAAGGCCTCCGTCTTCCTCACGGAGCTGCATCCCGCACAGGATGCGGCGGAACGGACCGCGGTGCTGGGCGCCTTGCGCAAGCGCGACTTTGACGCGACCCATCACTGCAGTGCCTGGCGGGAGGGCGTCCCCGTCTCGGCTTCCAGCGCTGACGATGATGGCGAGCCCGCCGGTACCGCCGGACGGCCCATGCTGGCGATGCTCGAGGGGGCTGAAGTCACGGATCTCATCGCCGTCTGCATCCGGTGGTTCGGCGGGACGAAACTCGGCACGGGCGGCCTGGTGCGAGCCTACACCGAGGGCGTGCAGGGCGCCCTGGCCGCAGCGGACGCCGCAGGAGTCTGGGAAGTGGTCCGCGTGCTTCGAATAGGGGAGATCCGTGTGCCCCTGGCCCAGGCCCACCTGCCCTTCACCCTGTTGGGTGCCTTCCCGGCCGTTGCGGTGCTCGACCAGGCCTTCGATGGTGGTTCAGCGGTCCTGCGATTCGAATGCCCGCCGGACCTGGTTCCGACCCTGGAGCAGGCCTGGCGGGATCGCAGTCGGGGCGGCCTGATTCGCTGGAACTGATCGTTCGCCGGTCCCGGCGCGGCATTCGCCGATCTCCAGCCCAAATGACGCTGGGATGCCCGTAGCTTGGACACGCGGGAGGAGACAGCCATGGTCCATGCGGGATGGTTCATCGACAGCCCCTGGTGGTGGCTGGCGTTGTGGCTGCCCTCGCTGGCCTTCCTCATCCCCTGCGGATCAGGACGAAAGGAACATCGCTCATGAACACTCCGGGACGCCCTCCCCTCTTTTCCACGAAGCTGGTGTTCGGACTCACGGTTATCGCCGTTGGACTGCTCCTCATGGTGAACAGCTTCCACCTCTATGATGGCTGGCACCTGCTGACCTGGTGGCCCGTGGTGCTGGGGCTCTTCGGCATCGCGCATCTGGTGCGGGATGGATTCCTCAGTCCTGGCGGCCACATCTGGCTGGGATTCTCCGTCGCGGGCTTCATCCAGCAGTTCGGTCCTTGGGGCGTGCTGGATCGCTGGTGGCCCGCATTCCTGGTCTGGGGCGGCCTCATCGTCACCCTGCGAGCCATCTTTCCCCAGCCCAAGCGGGCGCGGAAAGCCAAGGCTGATCCCCCGTCACCAACTTCCATCGTTTCCTGTGATGCTGAAACCGATTCCAGGCAGGTGAAGCCGTGACTGTCCCCGAAAACGCCAAGGCCCCGAGCCCCTTCAGCCCCAAGCTGGTGCTCGGCATCGCCATCATCGTGGCGGGACTGGTCCTCACGCTGGACAACCTCGGTCTCATCGAAGCACACACCATCTTCAAGCTCTGGCCGCTGGCGCTGGTGGCCATGGGCATCGCCAAGCTCCGCCAGGAAGGGAGCGGCGGCGGTATGGGTGGCTGGTTCCTGGTGCTCGGTGGCGTGTTCCTCCTGCTCTTCACCTTTGCCCGGGGGCACCTGGCTGAAGCCCTGGCGCCCATGCTGGTGGTGGCGGTGGGCATCCTCATCGTGATCAAGGCCCTCAAGCAGAACCGAGGCATTCCGCCCGAGCTGGCCCGCTCCGAAGACTTCCTCCAGGGCACGGCCATCTTCGGCGGCTTCAAGCGGCGGGTGTCGACCCAGGCCTTCAAAGGCGGGGAGCTCACAGCCATCTTCGGCGGCTACGAAGTGGATCTCCGCCAGGCGTCCCTTGAATCCGGCCAGGCCCGCATCGATGTCTTCGTACTCTTCGGCGGCGGAGAGATCCGCGTGCCCGAGGGCTGGGAGATCGCCAACCGNNCGGAAACCAGGCCGCGCCTGGTGATCACGGGCTTGATCCTCTTCGGTGGCACGGAAGTCAAAAGCTGATGCATCCCCTCCTCGCCAACCGCGCGCGCCTGGGAGCCTACCTCCTGGGCTGGCTCCCCATCGCGCTGCTGCTCATGGGCATCGCCCGCAGCCAGGGCTGGAGCTGGGTTGAGGCAGGCACCCTGGCCCCGCCCTTGTGCCTCCTCGCCGCCTTCCTCTTTCTCTCGGCCTGGTTCCTCTGCCGGGCCATGCCCCTGGGCCGTACGGTGGAAGGTCTCGGAACCCACGGAGCGGCCTGGGGCATGGCCGCCGTGCTGATGGGCGGGCTATGGGCAGGCCTGGCCTGGCTGCTGGCCCGCCTGCTGGATTGGATTCCGGGTCTGGAGGCCCTACCCCAGCGTGTGGGTACGGCCCTGCCGGTGCTCACGGGACTGGGCATCGTGCTCTACCTGGCTTCCGTGGCCCTCAGCTACCTGATGCTGGCCCAGGACCGGGCCATCGAAGCCGAGCGGAAGGGGGCGGAACTGCAGTTGCTGGCCCAGGAATCCGAGTTGAAGGCCCTGCGCGCCCAGCTGAATCCCCACTTCCTTTTCAACAGCCTGAACTCGATTTCGGCGCTCACCGCGGTGGATCCTTCCCGGGCCCGGGAGATGTGCGTGCTACTGTCCGACTTCCTCCGCCGCAGCCTGGGCCTGGGCGAACGCCGCCTAGTGGCCTTGCGGGAGGAACTGGATCTGGCGCGCACCTACCTGGCCATCGAACAGATCCGGTTCGGAGCCCGGTTGAAGCTGGCCTGGACTCTGGATCCCGCCGCCGAGTCCGCCCTGCTTCCCACCCTGCTGCTGCAGCCGCTGGTGGAGAACGCCATCAAGCACGGCATCGCGGCCCTGCCCGAAGGCGGCGTCCTGGCGGTGTCCGTGGAGGTCGTGGAAGGGCATGTGATCGTGAAAGTGGATAATCCGGTGGACCAAGATGCCCCCTCACCCCAGGGCCTGGGCATTGGCTTGCGGCAGGTCCGCCAGCGCCTGCTGGGGCGCTTCGGCAGCCGGGCCCGCTTCGAAGCCGGCGTGCAGGAAAGCATCCATCGCGTCACGCTGGTGTTCCCCCTGGAGACCGAACCATGAAAGCCCTGATCATCGACGACGAGGATCTGGCCCGCGCCATCGTTCGCGAGCACCTTGCGGCCCATCCGGACGTGGAAGTGGTGGCGGAATGCGCCAACGGCTTCGAGGCCCTGAAGGCCGCAGCCGAGTTTCAACCTGACCTCATCTTTCTGGACATCCAGATGCCGAAGCTGGATGGCTTTGAGGTCCTCGAGCTGCTTGAGGCCGAAGGCAAGCGACCCGCCGTGGTGTTCGTCACCGCCTACGATCAGCACGCCCTGAGAGCCTTCGAGGCCCATGCCGTGGACTACCTGCTGAAGCCCTTCTCGCAGGAGCGCTTCGAGGCCGCCCTGGCCAAGGCCCAGATGCTTCACGACGCCCAGACGATGGCTCCGCCACCCGCCACCGAGCTCGCCGCTTCGGCCCGCCAGGGGAAACCCCTGGAACGCATCGTGGTGAAGGATGGTCCCAAGGTCACGGTGGTCCACCTGGATCGCCTGGACTGGGTGCAGGCCCAGGATGACTACGTGCTGCTGCGCACCGAGGGCAAGAACCTGCTCAAGCAGCAGACCTTGGCCAGCCTGGAATCCCAGCTCGATTCAACCCGTTTCATCCGCATCCATCGCAGTTACCTCCTGAACCTCGACCGACTGGTGCGGATCGAGCTGGATACCAAGGAGCACCGCGATGCCATCCTGCGGGACGGCGCCCGTCTACCCGTGAGTCGCGCAGGTTACCAGCGTCTGCGGGAATTGTGGGAAGACGCCTGAACCACGAAACCTAGACGGACGTGTGCAACTGGCAGGGATGGATCTCGCAGTGTCCACAGTGGCCGGTACAGCGGTTCACTTGCGGCTTCGCCGGCCATGCTGGAATGTCCATCGGATTCTCCATGGCCGGGATGGCCCTGGCCGCCCTCACCAGACCCTGCCCCGGAATCGACTTCGGAGGCGGATGGGTCTTGGGGTGGGGAGGTTTGGTCATACGAAGGTCCTAGACCTCGGGGCGCCTGAAGCTCTTGGCCACCTTCTGCATGAGGAGCGCATCACCTTCGATCTGGATCTTGCCGGTCATGAATGCCTCCTGGGCGTTCAGCGTTCCAGTGCTCATGGCGATGAAGTCTTCAGGTTTTGCTTTCAGGAGCGTATCACAGGGCTTCAGCAATCGCGGGATAACCATGCAGGCCCCGTTCCGGATCAGGAGGGTGTAACCCAGGTCATCGATCTGATAGCCCACGACGGCCTCCAGATCCCCGGCTTTTTCCGCATTGAAGCGCTCTGGCATGGATTCCAGCAGGCCCTGGGCCGGGTTCACGTCCGCGTCGAAATGGGCCGTATAGGCCGCCACCTGGCTCAGGTCGCCCTTCACCGTGATGCCCCCCCCGAGGAGGGCGGCCACAAGGTTCAGCTTGCCCGCGTTGAGGGCGGCGAAATCCGCATCCGAGATGCCCAGGGTCGCCGCTCCCTCGACTTCGCCAGGCCGCACCGACAGGCCTTCGGCGCTGAAGTCGAGGCGATAGGACACGCCGTCCAACTTCACTTCCAGCGTGCCGCTGGCACCGCCCTTGTAGCGCTTGCGCAAGGTGGCCAGGGCCTTGCCCCCGGGGGTATCGGGGAATTGAATCTCAGGCTCGGCGGACCAGGTCTTCCAGGCCTTGCGCAGCAGGGCCATGTCACCGGAGAACCGGAGCTGGCCGCCCAGCAGCGCAGGGCCAGGATCGGAGAGGCCGCAGACCAGGGCCCGCACGGTAGCCTCGTCTCCGGTCACCTCCGCGCCAGCGCCCCAGCTTTCGCCGCCCACGCTCACCTTGAGGCCCGCCCCAGCCAGCGCCAGGCGTGCAGGGACGAGATCCTTCAGCGCCTTCACGGGACCGCCCTGCTTCTGGGGCTTCTTGAAGAACTTGGGGAATTTCTGCAGCAACCCCAAATCGCCGGTGCCCTTGAGCTTGCCGGTCATGAAGGCCTGCATGGGATCGAGCTTGCCCTCGTTGAGGGCGATCCAGTCCTCGGCGCCGATCACCACCACAGACGTGGCGTCCGGCTTGGCCTCCCGTTTCAGGGTGAACACGCCGTTGTCGATCAGGCAGGCGTAGTCCCCACCACCCTCGCCCGTCACCTGGTAGTAGACGGACACCGTGAGGCCCTGGGCCTTCTCCGGAAGGAAGAGCTCGGGCATGAGTGCAAAAATGCCGTCCACCGTCAAAGCCATGGGATCACCTCGGAAACGTGGATCGAGCATGGCCGGGCCTCTGGACTTCGCGCAACGGCTACCAGAGGTCAGACAATGGGTCGCTCCGGGTGCCGCAACGGTTTGAGGTTTATGGGCTGTCCCAACGGTTGAACACCCAAATAACACGCCTTGTCAGAAATCCCCGAAAACTTGCTGTTCGAAACCTGGTGCCAGAGGCTTCGTATGGATTTCTCCTTATTTTTCAGGATGGAGCGTGAGCCGATGCTGAATCTTCTGCAGGATCTCATTCTCCAAGGCGCCGCTGGATGCCACGACCGTCCAGGCCCTCGGATAGGTGCTTTCCTTGAATGCCTCGTAATGACAAAGGATGGTGATCTGCGTTTGTCCACCCTGTCTTTCCTCGGCCAGTACACGCATGTCCATGCGAAGTTGATTCCACGGGTTGGCAAAATCATTGGCCCTATCACAACCGAGAGCCCAGTGACTGGCCGGCAAAAGCATGGCCACTGGACGGGTTGAGATAAACCCGCTGTCACGCTCGATGGCCTGGATGGGGTATTCAATCCCGACCGTCGAAACTATGGCATTCCAAACCTTGGCTTGAGGCGCGCTGACAACTGCAAGGGTTGGTAGTTGAACCGGGATCTCTACCGGTGGGTTGCAACCTGTCAAAGCCATCAACCCGATGGCTGCGAGAGGGAGAAGGAGCAGTTTGTTCATGGTGATGCCTCCGGGAACTGGTGGTTGCGGAAACGGAGTTCTCGATATGCAAGGTAGGGACCCAGCATTACCAATCCATCCACTTCAAGGCTTGGGGTTCAAGATCCAGACTTAAGGCCTGACGGACTTGGAGGCCCTGTCATCCATCCGTGTATGACCTCCAGGGTGTAGGCCTCACCGGCCATGCTCTTGTCCAAAGGGATCACCATGAAGTAGACCGTGCGCGATTCCTTCTCTGAATTCCAATAGGTGGCTTGAGGGTCCCCGGTGTGGGTTCGGTTCTGGTTCAGGCCAGGGCCATGGCCGACGCCCAGGGCGGTGACGCACCGCACTCGGAAATAGGCCATCCGGCCTTCCACCACCTGGGCCTTCACGGTTCCCCCGACAGGTACCTCGACGGCGTAGTCGCGGGGCCGGCTGATGTCCGAAAACCGGTCCTTCACTCGAATGTTTCCTGCGGGAAGCTGCGCAGGCTCCGCCTGCCAGTGGCGCGGCCATAGGAATCCGATGGCCGGTGCTGCCGGCAGATCCCTGGCGTCCACTTCAGGAATGGGCGTCTGGGGTCGTTGAAAGACTGGGACCGTGAGGGGCGAGTCGCAACCCGTTAAAGCCATCAACCCGATGGCTGCGAGAGGGAGAAAGAGCTGATTGTTCATGTTGATGCCTCCAGGAGAGGCTGGCTGAAAACGGGGAATCCACAAGGGAGAAGATAGGGTTCGGGTGCTTCCGCTCCATCCACCTAAAGTCCTGATTTTCAAGATCCGGACTTTAGTCCTGGTGGACTTGAGGACCTGTCAGCCACTCAGGAGAACGAAAGCGAGGCTGAGGTATGATTTGGTCCATGAATCCCTTGATGTTCATTACCTTTCTCGTGGCACTGGCCACCGGATTCATGTCCCTGGCCTGGATGTCGCGCCGCTCCCATCACCACTACTCGCCAGTGACAGAGTCCCTCATCACACCCCTGCTGCTCTACAACCTCTGGGTCCTCCTTTGGCTGGTCCGCCAATACACGGAAACGACCGTCCTGGGTGTTCTTTCGCCCGACGCGGGGCGGGTCCTCAACGCTGCACTGACCTGGATTTCCATGGTGGTGGCCCTCCTATGGGCCTCGTCCTACCTGTCCTTCGCCCTCCGGGCGGTGCGCCCAGCTCAATCGCCGATCTTATTTGGAAGGACCAAGAGATGGGCCTTCCTCTTGGTGGGCATAACAGCGTTGACCTGTCTGGTGCTCTTTCTCTTCCGGCTGGATCACATGATTCGGCTCTTCAGCCGAGGACTATCTTCGTTGGTGTTCCTGGCCGTGACCCTGCTCAGCCTATGGCTCTTCTTTAACGCACATCGGCAGGGACAAGAGGAATCCTGGCGGAGACTCCGGATCCTGGGAGCGGCCTACTCGGTGCTTTTCGTGGCACTGACTGTTTTCGTCTGGTGGTACCGGTTCTCAACTCCGATCCCGCGCCATACCTTCATCACCACCCAGGTGAGCCTGGAAATCCTCTACAACCTCCTGACCGTGTCCTGGATCCATTACTTTGATCGGACTCCCTTGGGCCAGGACGCCAGCACCCAGGACCTGGTTGAAGAGCTGACCCTGGAACCGGCCATTCATAACGGATTCGGGATCTCCAAACGGGAACAGGAAGTTATCCGGCTCATCTGCCGGGGACTCACCAACCAGGAGATCGCCGATGCGCTCTTCATCTCCCTGAAAACCGTGAAGGACCACAACTACCACATCTTCCAGAAGACAGGGGTCCGCAACCGCGTGGAGTTGGTCCAGTTGGCGAAGGGTCCCGGAAAATCGGAATAAGCCGGTTAAGCGAACAATCAAATCCGCAACTTCGCCGTTCAGCCCTATAATCCCAGCCGGTCCATCCGCTCTTTCAGCCGCCCTTCGGAGCACAGCAGGTCATCGGAATCGCTGGTTTGGGGTTGCCAGGCCTTCACAAAACCCTGATCTCCCCGTTCAGCCTAGACCGCATCCGCCAGGGCCTCACCGCCCGGCAGGTTCCTGGGCTTGCGGGCGTAGACCGGGTCCGTGAAGGCCGTTCCCGGATCGATCCAGGTCCAACCCTTGGCGCGGAAAAAGTCGTTGACATCGCCCAGGAAGAGGCCGTTCAGCAGGCGGCAATGCATGAGCATGACGTGGGGAATCTCGCGGCCGAAGACCTCGCGGCTCCAGGCATCGTAGGAGCGGGCGCAGGCCCAGAGGTGCTTCAGATAGAGGTCGCGATAGGGGGCGAGATCCGCCTTCGGCTCCTTCTCCAGGCGAGCGATAGCGCTTCGTGAACCCTGGCAGATCGCGGATCAGGGCTTCTTCCTTGAGGAAGTCCGCCTCGTAGGTGTCCAGTGTCACATCCTCTCTATTCAGATCCCAGTGGCTTTAGCTGTGGTTGGCGATGAGGTGCCCGGCTTCGCCCCATGCCTGGAGGATGGCCATCCCTTCAGCTGTCTCGCCGCCATGGATGCCGTTGGCGAAGAGGATGGCCCGCACCTTGCGGTCCTTCAGGGCCTTCTGCATCCCCTCGTGCTGGGTGGACGCGACCAGGAGGGGACTGGGCGGCAGAAAGGGGGCATCATCCAGGCTCAGGGCCAGCTTCTGCGCGGCCAGAGGCAGCGCAAGCACCAGACAGAACAGATGTCTCAGCAAGGTTCCTCTAAGTTTCCTGGCGCAAAGATGTCCGTCTTCGCCACAATCGTCCCATGCGGATCGCCGCCATCGATGTCGGATCGAACTCCATTCACATGGTCGTGGTGGAGGCGGATCCCATGGGCGGCCAGCATGTGTTGGCCCGGGACAAGGCCATGGTGCGCCTGGCCCAGGGTGAAGCGAAGTCCGGCGAGATCGGCCCTGAGGCCTTCCGGGCGGGCCTCGATGCCCTGGCCCAGATGGCCAAGACCATCCAGGATTTCGGCTGTGAAACCCTCATGGCCTGCGGCACCGCGGCCTTGCGCGACGCGAAGAACGCCCAGGCCTTCGTCCTGGAAGCCGAAAAACTTGGCATTCCCATCCAGGTGATCTCCGGCGAGGAAGAGGCCCGGCTCATCCACAAGGCCGTCTCCCACGCCATTCCCTTCCCCCCGGAGCCCGTGACCCTGATGGACATCGGCGGGGGCAGCACCGAATTGACCTGGGTGCAGGGAGGGCGCGTGGCCGCCAGCATCTCCCTGCCCTGGGGCCTCCAGCGGCTGGCGGACGCCGCGCAGACCGCCAATCCACCCACGGCCGGCGACCTCAAGCGGCTGCGGAAGACCATCCAGCGCATCCTCAGGAAGGCCCGCAAGGCCTTGCCTTCGGTGCTGCCTGAGCCTTCGCTGATCCTGGGTACTTCGGGAACCCTGGAGGACTTGGCCAAGGGCGCCGCCGCTGGCCAGGCCTTCAGCACCGAACAGCTGAGGGATTTCGTGCTGAAGCTCTGGCACGCGGACACCCAGCAGCGGGTGGAGCGGCTGGGCGTGGATCCCAAGCGGGCCGAGGTGCTTCATGTGGGCGCCATCTGGGCGCTGTCATTGATGGAATGGCTCGGCTCCCCGTCCCTGCGCCACCTGCCGGTGGGCATGCGCGAAGGCATGATCTGGGAGGCCCTCAAGCACGGCGGAGCCGCCATCCCGCCCCTGGCGGATCGGCGGCGGGCCTCCATCCAGCAGCTCGCGGCCCGCCTGGACCCGGACCCCGGCCATAGTCATCATGTGGCCCGGCTGGCGGACGAATTATTCGTTTCCCTCCAGCCCTATTTCGAGTTGGGCGATCCCGAGCGCCAATGGCTGGCTTACGCTGCCAGATTGCACGACATCGGCTTCTCCATCTCCGAGAAGGACCACCACAAGCATGGTGAATACCTGATCCGGAACGCCGCCCTGCCCGGCTTCTGGCCAGAGGAGATCGACCTGCTGGCCCAGGTGGTGCGCTTCCACCGTGGCAAGGTGCCCCATCACGCGAAACATGAGGCTTTCCGGGCCCTGGCGCCCTGGCATCGGCAGGTGGTGCGCAAGCTGGCGGCCATCCTGCGGGGGGCTGATGCCCTGGACCGTCGCCGCAAGCAGGCGGTCCGGCACCTGGCGATCGAGGTGGACGACCAGCGCCTGCACGTCATCCTGGACGCCGCTGGGGATGTGGATCAGGAGATGAAGGCCTTCCTCGACAAGGGTGCGCTGCTGGGAACGCTGCTGGACCGCCGGATCGAAGTCACCGTAGTCTGAATCCTGGCTGAAGCCCAGATGACCCTCGACGAGCTGATCAACGACTGGAACGGCCTTCCCCCGAAGGACGCCAGGATTCCTCTGCTGAACGACGAGACCTTGCGGGATGGCCTGCAAAGCCCCTCCGTCCGTGATCCGGACATTGCTGCGAAACGCGACCTCATCCATCGGCTGGCCCGCCTGGGCGTGGATGCCGTGAACCTGGGCATGCCCGGGGCGGGCCCCAAGGCCCTGGCGGCCGTGCGGGCCCTCGTGGTCGAGATCCGCGACCATCGCCTGCGCATCTCCCCCAATGTGGCCGTGCGGACCCTTGAGGCCGATCTAGTCCAGGTGGCCGAGATCCAGCAGCGGGCGGGGATGCCTCTCGAAGCCGGCGCCTTCCTGGGGTCCAGTCCCATCCGGATGGACGTGGAGGGCTGGGATCTGGACTTCCTGGTGGCCACCGCCCGCAAGGCCATCGCCTTCTGCCACCGCCACGAAGTGCCGGTGATGATGGTGACCGAAGATAGCACCCGCGCCCGGCCGGAAGTGCTGAAGGCCATCTACGACGCCGCTCTGGACGAAGGCGCCCAGTCCATCTGCCTGTCGGACACCTGTGGTCATGCCACGCCCGATGGCGTGCGGCGCCTGGTGCGGTTCATCAAGGATGAGGTGGTGAAGGACCGCTCCGTGCGCATCGACTGGCATGGCCACAACGACCGAGGACTGGGCGTAGCCAACGCCATCGCCGCCTTCGAGGCCGGTGCCGACCGCCTCCACGGCAGCATCCTGGGCATCGGCGAGCGCTGCGGCAACGTGGCCATGGACCAGCTCATGATCAACCTTCACCTCATGGGCTTCCCCAAGGGTGACCTTTCGGATCTGCCGGCCCTGGCGGAGCTGGTGGCTGAATTGTGCGATGTGCAGATCCCCGCCAACTACCCGGTGCTGGGCCGGGACGCCTTCCGCACGGGCACCGGCGTCCATGCCGCTGCCATCGTGAAGGCCCTGCACCGCGGCGATGTGGAATTGGCCGACGCGGTCTATTCCGGTGTCCCCGCCGCCCTGGTGGGCCGCCGCCAGGAGATCGAGATCGGCCCCATGGCCGGCCACAGCAACGTCGTCTATTGGCTGGAAATGAACGGCTACGACCCCAGTCCCGTCCGCGTGGATCGCATCCTCCAGGTCGCCAAGAACAGTCCCCGGATCCTCAGCGAGGCCGAGATCCGGGCGGTGCTGTAGGGCTCATGCCTGTCGAGCCCCGCAACGGTAGATCTACCTACTCCAGTCGGTGCGTCCCTGCGCGAAGTTAAAATGATCCTCCACCCCAAGAAGCACTTCCACACTGACGATGAGATCAGCCGGATAAATGGGCTTAGATAGCACCTCGACGCCGTGGTGGGCCTGTATCAGTATGTCCAGGTCCCGGCTGCTGTGGGCCGTGACCACGAGGATCGGTATGCTTCTGAGAGGCTCCGGGGCCTCAGCCCGGAGGGCCCTGATCAGGGCGTCACCATTGAAATTGGGCATCAGGTAGTCCAGCACGATGAGGTTGGGTTGAGTCTGGATCAAGAGCTCGAGGGTCTCTCGAAGCCCCGTGGGTTCGACTTCCACCGCCTGAAATCCACCTTTTCGCAAGCAGCCTGTATGGTAACCACGGCTTAGGCGGCTGTCATCGACCACGGCGACAATTCCTCGGCAAGCGAGGGACCATCCTGGGTCCACAACCAAATCCCCCTGCAGGAAGTGTTTCACGCACTCGACCAATTCTGGCGGCGCTACGGGTTTGGTGAGGTAGTGGGTGCTTCCCATGGATTGTAGGAAATGGGCTAGAGCGACATCTCCATAGCCCGTGAGCAGAAGAATCTTCAGCTGTTTCAGGTGGGGATCCTCCCGGCAGACCCGGATCAAGGTCTGACCTGGACAGTCCGGCATAACGAGGTCGGTAACCAACAGGTCTGGGGGTGCCTCGTGAAGGGTCGAGAGGATATGGAAAAGACAGGTCGGTTCCACCTCCTGAATTTCGTACCCCTGGGTTTCCAGGCAGCCCGCGGTGAAGCGGCGGGCCAGCGGGTCGTCATCCACCACCACAATGCGCGCCATGAACGAGACTCCCTCTAACTGAATTTCGGTTCGGTGGGGAAGGTTATTTAATTCCAGCATAAAGCACAGGATTGCGTGGATGTACGGCCGGCTTTCACTGTCCTCTGGCCGCAAGAATGAGCTCAGGGCGAGGCCGCGTTCAGGTCAGTCCGACCACCTCGCCTGCGCTGAGCCTCCTGATCCCCTCGGCCGTGGCCACCTTCAGGCGACCATCGGATTCCCAACCAAGGCAGGTGCCCTGCCCGTCCTCCCAGTGAAGGGGTGTACCAGCCTCGGGCCAGCGAAAGAGAGGCTGAAGTTCTTGCTCTAAATTTGTCCAAAATTTGAATATAAGCACTCCCAAGTCGCAAGTTGTTGAACAATCCAGCCCGAGATCCTTCAGGCAGGCTGGCGGGATCGCACGGTCAGGAATCACGGGGGCCTTGGTCAGGTTCACACCCAGACCCAGGATGAGGCGTCCTCCGATCTGCTCGCCCAGGATGCCGCCCAGCTTCACCAGACGACCCTGATTCCAGGCCACCAGGTCGTTGGGCCACTTGAGCCCCAGGATGCGGCCCTCAGGATCCAGCACCTGGGCAGCGGTGACCATGGCCCGCTGGAGTAACAGGCCTGGGGCCACACCAGAGAGAGCAGGCAGGGCCGCCGACATCCAGAGTCCGGTCCCGGCGGCGCTTTCCCAGCGATTGCCCTGGCGGCCCCGGCCCTCGCTCTGCCGGTCGGCCACCACGACGCAGAAGCCCAAGTGGGGATTCCGCCGCAGGAAGGCCTGGGTGGAATCCACCACGGCCAACCGGATCAGGGGCATCTCCACGCTACTTGCGTCCCGCGCCCTGGTTGCGGAACCAGATGGTCCGCAACCCATCTAACGTGAGATCCAGGGCGATGTGCTTGATGTGCCGGGTATGGGGCGCGATGACGCGGCTCAGCCCCCCGGTGGCGGCCACCTTGGACTCCGGGGTCTCTGCGAGCAGGCGCTCCAGGATGCCGTCCACCATGCCGATGTAGCCGTAGAAGATGCCGGATTGCATGGCCTGGACGGTGTTGCGGCCCACCAGCCGCTCGGGCTCGGCGATCTCCACGCGCGGCAGGCGGCTGGCCCGCTCGAACAGGGCGTCGGCACTGATCTTCAGGCCCGGGCAGATGAGGCCCCCCAGGTATTCCTTCCTCGCGTTGATCACATCAAAGGTGGTGGCGGTGCCGAAGTCCACGACGATGAGGGGCGCCCCGAACATCTCGATGCCCGCCACGGCATTCACAAGGCGGTCTGCGCCCAGTTCCGCGGGATTATCGATGAGCACCTTGACGCCGGTCTTCACGCCGGGCTCGACATAGAAGGCATCCACGCCGAAGTAGGTCTTCGCCAGGCCCATGAGGACCGGGTGGAGGGGCGGCACCACGCAGGAGATGGCCACATGCTTGATCTGGCCGGCCTCGATGCCGTGGTGCCTCATCAAGGCGAGGGTCGAGAGACCATATTCATCGATGGTCCGTTCCCGGCTGGTGGCCAAACGCCAGGAGCAGACCAGGGGGGCATCCAGACCCTTGGTGAGATCGAAGATCCCCAATACCACGTTGGTGTTGCCCACATCGACTGCCAGCAGAAGGCTCATGCGCGTACTCCAAGCCCTACAGCATCGCCTGAGGTGGTCTGCGATGCCAGTCCCCTTGTGATGTCGATTCCAGCCTCCTTCGGTACTCTGGGGTTCCGTCTGGAGCCCCCATGCCCCGTACCATGATCGAACCCTTCCGCATCAAGTCCGTCGAGCCCATCCGCATGACCACCGCCCATGAGCGACTGGGGATGCTGGAGGCCGCGAAGCTGAACGTGTTCAAGCTGCGGGCCGAGGACGTGCTGCTGGACTGGCTCACAGACTCGGGAACCGGCGCCATGAGTTCGGCCCAGTGGGGCGCCATCATGATCGGGGATGAGAGCTATGCGGGTTCCCGCAGCTTCTTCCGCCTGGAAGCCGTGCTCCAGGACATCACCGGCATGCCGCACTTCATCCCCACCCACCAGGGCCGAGCCGCCGAAAAAGTGCTGTTCAGCGCCGTCTGCAAGCAGGGCGACCTGGTGCCCAACAACTGCCACTTCGACACCACCCGCGCCAACCTCGAATTCAACGGCGTGGAAGCCGTGGACCTGGTCATTCCCGAAGGGCTCCAGCCCAGCCTCATCCATCCCTTCAAAGGCAACATCGATCTGGCCCGGGTGGAAGTGGTCCTGAAGCAGGAAGGCCACCGCATCCCCTTCGGCATGCTCACCGTGACCAACAACACGGGCGGCGGGCAGCCGGTCTCCATGGCCAACATCCGCGCCTACGCCAAGCTCCTGAAGCAGTACGGCAAGCCCTTCATCATGGACGTCTGCCGTTTCGCGGAGAACGCCATGTTCATCAAGCTTCGCGAGGAGGGCTACCAGGACACGTCCATCCGGGCCATTTGCCAGGAGATGTTCAGCTATGCCGACGGCTGCACCATGAGCGCCAAGAAGGACGGCATGGTGAACATTGGCGGCTTCATCATGCTGCGCAGCGACGAATGGCTAGATCCGGTCCGCAACATGCTCATCCTCACCGAGGGCTTCCCCACCTACGGCGG
>PMJK01000060.1 GCA_003158505.1 Holophagaceae bacterium | reverse complement strand
GTGACGGATCGCCCCCGTTTCTTCGAGGCGCACGAATTTCCCGAAAATCTGTGTGCGCATCTGCTCAGGGATCCCTTGACCCTGGTCATGGACTTCCAAGCGGACACCAGTCCCTGAGGACCGGGCTTCGATCCTGGTACGACTGCCGGATGAAGAATACTTCAACGCATTGTCGAGAAGGTTCAGTAGGAGCCTCCGAAGGAATTCCTTATCCGCCTCGACCTCCAGGCCGGCCGGGCAGTCCCATGAAAGCTCATGATTCATATATTGGGCTTGGGATTCCACTTCCTGAAGCAAATGGGGAATCCAGGTTCTCAGCGGGATCCGGGTCTTGTGGAGTTCCAGTCCGACCTGTTCGGCTCGCCCAATATCAAGGATGTCCTGGATCATCCGTCCCATCGATTCGGCCGTGTCCCGGAGCCGATGAACCGGGATCACGGAAGTGGGATCATTGCTGTCGCCGGTATCCAGAAGCTCCAGACCCATCTGGATGGCTGATAGGGGATTCTTCAGATCATGCACGATGAATTCGAAGAGCTGTTCCCGCTGCTTCTGGAGGTCAAGCAGGTTATCCCGTTCAGCCTGGACTTCCGCCTGGAGCCGCTTGAGCCGCAGGAGGCTTCGAATCCTGATGATCAGTTCCGCCGGGTGGACGGGCTTTCGCAGAATGTCATCCCCCTTGACTCGCAAGGCTTGGGAATGAATCTCCAGACGATCGTCCCCTGTCACGAAGATGATGGGCAGCAGTTCGCCGTTTGGCAGCTCCCGGATGCGGCGGCATACCTCCAACCCATCCATGTCGGGCATTTGGATATCCAAAAGTACCAATTCCGGATTGTAGGATGCGAGAAGATCTAAGGCCTCCGCGCCATCCTCGGCAGTCTCCACCTGGTAGTAGCCGCGCTCCAACACGGCACGAAGGCTCCGCCTTGCCAGCGCATCGTCATCAACGACAAGGATCCGGGCCCCATGATCCGCCCGGCGAAAAGAAATGGACTTCTCCTCCATACCTGACCTCGGAAGACTCTTCGGCAGCTGGACCGAGGAACAATAACTTTGCCTTGAAAGGTGATGAACAGCACGAGCTAGCCCTTCACCACACCATCCACATAGACCCACTTGCCCTGCTCCCTGGCGAAGGAGCTGGTTTCGATGTGGAGGCTGCGCCGCCCACTGGCCTGGAGGCTTGCCTGGAAGGTGACAATGCCCGTGTCGTCAGCCGGGCCACCCTTTTCCTTGCTGACGATTTTCAGGCCTACACAGCTGACGGACTTGCAGTATTGGGCGAGTTCCTCCCGATTTTCATCAGCGCGCTTGGCATCCGAACGGGTGGAGATCAGGTAGTCCACCTTGGCCAAGGCGTAGGCGGAAAAGCGCGAGCGCATCAGCTGTTCCGCGGTCTCAGGCGTCGCCGTGCCCACATGGAAGGGTCCGCAGCAGCGGTCATAGGGCTTCTTGGAAGTGCAGGGGCAGGGGCGGGACATAGTCAACCCTTCATGGGGATGTGCAGTCCGATCTTGTCGGCATGCTCTCTGGCGGTTTCGTAGCCTGCATCGGCGTGGCGGAAGACTCCCGTGGCGGGGTCATTCCAAAGCACCCGGGCCAGGCAGCGGTCGGCACGCTCGGTGCCATCGGCCACGATGACTACGCCCGCGTGCTGGCTGTAGCCCATGCCCACGCCCCCGCCATGGTGGATGCTCACCCAGGAGGCGCCCCCTGCCACGCTGGTCATGGCATTGAGGAAGGCCCAGTCGGACACGGCGTCCGAACCGTCCTTCATGGCCTCCGTCTCACGGTTGGGACTGGCCACGCTGCCGCTGTCCAGGTGGTCGCGGCCGATGACGATGGGCGCTTTCACCTTGCCGGTCCTCACCAGCTCGTTGAACTTCAGGCCTGCCAGGTGGCGCTCACCCGCGCCAATCCAGCAGATGCGGGCGGGCAGCCCCTGGAAGGCGATCTTCTCCTGGGCGGCCTTCAGCCAGCGGATCAGGCCCGCATTTTCGGGGAACAGCTCCATCATGGCGGCATCCGTGACGGCGATATCCTCGGGATCCCCGGACAGGGCCACCCAGCGGAAGGGGCCGATGCCCTTGCAGAAGAGGGGGCGGATGAAGGCGGGCACGAAGCCCGGAAATCCGAAGGCGTTCTTGCAGCCGGCGCGCTGGGCCTGGGCGCGGATGTTGTTGCCGTAATCGAAGGTCACGGCGCCCCGGCGCTGGAATTCGAGCATGGCCTCCACATGCGTCCGCATGGAGGCAAGGGCGAGCTGCACGTAGGCCTCGGGCTGGTCCTGGCGCATGAGGTCGGCCTCTGCAAGGGACAGCCCTGCGGGGATGTAGCCGTTGTACTCGTCGTGGGCCGAAGTCTGGTCCGTGACGAGTTGGGGGCCGTACCCGCGGCGGACGATCTCTGGCAGGATCTCCGCGGCGTTGCCCAGGAGGCCGATGCTGCGCGCCTCCCTCGCGTCCACGTACTGCCGTACCAGGGCCAGGGCCGTGTCCAGGTTGTCGGTCCACTCATCCAGGTAGCGGGTGTCGATGCGTTTCTGGATACGGGTCGGGTCCACTTCGACGCAGAGGGCCACGCCGCCGTTCATGGTGACGGCCAGGGGCTGGGCGCCGCCCNNCATCTGGCCGTACATCATCAGCCCTTTCTGATCGAGCTCGCGGAAGACCTCCCAGGTGGCCCACTTCGGCACCAGGTTGGAATTGGCGATGAGGACCCGGGGGGCTTCAGGATGGGTCTTCACCACGCCTACGGGCTTGCCGCTTTGCACGAGCAGGGTCTCGTCCTCGTTGAGGTGCTTCAACTCCTTTACGATGGCGTGGAAGCAGTCCCAGTTGCGGGCCGCCTTGCCCAGGCCACCGTAGACCACCAGATCCTCGGGCCGCTCGGCCACCTCGGGGTCGAGGTTGTTCATGAGCATGCGCAGGGCCGCCTCCTGCACCCAGCCCTTGCAGTGCAGGTGGGTGCCGCGGGGCGCGGTGATGACGGGAGCTTCCGAGGCGCTGGTCATGGTGGACTCCGGTGGAGCACATCAGTTTCCCACGCCCTGTCTAGGACGGCGATCAAGCGCCTTTGAGGACCTGGATGGCGGTTTTCAACTCGGCCTTCATGGCCGCTGGGCTCTGGGCCCTATGGATGCTGCCGTGGCCGGGCAGCACCCAGGTGAAATCGAAGGCCAGGAGCTTTTCCAGACTGTCAAGCTGCTGGTCCCATGAGTGCCAGTTGTAGGCCCGGGAGGCGGACAGGCGGCCCTTGTCCGGGTTCCACCACAAGTGGTCGCCAGTGAAGAGGAAGTCCCGGTACAGCAGGCAGACGCTTCCGGCCGTGTGGCCCGGTGTGGGGATCAGCAAAAGGTCTTCGGCCAGGGGGATGGGGGCGTCGCCTTCCACCAGCCGCTCCATTCCCGGAATGCCATCACCGCGATGCATGATCCGTTCACAGCCGAATCGCGCATGGTAGGCGCCATGGTCCGCCACGTCGTCCTGGTGGCTGAGCACCAGCATGGCCACGCCGCCGAGGGCCTCCAGGTTCTTCATGAGAGGTTCCGCGGCCCTGGGGGAATCCAAGAGGACGTTGCCTCCGCTGCGGCGGATCAGGTAGCTCCAGGCGCCGAAGCTCTTCACGCTGGTGTAGCCGCAGAAGGAGACGTCTCCGGCCAGGGGATGGGGGAAGGCCCGGGAGGCTGCGGCGATTCCGGCCTTGTCGTCCGTGCCGATGGAGCCCACCGGGCAGGCCACCAGGGCCATGGAGGCCTGCAGACGCGCAGCATCGTCGCCGGGCTGGGCACGGACCCGCGCGTGATCGCCGCCATCAGCGAAGGTAGCCGGGGCGAACTGGTAGCAGGTGCCGCAGTCGATGCAGGTGCGGTCCACGAAAAAGGGGCCTGGGAGATTGTCGGAATGGGCATCCGTCCGGCGGGCCATGGACCCTCCTCCATCTCCAAGTATGAGTCGGATGCGATCACCTCGGGGTCAATCTCGGACCCAGCTCAGCGGTGGTCGATGACGTCCTTGGCCTTGAAGCGGACCTTCGGGGCACTGGCGTACTTATCGTCCGCCGCTCGGTAACCCAGGGGACAGGCGGCCACAGTGGCGTAGCCCGAGCCATTCAGACCCAGGATCTCGTCGTACTTGGCGGGCTCGATGCCCTCAAAGGGGCAGGCGTCGATGCCGAGCACCGCGGCGGAGGTCAGCAGATTGCCCATGGCGATGTAGGTCTGGCGGGCCGCCCATTCCTGGATGATGGCGTGGCGAGCGCCACTGACGAGGTCGCCCACCATGAAGCCCTTGTAGCCGGCGAGGCTTTCGACGCTGGCGCCGCGCACTTCGGCGATGCGGGCGACGAAGCGGTCCACGTCAGCCTCGCTGATGTCCTGCTTGGCCGCGAACACCACGAGGTGGCTGCAGTCCGCCACCTGGGCTTGGTTCCAGGAGGCCGGGCGCAGTTTCGCCTTGAGGGCCTGGTCAGTGACCACGACGAATTTCCAGGGCTGCAGTCCGTAGCTGGAGGGCGTGAGAACGAGGGCCTCCTCCAGCACGGCCCAGTCCGCCGAAGAGATCTTCCTGATGGGATCGAACTTCTTGGTGGCATAACGCCAATTCAGCTGCCTAAGCAGGCCTTCGCCAGAGATGGTGGTCATGGGTTCCTCAGGATAGGAGAGAGAAATCAGGGTTCAGAGGTACTGCTGGATGCGGGTTCTGAGCTGGTCGATGGGCAGGGATCCGATGATGTTATCGATGGGCTGCCCGTCCTTGAAAATGACCAAGGTGGGCATGCTGAGAACCTCGTACTGTTCTGAAAGCGGCGTGAAATCGTCCACGTTCAGTTTGGCAAAAACGGCCTTTCCCTTGAGTTCCGCTGCCAGGACTTCGGTGACGGGGGCGATCTCGCGGCAGGGAGCGCACCAGGGCGCCCAGAAATCCACCACGGTGATGCCGTGGGCCACGGCCGCGGAGAAGGTCTTGTCGGTCAAAGGCTGAATGAGGTCGGACATGCCGGGACTCCTGTATCTGCCCCTAGATTAACGGATCAGACAGGATTCTCCGTCATGACAATCCCTCGGGTCGTGGATGCCAAGGTCAGGAAACCTTGGCCCAGCGGGCGGTGGCGGCGGCGATGCGCTGGCCGAGCCGTTCGGCGCTCTTGCGGTCGGCGGCATTGGGCTCGACATTGGGGGCCACCTGGCCAGCCTGGGTCACGAGGCCGGTGAAGCTGCCGAGGCGGTTGGTGCCCTCGTCGTTTTGGGGCAGGTCCGCGAGGCCGATCCATGACCATGCCGTGCTGCATGGCGAAGATCATCAGCGCCTGCTTTCACCTGCTCAGCCACCACCTTTGTGTGGCCGAACCCGCTGTGGTACACGATGGCAATCTGGGACATCTTGCCTCCTATTCGGGCACTTGCATTCGTTTGGCCCGTGACCCAAACTTTAGGTGCTTACAATCGAAAAGAAAGTAGGCACCTTTTTGGAAGGTAGGCACCGAATGGTTCGCAAGGCATGTGCTCTCGCTCCCAATGTGCTCAGCGCCCAGTGCCCCACGCGCCAGGCTCTGGATCTCATCGCCGACAAGTGGACCACCTTGCTGATCTACCTGCTGTCCCGCGGGAAGCAGCGCTATGGGGATCTGCACCGGCAGGTGGGCGGCATCAGCCAGAAGATGCTCACCCAGACCCTGCGCAAGCTGGAGCGGGACGGCCTGGTCTCTCGCCATATCTATCCTGAGGTTCCTCCGCGCACGGAGTATGAACTCACCAGGTTGGGCCATACACTCATCGAACCCATGGGTGCCCTCTGCGATTGGGCCGGGGCTCACCTGTCGGAGCTGGAGCAGGCCCGCAAGCGCTACGACCATTTTCAGAAGAAGGCCACACTCAGCGCCTGAACCGCTCCAGGTCCTCCGGGGTATCGAGGTCCGCCTCTCCCCCGGGAAAGGGCAGGGTGGCGGCGCCCTCGCGCAAGAGGATCGCCTTGGCGCCTCGGTCGCCTCGCAGGGCGAGCAGACTCGGGAAGAGGCGCCGCGGCAGGAACGCGGGGATACCCAGGGAGTCCCCGTAGGCGGAAGCGGCGGGATGAGTTGGATCCTTGGCGGCCAGGGCCAGGAGCCTTCGAAGCAGGCCGGTGTCCACAGACGGCTGGTCCACCGTCAGGATGAGTGCACCCTCCGAATCCGGGGGCAGGGCGGCGATTCCCGCGCGGATGGAACTGGCCATGCCCTCGGCCGCCTCGAGGTTGGAGATCACAGACACCGTTCCAGCCAGCGGACCGGGATCCCAGTCTCCCACCACGGCGATCACCGGAGCACAGCCGGCGGCTTCTGCCACCCTGATGGTGCGCTGCAACAGGGTCTCCCCCTCGAACGCCAGGAGGGCCTTCGGCCCACCCATGCGCCGCCCGGAGCCCGCAGCGAGGACCAGGGCCGGGATCATGGTTGGACGGAGGCTGCGGTTTCCCTGAGCGCCCGACCGGACCGTCCTGCCAGGCTGGCCTGGATCTCCGCGAGGACGGCAAGGGCGATGGACTCGGGCGCATCCGCACCCAGATCCAGACCCACAGGGGTATGGAACCGTCCATCCGACTGCATCCCCTCTTCGGCCAACTCAGCCAGCAGCTTCCGCCCCCGGGCGCGGCTCCCCATCAGGCCCAGGTAGCCCGCCTCTGTAGGGAGCAGGAGCCGGAGCGCCTCGAGGTCCTTCCCATAGTTATGGGTCATCAGGACCACGGCGCTGCGGGCGTCCAGGGGCAGCCCCGGAAGGACCTGCGCAGGATGCCCGGCACGCACCATGTCCGCCTCGGGGAAACGTTCGGGACGGGCGAAGGCCGGACGATGGTCAAGCACGCCCACGAACCAGCCCAGTTCTTTCGCCACGCGAACCACGGGGCGGCTGTCATCGCTGGCGCCGACGATCCAAAGGGCGGTTGGGGGAACAAACGTCTCGATGAAACTGGACGCGATTGCGTCCGGCTGTTGGGGAATGCTGCGCATTCCCAACTGATCACCGTTCAGATCGGTTTGGAGGGTCAGGGCCGCCCTGGAGGCCCAGGCCCGTTCAACCCAGGTCATCCACTCGGGGAAACCGTGGATGGGCTCGACGAGGATGTCGAGGAGCCCTTCGCACCCGCTGCCGCTGCCCCAGACCAGGTCGGCGTCGCCCCGAAGGTCGTACTGCATCAGCTGCGGGCGATCCTCGGCCAGGGCGTCCATGGCCCGGGCATGGACGTCGCCTTCCAGGCAGCCGCCGCTGAGAGAGCCCCGGAGGGTTCCCTCGCGGTCCACCAGGAGCCGCGCTCCCGGTCGCCGGTAGCTGGATCCTTCCACGTGCACGAGGGTGGCCAAGGCGAGGGGCTCCCGATGGCCCCGGATCAGCGCCAGGATGTCCTGGAGTTCTTTGTGCATGGGCGTTCAGGCCTTCCGGAGCATCAGGGGGAGGAGGGGCAAGCTGCGGAGGCGCTTCCCGGTGGCGGCAAAGACGGCGTTGCCGACCGCAGGCGCCAGGGGGGGCAGGCCGGGCTCTCCGACGCCGCCCGGGGGCAGGTCGCTGGGCACGAAGTGGACTTCCACCTTCGGCATGGTAGGGAGCATCACCATGGGCTGATCCTTGAAACTGGCTGCGGTCACGCGTCCGTCCTTCAGGGAGATCTCACCATAAAGGGCGGCGCTGAGGCCATAGGCAATGCCGCCTTCCATCTGGGCCCGGACACTCCGGGGATTGAGCACCATCCCGCAGTCCACCGCACAGACCACCCGCCGCACATGAATCGAGCCGCCCGAGCCAGTCTCCACCTCGGCCACCTGGGCTACATACGTGCCGCAGTCCAGGTAGGCGTGGCCCGCGATGCCACGCCCCCAGCCCTTGGGCAGCTTGCGGGTCCGCCACTCGGCTTTGGCCGCGGCCAGTTCCAGCACGGCTCGGTACCGGTCTGGCTCGAAGGTGTCCCGCCCCAGCTTCCGAGGGGACTTCGGCAAGTGGTCCAGCCGAAAATCCAGGGGATCCCTGCCGGCCGCATGGGCCAGCTCGTCCAGGAAACACTCGGTCACAAAGGGGTTGAAGCTGGCCGGCACGGCGCGCCAGAACCAGACGGGCACCGCCGTGTCACTTTGGCCCCACTCCACCTGGAGGTTCGGGATGGCGTAGGACAGATCCGAGGCGCCGGATAGTTCAAGGGCTTCCGGGGGCCAGGGGAAATGGTTGGATGCGGCGATGGAGGGGCCCACGAAGCGGTGCTTCCAGGCCAGGGGGTGACCCTGGTCGTCGAGGCCACCTTCAAGCATGTGCAGCGTGGCCGGGCGGTAGCCGTCATGCTGGAAATCGTCGGGCCGGGTCCACTGTACTTTCACGGGCACACCGGCGGCCTTGGAGCATTCCACCGCGTCCAGGACGAAATCGGACATGGCGCGCCGGCCGAAGCCACCGCCGGCCAGGGTGACTTGGATCTCGATCTGCTCGGCCTTCAGGCCCGTGATCTTCTCGATGGAGGGAATCGCCCAGGCCGGTCCCTGGGTCGGGGCCCAGACCTTGCATCGGCCCGGTTGCATATCCGCCACGGCCACCATGGGCTCCATGGTGGCGTGGGCCAGGAAGGGCGCGTCGTAGGTGGCCTGGATCCGCTTGGCGGCGGAGGCCAGGGCTGAGGCCGCGTCGCCCTCCTTCCGCACAACCTTGCCCGGGGTGGTCAGGCGGGCCTCGAACTGCTTGCGGATCCCGGCGCTGTCGAGCTTTGCGGCCGGCCCCTCATCCCACTGCACCTTCAAGGCCTGCCGGCCGGAGAAGGCAGACCAGGTGTCTTCCGCGAAGACTGCCACGCCGCTGGACACCGGCAGCACCTTCTTCACGCCGGGCACCTTGAGGGCTGCCGAGGCGTCGAAGGACTTCAGCCTGCCCCCGAACACCGGGCAGCGCTCGATGCTGGCCACCAGCATGCCCGGGAGCCGGAGGTCCGAGGCGAACTGGGCCCGACCCGTGACGAAATCGGGTCCGTCCACCCGTGGGATATCCTTGCCAAGGATCCGGAAATCCTTGGCCGACTTCAGGGGCGGATCCGCCGGAGGCGTGAGCCTGGCGGCCCGCTCGACCAGGTCGCCGTAGCCCAGCTGACGGCCGCTAGAGGGATGCTGGATCTGGCCGGACCGGGCCAGGCACTCGCCCTTGGACACGCCCCAGGTGTCGGAGGCGGCCTGCAGCAGCAGTTCCCGGGCCTGGGCGCCTACCTTGCGGAGGCCTTCCGTGGTGGACCGGGTGGTCTGGCTGCCGCCGGTGACGCCGAGATCGCCGAACTTCGGGTTGGTGGAGGCCTGCAGCACCTTCACCCGCGACCAGTCCGCCTCGAGCTCTTCGGCGATGACCATGGCCTGGCTGGTCCGCACGCCCTGGCCGATCTCGGTGCGCGTGGCCCAAATGGTGACCGTGCCATCGGCATCGATGCGGAGCATGCCATTCGGTTCGAGGCCCGTGGTGGCCGGGGCGGCGACCGGGGCCGCCTTCAGGTCCAGGGGCAGGTAGAAGGCGAGGGAGAGGCTGCCCATGGTCTTGAGGAAGTCGCGGCGGTCGCTCATGGGGCCACCCTCTTTCCGGCGGCCAGGTGGATGGCCTCGCGGATCCGCAGGTAGGTTCCGCAGCGGCAGACGTTCCGGCCCATGGCCTGGTCGATGTCGGCGTCCGAAGGCCCGGGATTGGCCGCCAGCAGGGCTGCGGCCGTCATGATCTGGCCGGTCTGGCAGTAGCCGCACTGGGCCACGTCCGCCTCGATCCAGGCCTTTTGCAAGGGGTGCGCGCCCTTGGGGTCCAGGCCCTCGATGGTGGTGATGCTCCGGCCCCGGAGGTCGCCCAGTCGGGTCATGCAGGAGCGCACGGCCGCGCCGCCCAGGAGCACGGTGCAGGCGCCGCAAAGGCCCTGCCCGCAGCCGAACTTGGTCCCCGTCAGGCCAAGGCGCTCCCGCAGCACCCAGAGCAGGGGCATGTCGGGGGGCGCCTCGACCTTGAGGGACTGGCCGTTGACCGATAGGTTGAACACCGCCATGGGGCACCTCCGGTGGTGGGTTTATCGCCCCATCCTACGCTGGTTGTGAAGACAGGTAGATACCGGGAGGCTAGATCCTGCCTTCCTCCAAGGGACCTTGGCATCCCTCTCGCCCCTCTCTTCTGCTGTGTCGGGAGGTTGTCTTGCTGCGACGGTTGGTGCTTGTCCTTGGATTGGTGGCGGGCCTGGGTCTTGGGGCCCAGGGAGCGGATCGTCCTGGGCCGCCGCCCTCTCCGGCCGAGAAGGAACTGCAGGCTCCCTTGACGCTGGAGGACGGAAAACCGACGCAGGGCCAGTCACCGGTGGCCCCACCCTCGGGCCTGCGCGCCTTCGGATCCCTGGTCCTGGTGCTGGGGATCGCCGGGGCCAGCCTCTGGGCCCTGAAGAAATATGGCCGGGGACGCATCCCCGGGGGCGGGGGTGGCCGGCTGCGGGTCGAGGAGACCCTGGCCTTGGGCGACCGCCGTTTCGTGTCCATCCTCGAGGTGGAGGGTGAGCGGTTTCTCCTGGCGCTGACACCGCAGGGAATCCAGCTGATTTCCAGGCTGGACCCTCGCGACCAGGGCGGCCCCGGTTCCTTCGACGATGCGCTGTCCCGCCAAGTGGACCTGGGCCGCCCGGTGCCCGTGAAGGAGATGGAGGCGCTGCTCAAGCAGGGGGGAGGCGGCCTATGAACCGCTTCCTGAAGTGGCTCCCCACAATCCTGTTGATGCTGGCGGGCCTGAGCCTTTGTGCCCAGCAGGCCGCGCCACTGCCCTCGGTGACCGTGGACTTCGGCAAGACGCCCACAGGCGCAGGGCTGAGTTCGAGCCTCCAGGCCCTGCTGCTTCTGACGGTCCTCAGCCTGGCTCCGACCATCCTCATGACCGCCACCAGCTTCACGCGCATCACGGTGGTGCTCCATTTCCTGAGACAGGGGCTGGGCCAGCAGCAGACCCCGTCCAATCAAGTGCTCATCAGCCTAGCCCTGGTGCTCACCTTCTTCATCATGGCTCCCACGGCGCGCGAGATCAACACGACGGTCATCCAGCCACTTCAACGGAATGAACTGACCACGGAACAGGCTTTGGACCGCACTGCCGCCCCGTTGAAGGTCTTCATGCTGCGCTATACCAGGAAGAAGGATCTATCTCTTTTCCTCGGGATCGCGAAGGCCCCTGCGCCCAAAACGAAGGCAGACGTTCCCCTGGAGCGCCTGCTTCCCGCCTTCCTCATCAGCGAGTTGAAGACCTCCTTCGAGATCGGCTTCATGATCTTCCTCCCCTTCCTGATCGTGGAC
>PMJK01000181.1 GCA_003158505.1 Holophagaceae bacterium | reverse complement strand
GATCCCCTGCCACCGGGTCATCCGGGCCTCAGGGGTCGTGGGTGAGTACCACTGGGGCACGGTGCGGAAGCAGGCCCTGCTGAGCGTGGAACGCGCCAGGGCCCTGTCCCGGGAACACGCCTCCTGAATGTGGCCTCGAGCCCAGGCTCCGGTCCTACCCCTTGGCCCGGTTCCGGAAGTGGTCGTATACAAACCATGCGGCACCCACGAGTAGTAGCACGCCGATGATGGCATCCAGCTTGTGGAAGTAGGCGCCCAGGGTGCTCCACTTCTCGCCGAGTTTGTAGCCGATCCAGGCGAGAACCAGGCACCAGGGCAGGCTGCCGAGAAAGGTGTAGAGGTGGAAGCGGGTGCGGTCCATCTTCGCGATGCCGGCGGGCAGGGCGATGAAGGTGCGCACCACGGGGAGCAGGCGGCCCAGGATGATGGCCTCGGGTCCGTAGCGTTCGAAGAAGCGATGAGCCTGGTCCAGGTGGCCGGTGTGCAGCCAGATGAACCGGCCGTACTTCTCCACGGCGCGCCTTCCGCCCCAGGCCCCCACCTCGTAGGCGGGGATGCTGCCCAGGTTGCAGCCCAAGGCTCCAAAGAAGCCTGCGATCCAGATCTGCGCCACGGGATGGCCCGCGCCCAGGCCGAAGAAGGTGAGCTGCCCCTTGTAGGCCAGATAGCCCGCGAAGGGCATGATCACCTCGCTGGGCAGGGGGATGCAGGCACTTTCGATGGCCATCAGCAGCATGACGCCCAACGGCCCCATGGCGGCCATGAGGGCCACCATCCAGGCGACGACCGGGGCGAGGAGCTTCTGCAGCATGGAGCCATCCCAAAAGGACGAGTCTAGCGGGAGGCTACACTGTTCGTATGTCCGAGGATCTCGTCCGCAACCGCAAAGCCTTCCACAATTATCATGTCCTCGAGACCTGGGAGGCGGGGATCGCCCTCCAGGGCACCGAGGTGAAGGCCCTGCGGGCAGGCCTGGGACAGCTGCAGGACGCCTACGTGGACGTGGTGGCCGGCGAGCTTTGGCTCAAACAGGCCCACATCTCCCCCTACGAGTTCGGCACCTATGCCAACCACGAGCCCCTGCGCGCCCGGAAGCTGCTGCTGCACAAGGCCGAGATCACCAAGATGACCGCGAAGGTCGTGCGCAAGGGCCTCACCATCATCCCCCTGGCCATCTACCTGAACGCCAAGGGCATGATCAAGGTGAAGGTGGCCCTGGCCGAGGGCAAGGCCCACAGCGATAAGCGCGACGCGCTGAAGGAGCGCGAGCAGAAACGCGAGATGGATCGCATCCGGAAAGGCGCGCGCGAGTAGCGCCTCTTGCCGGAACCTCGATGAAGGAAGTGAATCAGCTCTCGCGGACATCCTTGACGCTGATCACGAATGGCTTGATGGCTTCGGCCAGTTTTTCCGCGGGAACATCCTGGACCTTGAGGGTAATCTCCCAGCGGGAGCCTTTGACATCGTGGATCTCATTGAATCCCAGCCCCACGATATTGCCTGAGACGGCGGCAATGGCTCCCGTGATCTTGGCAATGGTCCCCTTGGTATCCGGGGTCTCGGCCCAGATGCGGACACCGTGCCGACGGCCGCCCAGGAGCTCCATGAAGGCGCGGAACAGGTCGCTCTTGGTGACGAGACCGATCATCCCGCCGTCATCACCTAGCACGGGCAGGCAGCCGATGCCCTTGTCCGCCATGATGCGGGCGGCTTCTTCGACGGGAGTGTCCTCGTTCACCGTCACCGGGTTCTTGACCATCACCATGTTCACGGTGATCTTGGCCAGCAGACTGGGGAGTTCCCAGACGCTCAGGGTGGTTACCGAAGAAGCCGATGCGTGGAGGAGGTCCTGCTCGGCGACAATGCCGACGAGTTTCCCCTTTTCGTCTACCACCGGCAGGTGGTTGATTTTGCGGCCGCGAATGAGGATCAGCGCGTCAGGCACGGACATTTCTGGCAAGACGACGGTGGGTTTCAGTGTCATCAGTTCTCGAACGAGCATGAATACCTCCTTTGAGGGGCGGGAATGGGTGGATGGGGACTTCAAACACTCCATTGTGAACAGAGCCGGATCCATGTCTCTGGAAAAGGGTCGCGGTGGACCCTGGAGGAGGGTCATTTGAGGCAATTCGGAAGGCGTCCGGTCCCCTCCCGGTCTAGGATTTGGTCGTACTGTAAAATTGTCTCAGCCGTTCCAACCACCCTGGGCGAACCTGGCCAGCTTCTCGTCGCTGGCCCGCAAGGTGAGGGCCCGGGCCACGAAGCGGCCGATGGGGTCGACTTCCAGGTTGACGGGATCCCCTGGGCGCAGGCCCTTCATCGCCGTGCGTGTGACCGTCTCGGGGATGAGGGCCACGGTGAACCAGTCGGTGCCACAGTCGACCACCGTGAGGGAGATGCCGTCGACGGCCACGGAACCCTTGGGGGCGGTCATGGGTGCCAGCACCGCGGGCATGCTGAACCGCCAGATGCCCTCATCGACGCCGCCCTGGACGTGGGGTCTCGACACCAGCTGGCCGATGCCATCCACATGGCCAGATACCAGGTGACCATCCAAGGGATCGCCCACGCAGAGGGCCGGTTCCAGGTGCAGCGGCGCGCCCAGGGGCAGCCTTCCCAGGGTTGTTTTCTCCAGGGTCTCCTCGCTGAGGTCCGCCTCCCAGGCCCCGCGGTCCACGGACACGCTGGTGAGGCAGGTCCCGTTCACGGCCACGCTGGCCCCCGCCTTGGCGCGAGCCAGGAGGTCTGCCGGGGCCGCGATTCGCAGCCTAGCTCCTCCCGGACGAGAAGACCGGGATTCCAGGGTGCCTAGGTACCTAATCAGTCCGGTAAACATGGTCGCTGATTCCCTCCCTTTGGGGGCCCCGCTCCGAAGACTCCCCCGGAGCCTTCTCCGCGACCCACATGGTCGGGACCATCATGACGCAGATGGGACCGCCCGGCGGACCCTGGGGAGGCCAACCCGCGAGGTGGAGGCCCAACCGGTGCCCCTCCGGAAATGCACCGGCGGCGGTAGGCTGGAGGCCATGAGGCTCTGGAACGACCGCCGCTTGCGCCTGTCCCTGACGGGGCTGGGGGGCCAGTACCTGCTGGCCCTGCTGGCGGTAGGCGTCTTTTCTGTCAACACCGGCAACAACCTGCTCTACCTGGTGTTCGCCCTGATGCTCGGCCTCTTCCTGGTTTCCGGCATCCTCAGCCGCCGGGCCCTGCAGAACCTCAAGGTGGTGGGGCTGGAGGAAGGCAACCTCTTTGCCAGGGTCCGAGGGGGCCTCCGGTTGCTCCTTCAGGACGCCGGGCATGGCCGCATTCGGGGTCTCGAACTGCATCTGGTGATGGAGGACGGCATCGTGGAACCCAGCTTCCTGGACTCGGCCAGCCGCACGGGCGAGACCCTGGTGGTACTGCATGCCAGGGCCGGACACCGGGGCTGGATTCGCGTCCGCACCCTGGAGTTCCGAACTCGCTTCCCCTTCGGCCTGATCGAAAAATCCCGCTTCGTCCCACTGGATCAAGCGGTCCTGGTGCTTCCCCATCCCCGCACTCCACCAGCCCAGCCCGCAAGCTGGCGTGGCGAAGGGCAGCGGACTTTGCCCCAGGAGGGCTCCAGCAGCCCCGAGGGCGCCCGGCCGCTGCGGATGGGCGATGCGCCTGGCCGGGTCCACTGGAAGCGCACGGCACAGCGAAGCCAACCCTGGGTGCGGACCTTCGAAGAAGAGCGCCCCATGGGCCTCCACCTTCGCCTGGATCTCGCGGCCTGGGCCCCCGGCCGTCCCTTCGAGCGAGAACTGGAGCACCTGTCCGGCGCCGTGCTGCAGGCCAGGCTCCAGAAGCGCGATGCCAGCCTGGAGCTGCACGGAGTTCAAGGGATCCGCGAAGTGCATGGGCACACCGCCTGCTGGCGCGCCCTGGCGCTGGCACAGGCCGCGGGAATGGCAGAGAGCGCGATGGCTCCCCAGCTTGTTTAGGCTCATTCAGGAGTTCTCTCCGCCGGGCCTGGGTTACCGTTCGCGCCACAATTCAGCACGGTTCGCGGTGGCCCACCCAGAAACGCCCATTCCCTGGTCATCATCAATCATTCGGACTCCGTCTGCATCGTCTTCCGCCCTTTTTTCTCTCTGCTTCTTGGCTTCGTCCATCGTCTCGATGCAGACGGAGTCCCTGGTTTCATTCGTGAGGGAAGCTCTCCCCTCTGGAACATTCAGGTTCATTTTCTGAACAACGGCCTAAGCTGTAAGGCACTGGAGGCTCTGGTGTTCGACGATCCGCAATCCCCGGCCTGGACCCCCCTTTTGAATGCAGCCTGGAAGGCCCGTGATCACGCCCATGCGCCCTATTCCAGGTTCCAGGTGGGTGCGGCCCTGCTGACTTCTTCCGGGGCTGTGTTCGGCGGCTGCAACGTGGAGAATGCCGCCTACCCAGTCTGCCTATGCGCCGAACGCGGGGCCTTGAGCGCGGCCGTGGCAGCAGGCCTCAGACCAGGCGGCCTGGTAGCTGCGGTGGTGGTCACTGACGTAGCCGAGCTGACGCCGCCCTGTGGCGCCTGCCGCCAGGCCTTGGTCGAGTTTGCGAAGGAACTCCCCGTGCTGCTGGCCAACCGTCAGGTCCGCCAGCTCCATCGGCTGGAAAACCTGCTCCCCCACAGCTTCACGAGCGAGCAATTTCGATAGATCTATCCAAGGACAGGCCGCCCCGCCTACACTTTCCGAACTCCCAGGCTCGTATTCCGAGGCAACTGAATGGCCATTGATCGCAGCAAAATCCAAAAGGAAGCCAACAGGCTGCTGTCGACAGGCAAGGTGGATCGGGCCATCGATGAGTTCCAGAAACTCATCGATGACAACCCCAAGGACTACAACACACTGAACCAGATCGGCGATCTCTCCGTCCAGATCGGCCGGGTGAAGGAGGGCGTCGAGATCCACAAGCGACTCGGCAGCGCCTACGAGCGGGATGGGTTCCATGCCCGAGCCGCCGCCATCTTCCAGAAGGTGGTTCGGAACGCTCCGGATGACATCGATGCAGCCCAGCGCCTGGCGGACCTCTACCGTCAGATGAACCGACCCGTCGACTCGGTTCGAGTGCACCTGCAGGTGGCTGAGCACTTCCAGAAGCAGGGGCTCATCAAACGGGCGCTGGAGGAGTTCAACAAGGTCGTCGACCTGGATCCCAAGAACCTGAAGATGAAGGTCAAGCTGGCGGACCTCTACAACAAGGAGGGCATGAAGGAACGCGCCGCGGGCATCTACCTCGAGGTGGCCGAATCCCTGGCCATGGAGCAGATGCACGCCGAGGCCAATCAGATCCTCGAACGCGCCAAATCGATGATTTCCACCCCCCAGGTCTTTCTGACCCAGAGCCGTCTGGGTGTGATCCAGGGGGATTACATCACCGCCGCCCAGCGTCTGCGAGAAGGCCTCACCGTCAATCCCCGCAATACCGAGCTGCTCGAGGCCCTGGCCGAGATCGAGCTGCGCAGTGGCCATCCGGACCGTGCCCTGGAATCCCTGGCGGAGATCGCCCAGCTGCCTGAGAAGTCCCTGCCCCTCTGCGAAAAGGCCCTTCGGAATCTCGTCAGTGCGGACCGGGGAGAGGAAGGTCTCCGGCTGTTCGCCCCCATCGCCAGGGAACTGGCTCGTCGCGGTTCCGGCGATGTCATCAGCCGCAGTCTCCAGACCGCCCTCCAAGGGAACATCAGCATCGAAGGTTGGGTCCTTCTCGCCGAGATCGCGCATCAGAGCGGCAACCGGGGTGACCAGATCCAGGCGCTCCAAAGTGCCTATGGCATGGCCTACCAGAATAACGATCAGGCCCTCATCGGTCGGCTCGGCGGACAGCTCCAGAGCCTCGGCGTCGTACCAGGCGCAGCGGCAGTCGGTACTTTCGCCTTCTCCTCGCCGGGAGACCCGACAGGATTCGCGCCCCAGCCTCCCCCGGAAACCACGCGCGGGGGCGGCGGTACGGAGGTGGATCCGATCCGGCGCCTGCGCATCGACCAGTTCTCTCGCGAAGCCGAGGCTTTCATGCGGGGCGGCAGTCCCGAGCGGGCCATCGAGACCTACAAGAAGGCCCTGGAACTGGATCCCGCCGACTTGACCATCATCGAAGCCATCGTCTCCGTCCACCGCACCACGGGGCGCCTGACCCAGGTGCAGATGCAGTACGTGCAGAGTGCCCAAACCCTGGCGCAACTCGGCAGGAAGCGCGAAGCCGCGCACCTCCTGGACTTGGCGGAACAGCTCTTCCCGGGCTCCACCCGCATCCATCGCCGCACCCTCGGCCTGCCTGAACCGGGCGCCCTTCCGCCCATCACGCCTAGTGCGCCCATCGCGCCTAGTGCGCCCAGTACACCCCTCGGACTGCCGATACCCGCCTCAGCCCCCCCGGCATTGGCCCCATCCGAAGTCATACCAAGCGACATGGACATGCTGATCGGGCTCGATCTTCCGGGTTTCGAACCCCTCCCACCTGCTCGGACCCCGACCCCATCGGCCGCCAAACCCATCACTCCGAGTCATGGCCTCCCCCTGTTACCCGATCTGGACCCCCAACTGCCGGTTTCCTTCGCCCCCTCGGCACAACGCACAGAACCCGTCCCGGCGCCCCCAGAGGCTACTGCCCTGGAGGCTTCTGACCTAAGCTGGATGGAATCGACGCTCTCCGACTTCATGCCCGAGGAGCCGCCAGCTCCTCCTCCGTCGGCACCCACCATGCCGCTGCCGCCCATGCCCACCCTGCAGCTGGCGCCGGAGGTCATCGAGGCCTTGTCCGCGCTCCCCGAAGTGGAACCCGCACCCGCCGCCGCGGTTCAAGCACTTTCGCCGGTCGTTGGGCCTACCGCCGAGGAGCTCGAAACCCTGCTCGGTGATATCGACTTCCAGCTCGACTACGGCAGCCCGGAAGAGGCCAAGATCGAGATCGAGGCCGCCCTCAAGCAGTTCCCGGGGAATCCCGAACTGACACTCCGGCTCGAACGCACCGAAGCCGCCCTTCAGAAGCTGGGGAAGACCGTTCAGGCCCTCGCCCTGGACGAAAGCGATTTCGCCAATTCCTTCTTCGACCTCACGGACGTGCTGGGCACGGCCCTCATGGACAGCGGCGAAGGCGAGGAGATGCACGACGCCACCCACGTGGTGGAAAAGATCCAGAGTGTGGACGAGCTGTTCAGCGCCTTCCGCGAAGGCGTGGAGAAGCAAGTCAAGGTCGACGACTATGACACCCACTACAACCTGGGCATCGCCTACAAGGAGATGATGCTCATCGACCCCGCCATCGAAGAATTCAAGATCGCCATGGGCGATCCCGAGCGCACCCTGGAGTGCTGCTCCATGCTCAGCATCTGCGAGCAGGCCCGAGGTGATCTCGCCGCAGCCGTGACGTGGCTGCAACAGGGAATCCTGGCCCCCGGCTTCCCACCCGAGGACTGCGTCGGCCTGCGGTACGACCTGGGCGATATCTATCTCCTGCAGGGCCATACCGACTTGGCCATGGAGGAGTTCAAGGCTGTCCACGATATGGATCCCGACTACCGCGACGTGGCGGCGAGGCTGGCATAGGGGCCTGAAACACTGGGACAACATGAACCGGCGAAGAACGGCGAAAACGGCGATGAGCCCGGCCCCCGTAGGTGCTGAAGCCTGCTTCCGCAAGGGCAGTCGATGTCTGGAGGTGAATGACTTCCCGGGCGCGGAAAGGGCCTTTCGAAGGGCCATCCAGATCGCGCCGGATCTGGCTGAAGCCCATGTCAACTTGGGCGTCACTCTCGAAAAAACGGGCGCGCTAAAGGAGGCCGAAGCCTGCTATGGGCGTGCCCTCTCGCTCGCCCCTGTCAGCCTGCAGGTCCACTTGAACCTCGGCGCGCTCCTGGTCAACCAGAAGCGGTTTGGAGAGGCGGCGAAGCTTTACGACGGTGCGCTCGATCTGTTTCCCACTGCCGCGGCGCTCTGGTCCAACCTCGGAGTACTCCGGGCGTGCCTGAAGGACGAGTCGGAGGCGGAACGCTGCTTCCGAAGGGCCATGGCTCTCGATTCGACCTACGCCAAGGCCCGCTTCAACCTGAGCTACATCCTGCTGCGCCAAGGCCGTTTGGAGGAGGGCTGGCAGGCCCTGGAGGCCCGTTCCTGGAACCTGGACCTTCTAGCCAAGATTCCCGGTCCCCGATGGCGGGGAGAGAACCTGGAAGGCAAAGCCCTGCTCGTCGGATGCGAAGGTGGATATGGCGACATGATCCAGTTCGGCCGATACGCTTCGGTTCTCAAGGGCCAGGGCGCCGCGCGGATCGGAATGGTCTGCCACCCGGCCCTGAAGAAGCTGTTCGCGACCCTTCCCGGGGTCGATGTGGTGGTGGCCATGGACGAGACGATCCCCGGTCCCGACTGGGACTACTGGACCCTGCCCCAGAGCCTCCCTCTTCACTGTGGGACGCGGCTCGACACCATTCCCGCACCCATCCCCTACCTGCGGGCCTCCCCGGAGGAGGTTCTGAGGTGGCGTTCGCGGCTTCCTTCGCAGGGAATACGCGTGGGCCTGGCATGGAAGGGCAATTCCCGGTTCGAGAACGATGCCGATCGGTCCCTGCCTGGACTCGACCTCCTGGCGCCATGGACAGCCGTGGAGGGCCTCCACTTCGTCAGCCTGCAGCAGGGCATGGGCGAGGACGAAACTGCGCGAATCCCGAAGGGCCTGGAGCTTTTTGATCCAAGCTCATGGATCAAGGACTTTTCTGATACAGCCGCCCTCGTCTCCAACCTCGATCTGGTGATCTCTGTGGACACGGCGGCTGCTCATCTGGCGGGAGCCCTCGGGAAGCCCTGCTGGGTCCTGCTGCCCCACTACAAGACCGACTGGCGCTGGTTCAAGGACCGCGAGGATTCGCCCTGGTACCCGGGCTCCATGCGGCTCTTCCGTCAACCGGACTCGGAAAGGTGGGGGCCCGTCATTGAGGCCGTCGCCGCCGCCCTCAAGGGATTCTCTAAGAATCAGCCGAGGACCTGGCTGCCGGTGGCCCCCCAGGGCTGAAGGGCCTGGAGCGCGGGCTGGACGGGCTTGCCTGGGCGCTGGAGCTGGGTGAGCTCGAGGGCGCCGTCGGGGGTGGTAAGCCAAGCACCCTCCTTGCCCCAGAGCAGCTGGCCAGGCTCGCCGTGGCAGGCGCGGAGCGCTCCCACGCCGCAGACTTTGAGCGCCTGGCCTTCCATCCGCAGTTCGGAGCCAGGCCAGGGCCACAGGGCCCGCACCCGCCGGTGCAGTTCGGCCGCCGGGAGGCGCCAGTCCAGGTGGCCCATGTCCCGGCGAAGCTTCGGGGCGTAGGTGGCCAGTTCATGCTGCTGTTCCACCGGTCTGGCGCAGCCGCATAGCAGCATGGGAAGCTGGTCCATGAGGAGTTCGGAGGCATCCACCGCCAGCTTGGTCAGCAGCCCCTCGGCGGTGATCTCCAGGCCGATGGCCCGGCGGCACTGGGCCAGCACGGGCCCCTCGTCGAGCCCCTCCGTGAGCCGCATGAGACTGACGCCGGCCTCCTCGTCTCCGGCCAGCAGGGCGTGGTTCACGGGGGCAGCCCCGCGCCAGCGGGGCAGCAGGGAGAAGTGGAGGTTCCAGACACCCAGGAGACAGGAATCCAGCATCCAGCGGGGCAGGATGTGGCCGTAGGCCACCACCACCGCCAGGTCGATCTGCAGGGTCTCCCACAACGCCCGGGTATCGGGGGATTTCCAGCTCTGCGGCTGGTGGATGGCGAGGCCGCAGGCCTGGGCCGCCACCTTCACAGGCGGGGCTTCCAGGTGCCTGCCGCGGCCCGCAGGCCGATCCGGATTGCAGAAGACCGCCACGATCCCTTCCTCCGCGAGCGCCTTCAGAGCCGGGACGGCCACTCTGGGGGTGCCGAGGAAGGCGATCCGGGTCATCCCCGGGCCTGCTTCAGATACTTCTTCTGGAGGAACTGGCGCTTCACGGGGCCGAAGTACTCCACGAAGAGCCGCCCGCGCAAGTGATCGATCTCGTGGCAGAAGGCCCGGGCCTTCAGGTCTTCGCCCGTCAGTTCCTGCCAGGCGCCATCCCTGGTCCGGTTGCGGATGGTCACTTTCTGGGGGCGCTCAAGCACCTCGCGGATGCCGGGAATCGACAAGCAGCCCTCAGGACCCACCTGGGAGCCTTCTTCCTTCGTGATCTCGGGGTTGATGAGGACGAGCTTCTGCTCGGGGTCCTCCCCGCAAGAGCAATCGATCACCGCCAGGTTGAGGTTCACGCCGACCTGGGGGGCCGCGAGGCCGACCCCTTCTTCATGGAGAGAGGTCTCGAACAGGTCCGCCACCAGTTGTTCCAACTCGGGAGTCCAATCCCCAACATCCTCGCTGTTCTTCTTGAGGTGGGGATCCCCCCAGGTGAGCACGGACAAGACAGCCATTCAACCTCTCCAGCATTCAAGTGTAATCGAACGCCAATCCCTTGGTAATCTGGGAGGTCCGTCTGGAGCCCCGCATGCTTCGTTCCTTCCGTCAGGTTTTCAAATCCAACCGCACGCCCATGGCCGCGGTCATGATCGTGGTCCTCCTGGGCCTCGTGGCCTATCTGGCTCCGACCGGGGGAGCTGTCTCCGCGGATACGGTCATCGCCAGGGTCTATGGACACGAGGTCCTGATGCGTGAACTGGCCGAGCATATGCAGGAGCTCTACCAGCGCTACGGCAAGCAGGCCAGCCCGGAGACCCTCAAGCCCTTCATCCAGTCCCAGGCCCTGCGGGATCTCATGAACCAGAAACTCATGGAGGAACTGGCCGACCGGCACCACGTGGTGGTGACCGATGAAGAGGTAGGTGCCCGTCTCCGGGCCTTCCTGCGCCAGTACCCCATGCTGCTGGACGCCAAGGGCAATCTGAAGTCCACCGCCGAGCTGAAGCAGATCTTCCAGGAGACCGGCTTCAATCCGGCCATGCAGGAGCGGGGCATCCGTTCCGAACTGATGCGGACCAAGCTGGTCCAGCAGGCCGCCCTTCAGGTTCCCGTGGACGAGGCCTGGATCGCCCTGGAGAACCGCCTGCGCAACGAAAAGGTCGCCTTTCAGCAGGCCACCTTGGCAGTGGATCCCAGCGTGGTGGCCGACCCCGGGGACGCCACCCTCGAGGCTTTCTACAAGACCGGCGGCGAGCGGTTCCTCCAGCCACCCCGGCGAGTCATCCAGTTCGTGACCGTCGATCGCGCCTCCCTCGGCAAGGACATCCAGGTGGACGAGGCCGCCCTCAAGGCCGCCTTCGAGGCCCGCAAGGGGGACACCACCGAGTTCAAGGCCCGCCACATCCTGTTCAAGGCCGAGGGCGACGCCCAGTTCCAGGAAGCCACGGCCAAGGCCAAGCTGCTCCGCGAGCGTCTCGTGAAGGGTCAGGATTTCGCCAAGGCCGCCGAGGAGCTCAGCGAGGACCCCAGCGCCAAGGGCAACGGCGGCGACCTGGGCTGGTTCAATGCCTCCAAGATGGTCAAGCCTTTTTCCGATGCGGCCGCGGCCCTGAAGCCCGGCGAAATCAGCCAGCCCGTGCGCACCCAGTTCGGCGTCCACCTCATCAAACTGGAGGGACGTCGCGAGAAGAAGTTCGAAGACGTGAAAGCGGAACTGGCCCTGGAGATCTCCAACAGCCGGTTCAACACCCGGGCCCAGGAGCGCCTCGAGCAGATCCGCAAGCGCGCCAATGGCGGCGATCTTGCGGCCGCCGCCAAGAGCCTAGGCAGTGCCGCCCAGCTCAGCCAACCCTTCAGCAACGAGCCTTCTGCCCAGACGCCGGGCCTTCCAGAACTGCCGCAGATCCTCGGCGAAGTCTTCCACCTCAAGGTGGGCGAGGTGTCGAAGCCCCTGCCCTTCCCGGACCACCACCTGCTGTTCCGGGTGCAGGAGGAACTGCCTGAGGCCGTGCCGCCCTTCAAAGAGATCCGCGCCAAGGTGCTTGCCGCCTACCAACTCGAGGAAGCCCGCAAGCTGGCCGTGGCCAAGGCCCAGCAGGCGATGAAGACCGGCGGACTGCAGGCTGTAGGCCCCGTCACGGATCAGGCAGCCGCGCCCCTCAACGGCCTCCGCGACCTTGTCGCCCACCCCGGAATCCGGAAGGCCCTGCTGGACACACCCGTGGGTCAGACGACCCCGGTGCTCTGGACCCAGGACGGCAAGCTTTGGGTCGCCCGCATCACCTCGCGCGAACCTGCACCTGCCCTCACCTTCGAGACCCGCCGGACCCTCATCCAGGACGTGCAGACTGCCGAGGCCCAGAAGCTTCTCTCCGCAGAAATGCAATCCCTGGACCAGGAGGGCCGCCTGCGCCCTGGCTTCAGCAGCCTGTGGGGCCACTTCGGCGGCATCTACGTCAACGCCAGCGCCGCACAGGTGTCGGTGGAGGAATAGCCACCTCGACGTGGCCTCCTCATCATGGAAAAGAATTTGTAAAAGCGGAGAAAGCTGAGAAGCGGAGGACAGCGGAGACAAGATGGGTAGACGCCTTGCCCCATTCCTTCTCTGCTATCCTCCGCTCCTCCGTTATCCTCCGCTTATTGAATTCCTTTTCATTCCAGGATAGGCAAAGCCTCCAGAAGCTCGCGCAGGTGTAGGTGGGGTGGATTGGACAGCAACTGTCCGATGGGGCCCTGGCACAGGACCTCCCCGTCGTGGAGCAGGAGCATCTGGTCACAGAGGGCCCGCACCAAGTTCAGGTCATGGCTCGCGACAAGCAGGGCCATGCCCTCTGCTTTGAGGGACTGCAGCTGGGCCAGGAGGTGGCCTCCCAGGGTGGGATCCAGGGCCGAGGTGGGCTCGTCCAGGACCAGCAGGGCTGGCCCCAGCATGAGGGCCCTTCCCAGACACAACCGCTGGGCCAGCCCGCCGGACCAGGCCTGGGGCCGCTGATCCAATGAAACCTCAGGGAACTTCACGCGCGCCGCCATGCGCACCGCGGCCGCCCGGCGCGAGCGGGCGTCTCCATGTTTCCAGACCTCCAGGGGCTCCTGCAGGATCTCCCAGCCGGTCCGGTGGGGCGGCAGGCTGGCCAGGGCATCCTGGAAGACCGCCTGCAGGCGAGGCCGGCGGACCCGCCGCTCCCGTTCGGACAGCGGGGACCAGAGTTCTCCTTCCCATGTGATCCGACCCTCTGTCGGCTCCATGAGGCCCAGGACCAGATTCAGCAGGGTGCTCTTCCCCGCTCCACTTTCTCCGATCACGCCCCAGGCTTCACCTGGGGCGATGGAAAATGAGACGTCTTTCAATGCCCAGGTTTCCTCACGCAGAAGGCCAAGGCCTTCGGCGCAAAGGAGAGGGCCCATCGTCAGCGGATCACCTCGAGACCCTTCAGGTAGGGTCGCAGCACCTCCGGTACGACAATGCTCCCATCGGGCTGCTGGTAGTTCTCGAGGACAGCCACCCAGGTCCGTCCCACGGCCAGGCCGCTGCCGTTGAGGGTATGCAGGAAGCCGGGCTTGCCGTCCTTCGGGCGGAAACGGATGTTGGCGCGCCGGGCCTGGAAGTCGCCGAACCAGCTGCAGGAACTGATCTCCCGGTAGGTGTTCTGGGAGGGCAGCCACACTTCCAGGTCGTAGGTTTTCTGGCTGCTGAAGCCCATGTCGCCGGTGCAGAGCAGGACCCGGCGGTAGGGCAGTTCCAGAGCCTCCAGGATGGCCTCGGCGTTTGAGGTAAGCCGCTCCAACTCCGCTTCCGCTTGGTCCGGTGCCGCGAATGCCACGAGCTCCACCTTGTGGAACTGGTGCTGGCGGATGATGCCCTTGGTGTCCTTGCCATAGCTGCCGGCCTCGCTGCGGAAGCAGGGCGTCAAAGCACAGAGCCGCGTGGGCAATGCTTCTAGTTCGAGGATTTCATTTCGGAACAGGTTGGTCAGCGGGACTTCGGCCGTAGGGATCAGATAGAGGAATGAATCGCCATGAGGCACTTTAAACAGGTCCTGCTCAAACTTCGGAAGCTGGCCTGTCCCGAACATGCTGTCAGCGTTGACAAGATAAGGAGGAATGACCTCCTGGTACCCAACCTTCTCGTGTTGGTCGAGCATGAATTGAGCTAGAGCCCGTTCAAGCTTCGCCCCCAAACCCAAGAGAACAGAGAACCGTGCGCCGCTTAATTTTGGGGCCCGCTCCACATCTAAAATCCCGAGTCGTGCTCCCAACTCCACGTGATCCAAGGGCTTCTCGATCGCGGGAATCTGGCCCCAGCATTTGATTTCGACGTTGGCGTGCTCATCGCGGCCGACGGGCACGCTTGCGTGGGGCGGATTGGGTAGGCCCGCGAGGAAATCCTTGAAGGCCGCCTCGATCTCGCGCTCGGCTAATTCAAGCGCCTTGAGCTGGTCGCCGACCTCACGCTGCTGGGCAATGAGGGAATCCGCGTTCTCCTTGGCCCGCTTGAGGCGGCCCACCTCGTCGCTCACGCGGTTGCGCTCGGCCTTCAGGGCCTCAGCCTCCTGCAGGATGCTCCGGCGGCGGGCATCCAGCTCCTGGTAGCGATCCCGGTCCAAGGTATAGCCCCGCCCGGAGAGTCGGGCCGCCACGGCGTCGAGGTCGTTGCGGAGGAGGTTGGCGTCAAGCATGGTCGGTTCCAGGAAACCTTTATTCTACCTGGCTCCAAACCCGCCACAGGCGGGTTTGGAGTTTTGAACTGCTTTCTGTTTTCTCACGCCGGGGCGCATGCCCCGGCGCCCTGCGTGTGGGATGGGACGGTCCGCACCCATCAAGCTTGCGGCCAAGCACCCTCGGGCATCGGCTCGCCGGCCCAGGCGATCCTGAATGCCTCCCGTGTCTCCGCGATCCCGCCGCCGGCACCCAGCACCAGGCCCAGCTTCGCCAGGGCGGTCCAGCGGGTGTGCAGGCCACCGGAAATGCCGTCCATCTCCTCGATCTTCCGTCCGAGTTCGTAGGCGGAGAGATCGACGCCCCCATAGGCGCACTGGGAGGTGACCACCACGGGCAAGCGGCGGAGCTGGCAGTCCTCCAGGAAGGCCACCAGGTCGGCCCGGTCCATGGGCAGATTGCCCGCGCCGAAGGCCTGGATGAGCACGGCCTTCGCGCCTGCAGGCGCGGGGAACCAGGCCATGCCCGGATGGGGCGTGACCGTGTGGATGTTCAGATCGAGATCGCCTCCAAGGCCCGCGGGCACCTGGCGAAGGAACTGGCCCACCTCCGGATGCAGGCGGATCTCGGCACCGATCTCGGCCAGGGGCGCCAGGTTGGGACTCTCGAAGGCCTCGAACTGGCTGACACTGAGCTTGTCGGTGGCTACGCCGCGCAGCCAGTGGGTGCCGAAACAGATGCCGACCTCGGGGATGGCACGACAGGCCAGGTCCACGGCGTTGACGAGGTTGCTGCGGGCGTCGCTGCGCACAAACGCAAGCGGTCTTTGGCTGCCCGTGAGCACCACCGGCTTGCCGAGGTCCGGCAGCAGGAACCCGAGGCAGGAGGCCGTGAAGGCCATGGTGTCGGTGCCGTGGATGATGACGAATCCATCGAAGTCCCTGGCCGCGTCTCGCACCCTTCGGGCCAAAGCCAGGATGTTCGCGGGTTCGAGGCAGGCGGAATCCTGGTTGTAGGGCACCTCCACTGCCAGTTCCGCGAGCTGACCCAGTTCGGGTACCTGCTCCAGCAGGAGCTCGAGGAAGGGCCCCGGCGCCAGGGAGGCGGGTTCTCCGCTGGGCGCCATGCCCAGGGTGCCGCCGGTGTGGAGGAGCAGGATTTTGCGCATGGGAGCAGTCTACCGGGCTCCAGACGCGCCGATGGCGCGTCTGGAGTTAGCCTTCGGCATAAATTCAGGGGACCGGAGTCAGTAGACTGAAGCATCCATGCGCCGCATCCCCCGTGCCATCCAGCTGATCGTGGCCCGCTACCTGCGGAGGCTGCTCAGGAACCGGCTGGACACGCAGCAGCTCCAGGCGGTGATCGAGTCGGCCGTGGCCAGCCTGCCCATCCAGGAGAAGCTGCTGGTGCGCGAGGGCGCCTTGCGATCGGAGAGCCTCAACCGCCAACTAGCCTGGGCCATGGCCTTCGTGGCGGGGGCGGTGAATGCGGGCGGGTTCCTGGCGGTGGGCCACTACACCTCCCACATGACAGGTGTGGTCTCCTCCATGGCGGATGTACTGGCCGAGGGGGACCTCACCACGGCCCTCGCGGCCCTGGCCATGATGTTGAGCTTCCTGGGCGGGGCCTTTTTCTGTTCCACCCTCATCAGCTTTGGGCAGCGTCGCCGCATGCGCAGCCGCTACGCGCTGACCCTGGTGGTCGAAGCTGCCTTCATGCTGGTATTCGGCTTCATGGGGAACCGGCTTCAGGAGGAAATGGAGTTCACACTCCCCATGACCGTGATGCTGCTCTGCTTCATCATGGGCATGCACAACGCGGTGACCTCGATCATCTCCGGCGCCGCGGTCCGCACCACGCACCTGACGGGCACGATCACGGACATCGGCATTGAACTGAGCCGGCTCACCTACGTGAACGTCCATCAGCGGCGCGGCCGGGCCCGAATCCTCGCCAACCGCCCGAAGCTGATCCTCCTGCTGCTGATCCTCGTGTCCTTCCTCAGCGGCGGCGTGGTAGGGGCCCTCGGGTTCAAGCACATCGGCTTCAAGCTGACGGTGCCGCTCGCAGGCTTCCTGTGCTTCCTGGCGGCCCGACCCCTGCTGCTGGAGCTACGTCTCCTGCTTCACCGTCTCCGGAAGCAGTGGGCCCCAGATGACCCTGGGTCCTCAGCGGACCCCTGACCCTCAAATCACGTCCAGTCCCGTCATCCGTTCCACCCCAACGATCTTCCTGGTCCGGGCGGCACCCTGGCCCCCAACGATGAGCCGGCACCTGGGAGGCAGGCGTTCCTGGAGATCCATGAGCAGTCGGCGAGTCGTCTCCCCGGCACTCTGGATGGAAAGACTCACGGCCACGCGATCCACCATCAGCGTCCGTCCGGCCTGGGCGATGCTCGCCACCGGAAGGTCCACGCCCAACAGCTCCGTGCTGATTCCCTGGGCCGCGTAGGCCAGGGCCGCCATGAGCAGGCCCAGGCGGTGGCGCTCCCCCGGCAAGGTGCAGAGCAGGACCCTGCCCTGATCAGGCAGGGTCGGGAACGCCAGGCGCCGTTCCCGAAGAAGATCCTCCAGTACTTCCGTGAGCAGGTGCTCCTGTTCTATGCCGATGCTGCCATCGGCCCAGGCCATGCCTACCCGATCCAGAAGCTGGGCGACGATGTGCTGAAGAAAAGGCTTCCAGCCCAAATGATCGAGCGATTCCCTCAGAAGCCAGCGCATCCGGTCCGTGTCCATCGCGACCACGGTGTGGAACAAAGCTTCCACCCTGGGGTCGTCCATGGGGACGAGCAACCGCTTCAGGGCTGCTTCCCCGGCCCTCGCCACCATGGAGGGGCGATGCCCCTGGGCGACAGCCTCGGCCATGAGTCTCAACTGGTGCAGGTCCGCCTGCCGATAGCGCCGATGACCCGAAGGCAGACGCACTGGAACCGGAAATCCGTAGCGGCGTTCCCAGACCCGCAACACGTCCGCCGACAGGCCCGTCTCCGAGCAGATATCACCAATGCTCAGAAGTTCCGGCTCAACCTTGGCCATGGCCCACCCCGTGAGGACCAGGATAAGGGCTGCAGCAAAAGTGTCTAAATTTTTATTTAGACACTCAAACAACCACCACGGCAGCCTTCAATTCATCGAAACCCTGGTCGCTGGTGCAACTCACCACGACGGCGCATTGGCCTGGTTGGCTGGGGGGAAGCTGGACCTCGCCGACAAACAGGCCATCAGCACTGGTCCGCCCCGACAGCAGGCTCGAGGCCTTCTTGAGGCTGGATACCAGTTTCACGGCCACTTCGGCACCGGACACTGGGCTCTGGCTCTGGCACAGCCGCGCCCGCACCTCCACCCGGAACAAGCTCCCAAAGGCGGGCTTGAGGGGCTGGTCCAACACCAATTCGAGGCAGTCCACATCGCCTTCCTGTTGAAGAAATTCCAGGATGGCCTGATCCAGGGGGCGGTCATTGAAGGCCTCCGACTCCATGAGATCTGGCGGGGTGGGATCGTACTTGCCATTCTTGATGTCGCGGATGACGGCCCGATGCTGGTCGTCCATGAGCCCCTGGATGGCCGACTCCGACACGGGAGGACGAGCCAGCAGGTCCCCGTAGGACGAACGATAATTGTCCAGGATTTCGCCGCCCACATAGATGAGCGTTTCAATCTTGGGGTTGGACCGACCCTTGTCCTCTGTCTGGACATGGAAGACCCGGTTCCCGTGCCGTACATCCGTGTTGTAGCCGGTGATCATGGCAGGAGCCTGGGGGACGGCCTTGGGAACTCGAGGAAGGATTGGGTCATGGGCCTAGCCTTGCAATCTTCCCGCCAGATCCGGCATGACTTCCCAGGCGATCTCGCGAAGTACCTGATCACCCATGCGCGCCACCACGGCCTTGACCAAGGCATCCACCAGTACTGGGTCCGCCAACATGGCCTGGACCACGGCCCGGGCCTGTTCCGTGGTCACGGGTGACTGCTCAGCAGGAACCATTGCGTCATGACCAGGAACGGCAGGCACCTGCCCGCCTGCGGCAGACACGAGTGCGAATTCCTCCATCTCCAGATCGAAGACTGGTTCTGCGGCCACGGGCGAGAGCTCTTGCATGACGGGCGCGGATTCAGGGGTTACCGGCGCAGGTTCCTGAATGGCGGGCGCAAGTTCATCGACTTCTACGGCCTCATCGACGAAGGCAAAGGTAACCAGCTCTGGGCTCTCATCCGCCCCATCCATTCCCAACAGCGTGGCCGCTTCAGGAAGATGGGCGAGGGAATCATCTGGTTCGGCCACGGGTTCAGGAGCTGGGCTGTAGAAGGAATCATCCAGTTCGGCCACAGGTTCCGGAGTTGGACTGTAGGATGCGTCAATGAAATCCGCGGGAATTGTTTCCAACTCTTCCAGGCCGGAAAGGGTGAGGATGTTGTCCTCTTCCACCGTCAGGATCTCTTCTGGCTCGAATTCAGAGGGAGTTTCAGGCTGTAGATCGGACGCTGGCCCGGTGACGCTAAGGGGCTGGCCCGCCAGATCCTGAAGGCTCTCGAGATCCAATTCCTCCAATTCCAGATGCACATCATGCAGCGCCGGAGCAGGGAGGGCTGGCTCGGCCACATCCAATTCCTCCAATTCCAGATGCACATCATGCAGGACTGGGGTGGGGGGGGCTGATTCGGTGGTAACGACCGGAATGGGTTCCTCGGGCCACACGTCCTCTGCGGTGAGCACGATGAGATCGTCCTCCGGCTCGGGCTGTTTCAGATCCAGATCCACAGGCCCGGCGGGTTCAACTGCAGGTTCAGGGCGAAGTTCCGGCAGGGCCTCCTCGCCGCGCTTCAACAGATCCTTGACGGGGATGGCGGGCATGGTGCTGAAGGGGGAGGGACTGACCACCACGGGCGTGGCCAGGAGGGCCTTGACGCGGTCCCCCAGCTCACGAAGCTCGATGGGCTTCTTCAGGAACCCCTGGATGGGGGCCTTGGCCAACTTCGAGGGATCCACAGGATCCAGCACCCCTGCCATCAAGGCGATCGGCATGCGGACCGTCTCTTCCATCTCCCTGAGTCGGCTGAGCAGGGTCCATCCATCCATACCGGGCATGGCCGTGTCGATGAGGGCCACGTCAAAGCGCTCGCCGCGCTCAATGCGGTCCAGGGCCTCTGCGGCAGAGGCTACGCAGACAAGCTCCACATCGGTGGGGGCCAGGAGGGATTCGGCAATCCGGTGGATGCTGGGATTGTCGTCCACGAGGAGGAGACGCGGCATCGGAAACCTCGGGAAGCCGGAAGGGAGAAGGAGTGGCTGGGCACAACGCTACCAGAAATGTGCACTTCTGAAGACCAAGGATCGAAAAGGAGGCGAACCCATGGGGCATTCCAATGACTTGGACAGACCCCTAGCGCAGCAACTTCCTGAGCATCCGGACCCGCTCGACCTCCACGAGCCGAACCAGCAGCACCCGGTCCCCCACCCAGATCCAGGCAACCCCGAAGGGCTCGCGAAGGGCGATCTCGGGCCCCCGCGGCAGCCAGCCCTTGACCGAGATCCGCAGCCCCATGGCTGATCGCCATTCGGACCGGTAGGACTCAAACAGGCTCTGCCGCTGTCGTTCCGGCGGCAGGGCACGCTCGTTCCACCGCTGATCCCACGCGTCGAAGGCGCCATTGTCCCGCCAGGCCCAGGCGGGGTCCCAGGCAGGCCATGGTGGAACATCGGACGCCACCTCGGTCCACTCCACCTTCGCCAGGGGGCTCGTTAGACGGATCATGCCCTCCTCTGGGACAGGTTCCACCAGCCCCATCTGTTGCGGTGGATGGGCGCTCAGAAAGCCGGTGCCAACCACCAGCCGACGCCAGCGCCCCCCCTCGAGTCCCCATGCCGTCCAGCCCTGGGGCCCGCCATGCCAGAGCCTGTTCCCGCGCGGGATCCACATCCGATCCCCTGCATGCCAGGGAATCTCGACCCGCAGGCCGGGCAGATCCTGGCCATCCTCGGTCAGAGCCTCCGCCCGGGTGGCCACACCCTTTGGCGGGGGTGGCAGCCCCGGTTCGTCCCAGCCCGCCAGGGTGGGCTCCCCGGGCTCTGCATCACACGGCAGGGCACTCAGCAGAAGCCTGGACTCGCCATGACCCTCAGGGGGCTCGAAGAAGCCAATCAACGCGACCCGGCCGTCCCAGCTGAACCGGCTCCAGGGGCCCGATTGCGCAGACCAGAGGATGCGGCCCTCGGGCACCTCCAGTAGGCGGGTCTCGAACCGCGAGGGTCCCATCTGAAGGGTCACCAGCAGGCGATTTCCCTTGGATGGATCCAGGCGGGCTGAGCACAGGGGCGCGTCGAAGCGGTAGTGCCGCCACTCCAGCCCCCGCCACAGCACCACCTCGCTGTGGCCGCCAGGACCGTTCAGGGCCAGGCCCTGATCCGCCAGGTAGGGCGTGGCGGGCTCCCAAGGCGTTCCGAATCCGCCCTCGAAGGGCCAGGCCTCGGACTGATCCGGGTCCTGGGCCCCCTGAAAGCGCGGCGCCCATCCATCCACCAGGCGGAATTCGGCCAGGGTTTCGAAGCTGCCCAGGTTCATCATGGCCGGTGTTCCCTCGGCGGTGACACCCCCGGCACTCACGGGGCGCGGAGCCTGCACCACCGCGAAGAGCAGCAGCATGGCGGCGATGAAGAGGCTGGCGATGATGTACCGTTGAGGGATCACGATGGGGCCATGGGCACAGCACCATCATGACCGATCGGAGACACGCCGCGATGAAGCACAAATCAGCCCTGGAGATCGAACTGAAGCTGCGCATCCCGGCCACGGGCCCCTTCCGGCCCCTGCTGGAGGCCCTGGGCTTCCACGAGGCCACCCCCCTGCAGCCCGAGGTCAGCGTGCTCTGGGACCGGCATGGCGAGCTGCGTGCCACAGGATCAGCCCTTCGGATCCGCGGCTTCGCCGGACGAATACGCCTGACCTGGAAGGGCCCCAAGGTGCCCGACGCCATCCTGAAGATCCGTCCCGAGCAGGAGACAGGCATCGAGGACGGCGAGGCCCTGGAGGCCATCCTCCGAGCCCTCGGCTTCGAGCCCGTCCTGCGCATGGAGAAACGGCGCGCCGTATGGGAGCGCGCAGAGCTGGAGGCCTGCCTCGACGAGACCCCTTTCGGTTGCTACCTCGAGCTGGAAGGGGATCCCCAGGCCATCCGCGCGGCCATGGAGGGACTGGGCCTTGCACCGGATCGCGCGGAACCGCGCAGCTACCCCGAGCTGTACCAGGCCTACGGGCTGGGATCCACGGACCCCGGATCCCAGGTCCTTAAGCCCGGTGGCTGACGTCCCTCCGGGACAACAGCCTCTCCAGGTAGCGGGACTTCATCTGCCGGCTGGCCAGGGCCTGCTTCAAGGGGGGCAGCTTGAGAATCACGCCAAGAATGGCGGCCATGGCCTTGTGCTGGATATGTGCCTGATTATCGAAGATCAGGTTCTGGAGCTGACCGCGCTCGATGGCCATCAGCACCACCCGATGGGCCGTGTTGACCGGGGTGATGACACGACGGGCCCGCGGGCGCAGGCGCAGGGCCCGCCGGGAGCAGGCGCGCACGCATACGCCGCAGCCCAGGCAGATGGATTCGTCCAGCCGCGCCTTCTTGCGCTTCGGGTGTTGGGGATCCCCACTGGACACGAGGCCCATGGCCTCCACCGGACAGACCTCCACGCACTTCCCGCAGCCGTTGCAGGCCTCGGCCTCCACCTCCGGCAGGTGGTTCGTGGTGGCGATGGGATTCAACACCGCGAAGCGCTTGGCCGCCAGCATGGCCTCGCAACAGCAGCCGCAGCAGTTGCAGATGAACCCCACCTGGTCGCGCACGTTCTCGCCGAACTGGACCAGGTTGCCGTCCACGGCCTGGGCCAGCAGGTCCAGCCCCTCAGAGACGTCCACCCGCCGGGCGACGCGGTGCCGGATGAGTGAGCCGGCCGTGCCGTTGAAGGTCATGCAGATGTCCATGGGCGCCTGGCAGGCCTTCCCGAGGTGCGCCATCTTGTGGCGGCAGTAGCAGGTTCCAATGCCGATGTGGGAGGCCGTGCGGATCACCTCCGAGGCCCGCTCGTAATCCATCACGTGGAGGGCATGCTCGGGAAGGGCCCCCTCGTTCACGAAGACCCGGCCCACCTGCGTCTCCCCGCCCGCGAACAACTCCCGGACGAAGTCCTCCTCCACGTTCAGATACTGGTAGAAGAGCTCCGCCAGCAGCTTCTGGTCGTAGCCGTTGCCGATCCGCATCATGGAGAATTCGAAGAAGCCCGCCATGGGCGGGGGCAGCACGAAGGTCCGCGTGCCATCGGGATGCTCCAGGTCCAGCAGCATCCCGCGATCCGCCAGGCGATCCAGGATGCCCAGGCAGGCGTCCTCGGGCCTCTTCCAGACCTGCGCGGCATGGGCGGCCGTGAAGGGTCGGATGGGCAGCAGGGCGACCAACCCGGCCTCCTCCTCGGTGAAGAGGACCCGGAGAATCTGAAAGAGCAGCTCCGAGGGTGGCGCCCCCTGAGGGAAGCGGTTGAGTCGCTCCACGAGCTTCTGGTGGCTGGCCTTGAGGGTGTGGTGGGCCATGGCGGGTCTCGGATGGATGCGGTTGAGCCTGATTCCTTGCACCCATGCTACCGAAAAGGTCCGGACCGACGTGAAGGGTTCCCGGCCATTACCCTGGACGCTTGATCCGGGGAGCTATCCTTCCATGGACACCAGGCGGGATGGAATGAGGAGGCTCGATGAGAAAACGCTGGGGTCCCTTGGCCGCCGCCCTGTCCATCCTCTGTTTCCTTGCCGCCTGCCATTCGGACCAGCCGGAGGATCAGGTCCGGAAAGCCTTTGAAACCTGCCGTGCCGGGGTGGAGTCGGGGGACGTGGCCGAAGCCACGTCAAGCCTGGATCCGGAGTTCCGAGGTCCCGATGGCATGGATAAGGCCACGGCGAGACTGTTCCTTCTCGGAATCTTAAGACAGGAGAAGGTCGGCGTGACCGTCGTGCGGAACGAGATCACGGTGAAGAGGAGCGAGGCCTTCCAGGAAGTGGATCTGCTCCTCACGGGGCGCAGCGGAAGCCTGCTGCCCCAGGACGCCTCGCACCGCAGTTTCTGGCTGCTTTGGCGCAAGGCCAGAGGGGACTGGAAGCTGCTCGAAATTCAATCACTGGATGGCCGCTGAACTCGCGGCTGCCGTAGTCCCTGCCCCGGCCGCAGGGTGGGAAGTTCGGCCACCAGGGATTCGCGCACCTTGGGAGGCAGGCGCCGCTCCCGGCGCTCCTCTCGAAGCATGGCTGTGAAGTGACCGAAGGCCAGGTACTGCGCGGGTTTCACCCCGTGCTCCCGGCCCGCATCCAGTACGCCGGACATTTCCTGGTAGCGCCCCAAGCCATAGAGCGCGGTGGTCTTCAAGGCGTAGGCCCGGGGATTTTTGGGGTGGTCCCGGATCACGCGGTCGCAAAGGGCCAGGCTACCCTGGGGCTGCTCCCTAAGCCCTTTGGCGGCTTCGTTGAGCAGATCCGAGGCCTCCTGCTCGGACAGGGGGTGGGATTTCGGGGCCCGGACAGGTCGGGATGATTCCTTCGGTGTGGCCTGCGTGCCTGGTGAGGGCCAGGCAGCACCTTCTGACACGGCGACCCCGGGTGCTGGTTCCACCTTCCCCATGAGTTGGGCCGATTGCAGGGGTGAGACCTCCGGTGTTGGAGCCGAGGGGGAAACCGCTGACGGAAGCGGGATGGGCCTCGGAGTCCTTGGCCGCCCCCATTGAAACCAGGCGCCCAGGCCCAGGGCACCGAGGGTCAACATCGCAGCGATCCACCGGACCTTCCGCCTTCGAGGCGCGAACGAACCTCCAGAAGCGGCCGCGGACCGCTGCAGCGAGCGCGTAGGCAGGCTGCCTGGAAGGCCCGCCCAGGCAGGATCCCTCGCATCGCGGAGGGCCCTGGCCATGGCCTCGGCGGCCTGGAAGCGCTGAGCGGGATCCTTGGCTAGGGCCTTGGCCAGCAATAGGTCTGCCTGGGGGCTGATGCCATGAAGGTTCGAAGGCGCCAGCGGGGCTGGCTCCTCGTTCACCACCCGGTAGAGCACCGTGGCCGTGGTATCCCCTTCGAAGGGACGGCGGCCCGCCAGGGCCTCATAGAGGATCACCCCCACGGCGAACAGGTCGCTGCGGGGATCCGGCAGGCCGGTCCTGATGTATTCCGGCGCCATGTACCCGAAGGTGCCAAGCAGGATGCCCGTTCCGGTCAGGTCGGAGCCCGTCACCCGGGCGACGCCGAAATCCATCACCTTGGCGAGCAGGCGTTCACCCTCGCGACGCACCCGGATGTTGCTGGGCTTGATATCCCGATGCAGCACGCCCTTTTGGTGGGCATAGGCCAAGCCGTCGCAGACCTGGGCAAGGACTTCCAGGGCCTCTATTGGCGCCAGCGCACGGCTCCGAAGCATGGCCTCCAGGTCCTCGCCCGGCACGAATTCCATGGCCAGATAGAGCACGCCCTGGTCCTCGCCGAATTCGTGGATGGTCACCAGGTTCGGGTGGTTCAGGGTCCCGGCGGCTCTGGCCTCCTGGGCGAACCGCTCCCGGGCCTCGGCCCCCTGGGCCGCCTCGCGATGAATGGTCTTGATGGCCACCTCTCGCCCAATGGCGGGATCCAGACCGAGGTATACCTCGCCCATGGCGCCCTGTCCGAGGCTCTTCTGAAGTTCGAATCGACCCAGCCTTCGTAACATTGCACCACCTGGAAACCAGGGATTCCAAAGTCTCATCGGCGGTTGAGCGCAGGACTTTCAGGATCCGAGGTAATCCATGAACTCCCCGTGGAGCTCCAGCGGCAGGCGGCACGTCTGCATCTCCTCCAGCACCATCTGATGGCAACGGGGAACGGCCTTCAGACCGGCTGTCGGAATGCCCCGGTTTCGCGCCTGGCGAAGCGTCTGCATGAGCGCATCCATGCGCCCCAGACGGTAGTGGGTGACCAGCAGCATGGCGTGGGCTTTCGCATTGTCCGGATCGATCTCCAGGGCCTGGAGAAGCTGATGTCGGGTGGTTTCCAGAACGTCCTTCCTGACCTCGTCCCGGCCGGAGGGAACGACTCCCTGGGAGGCAGGGACTTCCCTCGCCGACGAACGGAGCACCCCCATGGACTTGGGGAAGGAGCCCGAAGGTGACGGAATGGCTGGGCCCGGTGAGGCTGGCCGTAGCGCCAAGGGGACAATCGGGAACCCTCGCGGGGGTGTCTGCGGTACCGGACCCCGCTCCGAGACAGGGCGGTTGATCTTGAGTGCCATCGTGGGCCGTTCCTGTTCCCACCGCCAGGCCGGGTCCTTGGCGGCTCGCAGCATGGCGGCCAGATCGTCGGCGCTCTGGAACCGATTACTCGGATCCTTGGCCAGGGCATGGTTCAAGATGCCCTGCACATCCCGACTGATGCCCTGGAAGGCCGTGGGGGGCAGGGGCATAGGCGTATCGTGGAGCAGGCGGTAGATCACCGAGCCTGGGCTGGGACCATCGAAGGGCGGAATGCCGACCAGGGCTTCATAGAGGATCACCCCGACCGCGAAGAGGTCGCTGCGGGAATCCGGGCGACCGCTCTGCAGGTACTCCGGGGCCATGTAGTTCACGGTGCCGAAGACGATGCCTTCGTCCGTGGTGTCCCGGTTGATGAACTTGGCCACGCCGAAATCCAGCACCTTGGCCTGGAGGTTCTTCCCGTCCCAGACCACGCGGATGTTCGAGGGTTTGATGTCCCTGTGCAGGATCTGGTGCCGGTGCGCCACCGCCAGGCCATCGCAGACCTGGGCCAGCACTTCGAGCATATCGATGGGCTTCAGGGTCCCCATCTGGATCAGCGTGCCGAGGTCCTCGCCCTTCACCAGTTCCATGGCCAGGTAGAGCACACCCTGCTCCTCGCCCAACTCATGCACGGTCACGATGTTCGGATGGTTCAGGACTGCGGCGGCGCGGGCCTCCGTGGCGAAGCGCTCCCGGGCCTGAGGTCCCAGACTGGCCGATGCATGAATGACCTTGATGGCCACCTCGCGCCCCAGGATGGGATCCAGGCCCACGTAGACTTCACCCATGCTTCCCTGGGCGAGCAACCGGACAATTTCGAACTTGCCGAGACGCGTCAGCACAAACAATTCCGTTCGAGGTAGGTCAGATCATGTGACGTGTGTGGGTTCCAGTCTAGGCCTTTCTGTCCCATGCTCGGCGCGGCCGGGGAACGCTGCCACACACTTCGCGCGCAGGCCGCGCGAAGTGATTGAAATGAATACGGCGATAGGCGAGGGATCATCCGTCCAGCGCCCGCAACCAGGCCTCGTCACGCACCGGGATGCCCAGCGCCTCCGCCTTGGCTAGCTTGGACCCAGCCTTCTCCCCGGCCAGGAGAATCGAGGTCTTGGGTGAGATACTCCCGGTGACCTTTGCCCCCAGCCGTTTCAGCATCGCCTCGGCATCCTCGCGGGAGAGGCTGGGCAAGGTCCCAGTCACGACGACCACTTCGCCGGAAAGCGGCAGCGTGGCCAGATCCCTGGGTACCGGTGGCTCTGGATGCACACCCCAGCCGGCGAGCCGGCTGGGCAACTCAGGGTGCACAGCGATGAAGGCACGGAGGGCAGAAGCCACCTTGGGGCCCACTTCCTCCACCGCCTGCAGGCGGTTCTCTTTGGCGGCCCACAGCGCCTCGAGGGACGGGTAGGCCTCGGCCAGCAGTTCCGCCGTCCGGGCCCCCACCATGGGAATGCCCAGGGCGTGAAGCCATCGGGACAAGGGCTTGGATCGGGCCGCATCCAGAGCTCCCAGCAAGTTCTGCGCGGACTTCTCGGCCATGCGCTCCAACCCGGACAGGAAGGCCAGGCCCTGCCGCGGCTCCTGGAGCAGGCTGAACACATCCCAGGGTTGTTCGATGCGGCCGGAGGCCACCAGCTGCTCCGCCAGCGCCTCGCCCATGCCCTCGATATCCAGGGCGGCCCGTCCGCCGAAGTGCTGCAACCTCGCCACCAGCTTGGCGGGGCACTCGGGGTTGAGGCAGCGGATGGCGACTTCGCCGTCCTCCGTCTTGCCGACCTCGCCCAGGCACTCGGGGCAGACCTCTGGAATAACTGGTGCCGGAAGATCCCGGGTCTCCTCTCCAGGCACCAGGGCCACGACCTTGGGGATCACTTCGCCGCCCTTCTCGATGAAGACGCGATGGCCCACCTTCAGGCCGAGCCGCGCCAGCTCGTCGGCATTGTGCAGCGTGGCCCGACGGACCGTGGACCCCGCCACTTCCACCGCCTCCAGTTCCGCCACCGGCGTGAGTTTGCCGCTGCGGCCCACCTGCCACGTGATACCCAGCACCGTGGTCGTCACCTGCGTCGCCGGATATTTGAAAGCGATGGCCCAACGCGGCACGCGATCCGTGGCACCCAAGCGTTGTTGCAGAGCGGAATCGAGGATCTTCAGCACCACGCCATCCGTGTCGAAGGGCAGCCGGAGGCGGGCATCGGCTTGCAGGGCGATGAAGGCCAGCACAGCGTCCAGGTCGCCTTCCCCGCGGGCAGGCATCACGCCGAATCCCCACGTCCCAAGGCGGGCCATGGCGTGGACGTGGTCGTCGCCCGCGCCTTCGCTCCCCAGGGCCTGCCAGGGCAGGAAGGACAGGCCCCGGGCGGCCACCTCCCGGCTGTCCAGCAGCTTCATGGTGCCGCTGGCGGCGTTGCGGGGATTGGCGAACCGGAATTCTCCCCGGGCATCCCGTTGGCGATTCAGTTCCTCCCAGCGTTTGCGGGAGAGGAAGACTTCGCCTCGCACCTCCAGGCGCTCCGGCGCGTCTTCAGGCAGGACCAGCGGGATGTCCGCGATGGTCCGGGCGTTCTCGGTCACCAGTTCGCCCGTCTCGCCATCGCCCCGGGTGATGGCCTCCACCAGCTGCTGGCCCTCGTAGATCAGCGAAAGAGATAGCCCATCCACCTTGAGCTCGGCGGCATAGCGGGGTTTGGCCTCCGGCACGAGCTTCCGCCACTTCACCTCCCATTCCCGCAGCTCCACTTCGGAGTAGGCGTTGTCGAGGCTGAGCATGGGCACCGCATGGCGGCGTTTCTCGAAGGCGTCCACGGGCGGCGCGCCCACGCGCAGTGTGGGGCTATTGGGATCCGCCAGCTCAGGATGGGCGCCTTCGAGGTTCCGCAGCTCCCGCTCCAGGGCGTCGTACTCGGCGTCGGAGACCACGGGCTGATCCAGCACGTAGTAACGATGGCGATGCAGCCGCACCTGATCCGCCAGTTCCTTCATCCGAGGCCGCAGGTCGGTCATTTCACCCTCGATCGATGCAGGATGCCCATGATGAGGCCCAGGGCCAGGAAGAAGCTCAGGGTGCTGCTCCCTCCCGCGCTGAAGAAGGGCAGCACCATGCCCTTGTTCGGCAGCGCACCAGCCACCATGCCCACATTCACCAGCAGATGCAGGGCGAAGATGCCCGCGGCACCGGCGCAGAAATAGGCTTCGGCATTCGTGTGGGCGGCCTGGGCGGCGTCCAGGATACGGCTCAGCAGCAGCCCGAAGAGTCCCATGGCCAGCAGGACGCCCAGGAAGCCGCGTTCCTCAGCCCACACACTGAAGGCAAAATCCGTGGTCTTCACCGGCAGGAAGTTCAGCTGGGTCTGAGAACCACTGGTGAACCCCTTCCCGATAAGCCCACCTGCCCCGATGGCGATGCGGCTTTGGTTCACCTGATAGCCCTTCCCCTGGAGGTCGGCAGAAGGATCCAGGAAGATCATCACCCGCTGTTTCTGATAGGGCTTCAGCACGACCTTCCAGGCGCCGAATCCCCCCAAGCCGACCAGCAGCAGCAGCGCCACCACCCAGCGCCCGCGGAATCCCTTCATGAGCGGGATGATCAGCAGGATGGGCAGGAAGCTGAGGGCCATGCCCAGGTCCGGCTGCCGCTGGATGAGCAGCATGGGGAAGACCACCAGGCCCGCGGCCCCGAAGAGTTCGAGACGGCCCACGGTGTCGGCGTTCCTCGATCCCAGGCGTTGGGACACATAGAGGAGGGTGACCCATTTCATCAGTTCCGAAGGCTGGAAGGTCTGGCCTGCGATCATGAACCACCGGGTGGAACCCCCGATCTTCTTCCCAACCACCAGTACGGCCGCCAGGGCCAGCAGGCCGACCAGGTAGGCGGGGAAGCTGTAGCGGAAGATGCGGCGAGGATCCGTGGTGGCCAGCAGCAGCATCAGCATCATGCCCAGCAGGTTCCAGAGGCTCTGCTTGAGCCAGATCCCGGACTGTGGCGTATTCCGCCCGGCGGAAAAGAGCGTCAGCGTACCCAGGGCGATGAGGGCCAGCAGCACCCAGAGCAGGCGCGGGTCCAGGGCCCGGAAGCGTTCCCTCATTCCGGGGCCTCCGCCTGCGGTACGGGGGCGAAGGGGTCCACCATCTTGCCCCTGGGCGGGGGCAGAGGATTGGTGAGCCGGTCCACGCACCAGTACTTCACGAGCTTGGCCGCGACGGGGGCGGCGGAGGTGGAGCCGAAGCCTGCGTTCTCCACCACCACGGCGAAGGCGATCTGCGGGTGCTCGCTGGGCGCGTAGCCCGCAAAGAGGGCGTGGTCCTTCAGCTTCTTGGCCTGGCGCGCATAGTGGGCCTTGTCCACGAACGTGGCCACCTGTGCGGTGCCGGTCTTGCCCGAGAAGGGAATCTCCTTGGCGATCTCGCGCACGAAGGGATTGGTGGAGGCCGTCCCGCTCTGGACCACTTCGCGGAGCCCCTCGTTCAGAACCTCCCAGATTTTGGGGTCCAGAGGTGTGTCCTTGGCTGGCAGGGTCGGGGCGACTTCCAAGGTGTTGTTCTGGTCGTCCCGAAAGCCGTAGAACAGGTGCGGCGTCAGCAGCTTCCCCTTGGTGGCCAGCAGGGCGTAGAAGCGCGCCAAGCCCAGGGGCGTCACACCCACGGCGCCCTGGCCGATGCCCACACTGATGGTCTCGCCGCCGTACCACTTGGGATCCCGCGGATAGGTCTTGCGCTTCCAGGCCCGGCTGGGAATGCGGGTCCGCTTCTCCTGGGGCAGGTCGATGCCCGTACGCTCTGTGAGGCCGTACTTCTCCGCGGTGGCGTAGATGTCATCGATGTCCAGACGGGACGCCAGCTCGTAGAAGTAGACGTCACAGCTCTGGGCGATGGCCTGGATCATGGAGAGGCCCCCATGGCCCGTGGGTTTGTCGCAGCGGAAATCGCGGCCGTAGAAGTTCTTCTTTCCCGAACAGTAGATGATCGTCTGTGGGGTGACCACGCCCTTCTCCAGCGCCGCAATGGCCACCAGCAGCTTGAAAGTGGAGCCGGGCGCGTAGATGCCCTGGATAGGCCTGTTCACCATGGGCCGGGTGAGGTTGTTGGCCAGGTAGCGGTCCACCATGTCCTGGCTGAGCCGGTTGAGGAAGAGGTTCGGATCGTACGAAGGGCTGGAGTACATCGCCAGCACGCCGCCATCGCGCAGGTCCAGCACGACCACGGCTCCGGCCTCCTGGCCCAGGGCGTCCTGGGCCACCTTCTGCAGTCCCGCATCGAGGGTGAGGAAGAGGCTGCGGCCCACCGTGGCGTCCAGCTGCCCGAAGTTCGCGACCTCGGTGCCCAGCTGATCCACCAGGATACGCTTCTGCCCGTCCACCCCCTTGAGCTTCTCGTTGCCGCTGGCCTCGAAGCCCTCCTTGCCGATGGTCTCGCCCAGGTGGAACATGCCAGGCTTGGCCTTCATCAGTTCCTCATCCACTTCCCCGACGTAGCCGAGCACGTGGCCGGCGAGCTCGTCACCGAGGTAGACGCGCCGGGGCGCCACTTCCACGCTGAGGAAGGCATAGCGGGCCCGGACGCGCTCGGCGATGGCGATGCCGGCCTCGTCCAGGTTCTCTTTGAGCACCAGGGGGCGTCCCTTCCCCGCCTGCCGGTAGCTCAGGATCTTCCGCGCCAGGGCCGCGGGATCCAGCACCAGCGCATCCGCGAGGGAAGCGATCACCTCGGGCTTGCTGGGAAGGTCTTCCCGCTGGATGACCAGGTGGAGCGCCCGCCGATTGTCCACCAGACGCTGCCCGCTGCGGTCCAGCACCAGGCCCCGCGGCGCCGGGATGGGACGCACCTTCACGGCCTGCTGCATGGCCAGTTGTTTGAACTCGCCGTGCCGGACCAGCTGCAGCCAGGCATAGATGAGCACCAGCAGGGCCACCAGGCTCCAGGTCATCGCCTTGAAGGCCCCGAGCCTCCGGCGCAGAAGGGGTCGCTGCCGTGGGTCCATGGCTCAGCGCCGCCCGGATCCGGTGCCCGCCTGGAGCAACCTCCAGGCGACCCAGCCCCAGAGCGGTACGGTCAGGAGGGTCCAGAACCAGCCCCAACCCCAGGGATGCGGCGCCGTCGCCAGCCGCACCGCGCCATGCACCAGCAGGGCATGAAGGACCGTGAGTGCCGCCAGGCGACCCAGCCAGCCCTTCAGGCCTTCCAGGGGCCAGCGCCCGGCCATCCATCCGGTGAGCAGGGTCAGGGTCATGTCCGCCCAGGCGGTGCCGCCCATGTGGGGGTACAGATAGGAGCCTTCCAGCGCCCATCCCGCTGCCATGGCCCACAATACTCCAGTCAGGGGCGCTCCGGCGCGGGGCGCCAGCGCGAGCACCAGCATGGCGTGAAGGACAATCTGAACTTTGGGGAATGGCGCGCAAAGGAAGATCAGGCCCAGGGCCGCAGCGCAAAGCAGGTTCTGGCGCGTGGAGGAGGGCGTGGGAATCCTCATGGCATCCCCCGTTTCCGCTGCGGTTTTGTTTCCGGTGCGAGGAAGGGGGGCTGCACCTCCAGGGGCGGCTGGGGAGGCAGCAATAGAACCGTGCTCACGCGGTCCAGGGGCGCAGACAGGTTGACGATGACCCGGAGTTCGAGGTCGCCCTGGGCCACTTCAGCCACGTAGCCCACCAGCAACCCGCGCGGGAAGACCCGGTCCAGCCCACTGGTGAGCACGGCCTCGCCCACTTGCACCACCTCCTGGTTGCTCAGGTAGCGGATGAGCGCCCGCGCGGAACCCAGGCCCTGGAGCACGCCCGTGGCCCGGCTGCGGATGAGCATCACGGCCACGGAGGCGTTCGGTGCGTCGGCCGGGAGCACCTTGGATTGGGTGCCGCTGACGGACCAGAGCCGCCCCACGATGCCCTCGGGCACCAGCACTCCCTGATCGGCCACCAGGCCTAGGTCCTGGCCCCGATCGAGGATCAAGCCGCCGAAGGTGGCGGGGCGGGTGGTGAAGATCACTCGGGCCGCTTTGAGGTCGAGGGGGATCTGCTGCTTGAGGCCCAGCAGGCCCACCGCAGCATCGGCCTCCGACAGCCTGGGCGCCTCCTGCGCGGCCTGGGTTTTTAGCTGGGCCAATTCCGCCGCCAATCGGGCGTTCTCCGCGCGGGTCTCGGCAAGATTCCGACGGGCTGCCTGGCGGGTGGCGCGCCAGCCATCCCAGCGCGACGCGAGACCCTGGGAAGGGCGGGACAACGCATCGGCCAGATGGCTCCAATGACGGCCGGGGTTCGGGCCGAGGAACACCCAGACGCCCTGACCCAGCCAAAGGAGCAACAGGAACAGGCGCTGCCACACCGTGCGGCTCCATCTCCACCTGGTTGCACGGACGACCATGCGTCCTCCAGGCTAGTCGAGGATCTGGATGCGGCGCAGGAGCGGGATGTTCTCCAGCAACAGGGCGGTGCCTCGCACGACGGCGGTCTGGGGATCCTCTGCCCGGAAGACCGGAAGGTGCGTCTCCTTGCGGAGCCGTTCGTCCATACCCTGGATGAGCGAACCGCCGCCCGTGAGGCAGATGCCGCGGTCGATGAGATCCGCTGCCAGCTGGGGGGGCGTCTCGTTCAGCGCCTTGCGCACCAGGTCGATGATGGCGTTGACGGGTTCGGCCAGGGCCTCGCGGATTTCCGCATCATTCAGCGTGAGGGTCTTGGGCAGGCCTTCGAACTGATCCCGGCCGCTCACCTCCATGGTGCGGGTCAACTCGGAGGGGAAGGCGGAACCCAGGGTCCACTTCACTTCCTCGGCCGAGGCCTCGGAAATCAGCACGTTATATTTTTCGCGAATGTACTTGATGACCGCCTCGTCCATCTCATCGCCCGCGATCAGGATGGAGTCCGAGAACACCTTGCCGTTGTAGCTGATGACGGCCACATCAGTCGTGCCGCCGCCGATGTCCACGATCATGCAGCCGCGCTTTTCGTTGATGGC
>PMJK01000005.1 GCA_003158505.1 Holophagaceae bacterium | reverse complement strand
GTTGCCCCGGCCGTCGAAGGACTTCGTGGGCACGCCCCGGAAGTCGCGAACACGGGGAAGGGACAGGGTCACCAGGCGGTCGAAGAATTCCCACATGCGGGGCCCGCGAAGGGTCACCATGCAGGCGATGGGCATGCCGGCGCGCAGCTTGAACTGGGCGACGCTCTTCTTGGACTTGCGGACCACGGCCTTCTGCCCGGCAATGGCGGTCAGTTCGTCGACAGCCACATCCAGGACCTTGATGTTCTGGATGGCGTCACCGACGCCCATGTTGATGACGATCTTCTGCAGGCGGGGCACCTGCATGGCGGAGGTGAAGGCGAATTCCTCCTTGAGCTTCGACACCACCTCTTGGTGGTAGCGAGCCTTGACGCGGGGCTCCGCGTGGCCTTGCGTGGCAGTCATGGATTCCTCCATTTCCGAGGGGCGGCTATGCCCCAGGGGTTCGGGAGAGCGGGGGGGCTTGGGACGGCGGTCCGGCCCGTTTCCCCCCAACCTCGGTTGTCATGGCGCAGAACGCGCCTTGAATCTCCACCCCGCGCACGGGGCAGAACGACCATCCTCCCATGAAAGCGGGGGGATGGAAAGCGAATTACTGAGGACGCTTGCGGGAACCCTTGCCGGTCTTGGGGTCCAGGATCATGACGTTGGAGGCATGAAGCGAAGCCTCCTTCTCGATGATCCCGCCGCCTTCGTTCGTCTGTGGGTTCGGCTTGGTGGCCTTCTTGATCATGTTGAGACCGGCCACGACCACCCGGTTGGTGGCGGGGCTGACTTTGGTGACCGTTCCCGTCTTGCCCTTTTCCTTGCCGGCAATGACGACGACCTGGTCGCCCTTCTTGAGCTTCATCTTAGTGGCGGTGGCTTCCATTACAGCACCTCAGGGGCGAGGGAGACGATCTTCATGTACTNNTCCTTCTTGATGATGACGGCGGCGTTCTCGTCGAAGCGGATGTAGGAGCCGTCCTTGCGGCGGAAGGCCTTGCGCTGGCGGACAATGACGGCCTGAACGACGGCCTTCTTCTTGACGGTGCCGCCGGGGATGGCTTCCTTGACGGAGGCGGTGATCACGTCGCCAAGCTGAGCGATCTTGCCCACACCGCCGCCCAGGGGCAGGATGCAGCAGATCTTCTTGGCGCCGGAGTTATCGGCGACGGTGAGCATGGTTCCCATCTGGATCATGTGAGCTCCTTACTCGCCGGCCTTCTGGACAATCTCGAGGACGGCCCAGCGCTTGCGCTTGGAAAGGGGGCGGGTCTCCACGATCTTGACCACATCGCCGATGCCGCAGGCGTTGGTCTCATCGTGGGCCATGAACTTGGCGGTCTGCTTGACGGTGCGGTGATAGAGCGGGTGCTGGAACTTGCGCTCCACCTTCACCACCACGGTCTTGTCGGCCTTGTTGGAGACCACTACGCCGTTACGAATCATCTTGTTTTCGAGGCTCATGGGTTCTCCTAGGCCAGCTTGGTAGCCAGGGCGGTTTTGACACGGGCGAGCTCACGGCGAGCCTTGCGGATCTCGGCGGTGTTCTCGACCTGGCCCACAGCGTGCTGGAAGCGGAGGGTGAAGCGCTTGGCGGCCAGTTCGGCCTCGAGCTGCGCCAGTTCCTCGACGCTCTTGCCGGTCAATTCGGAAAAGGGGTTCTTCTTGGTCATGGCTCTCACTCCTCCGGGGGCGTACGGCTGACGAACACGGACGCCACGGACAGCTTCATCTGGGCCAGGCGCAGGGCCTCGCGTGCGATTTCCTCGGTCACGCCCTCCATCTCGAAGAGGATGCGGCCGGGGCGGATCACCGCCACCCAGCCATCCGGAGCCCCTTTGCCGGAGCCCATGCGGGTTTCCGCGGGCTTCGACGTGGTGGGACGATCGGGGAAGATGCGGATCCAGATCTTGCCGCCGCGCTTGACGTGGCGGGTCATGGCAATACGNNGCGAGATCGTTGCCCCGGGTGGCGACGCCGCGGGTGCGGCCCTTCATGGTCTTGCGATTCTTGACCTTCTTGGGCATCAGCATCGATTCACCTCAGCGCTTCACGGTCTCGGCAACCTGGTCGCCCAGATTGACCCAAACCTTGATGCCGATGATCCCGTAGGTCGTATGGGCCTCGGCAAAACCGTAGTCAACGCCCACGCGGATGGTCTGCAGGGGCATCTGGCCGGAGAGGTAGTCCTCGGTCCGGGCGATCTCGGCGCCGTTCAGGCGGCCGGAGACCTTGATCTTGAAACCCTTGGCGCCGAAGCGGATGGCGGCTTCCTCGGCCTTACGCATGGCGCGGCGGAAGGCGATGCGGCGCTCGAGCTGCTGGGCCACACCCTCGGCCACGAGCTGGGCATCCACCTCGGGCTTCTTGATCTCCTGGATGTCCACGGAGACCGGGCGTTTCAGGCGCTTCTGGAGGTCTTCGCGCAGCTTGTCGATCTCGGCACCCTTGCGGCCGATGACGATGCCCGGGCGGGCGGTGAAGATGCGGACGGTGACCTTGTCGGCGGCTCGCTCGATGTCGATCTTCGAGACCATCGCATTCAGGCTGTGCAGCTGCTTCTTTAGCTCGCGACGGAGCTTGATGTCCTCGTGGAGCAGGCTGGCGTAGTCGCGCTTGGAGAACCACTTGCTGTGCCAGTTCTTCTGATAGATGAGGCGGAACCCGTACGGGTGGACCTTCTGACCCATGACTACTCCTCCCCGGCCGCGGACGCGAGCTGGATGGTGATATGGCAGGTACGCTTCTGGACCCGGTAGGCGCGGCCCATGGGTGCGGGGCGGACGCGCTTCATGCGGAAACCCTCATCCACGAACGCGGTCATCACCAGGAGCTGGTCCGGATTGACGGAGGGATTCTTGTCGATGGCGTTGGCCACGGCGGAATCGAGGAGCTTGCGGATGGGGGCGGCGGCATACTTCTTGGCCTGGGTGAGCACCCACTGGGCCTCGCCGACATGCTTGCCGCGGATCAAGTCCACCACTAGGCGGGCCTTCTGGGCCGAACCGCGCAGGTGGCGAACGGTGGCGGTAGAAACGATTTCAGCCATCGCTACTTCCCCTTCGCCTTGGAATCGGACTTGCCGGCGTGACCCTTGAAGGTACGGGTCAGGGAGAATTCGCCCAGCTTGTGTCCGATCATGTTCTCAGTGACATACACAGGAATGAACTTGTTGCCGTTGTGCACGGCGAGGGTCAGTCCGATCATCTGCGGGACGACCGTCGACCGGCGGGACCAGGTCTTGATAACCCGCTTGTCGTTGGACGCCGAGGCAACTTCCACCTTCTTCTGGAGGTGGGCGTCAATGAACGGGCCTTTTTTCAGGGATCGTGCCATTGTCGTGTCTCCTAGTTGATCCGCTTGACGATGAACTTGTCCGTGCGACGGTTGCCACGGGTCTTGTATCCACGGGTCGGCTGACCCCAGGGCGTCACAGGGTGACGGCCACCGGAGGTGCGTCCTTCGCCACCACCGTGCGGGTGGTCGACGGGGTTCATGACCACGCCGCGGACGGTCGGGCGGGTGCCCTTCCAGCGGGTGCGGCCCGCCTTGCCGATCTGGATGTTCTCGTGCTGAAGGTTGCCGACGGTGCCGATGGTAGCAAAGCAGTCCAAATGGATCTTGCGGATCTCACCGGAGGGCATGCGGAGTTGGGCGTAGTCATCTTCCTTGGCCACGAGTTGGGCGAAGGTACCGGCGGCCCGGGCGATCTGGCCCCCCTTGCCGGGCTTCATCTCGATGTTGTGGACCGTGTTGCCGACCGGGATGTTCCGCAGGGGGAGCGCGTTGCCCACCAGGATGTCGGCGTTCTTGCCGGCCACCACGGTGCGGCCCACTTCCAGGCCATCGGGGGCCAGGATGTAGCGCTTC
>PMJK01000161.1 GCA_003158505.1 Holophagaceae bacterium | reverse complement strand
CGCGGACTGGTACATGAGGGCCGCCCAGGGCGGCGATGCTGAGGCCCAGCTACTCCTGGCCCAGGCCTTGCGCAACGGACTGGGTCTGCCCCGGGATCCCGAAGGAGCCCTCCGCTGGGCCCAGGCTGCGGCGGACCAAGGTCACCCAGACGCCATGGTCCTCTGTGGGGATCTGCTCAGCCAGTCGAACCCCGAAGCTGCCAAAAACCTATATCGCCAGGCCCTTGCCACCTATCTGGAGCGGGCCGGGAAAGGGGACCCCCAGGCTTGCCTGTCCCGCGGCTTGATGTACCGGACCGGGAAGGGGATCACCCCGGATCCCGTCGAGGCTCTGGCCTGGATGCTGCTGGCNNAGCCCCAGCGTGCCGAAGCCCTGCAGCGGGCCCTGGCCATCCGCAAGGAGCTGTCCCAACCGAGCCAAAATCTCCCAGCCTGACCCGGACAGATTTGGCTGCGTTCCTCGAATCCACGTCAGCCCGCCATGATGCTGAAGCCGCCATCGACATAAAGGATCTGGCCGGTGACCCCGCGGCCCATGTCGCTGAGCAGGAAGACGCCNNGTCTTGATGGGCCCGGCGGAGATGGCGTTCACGCGGATGCCCTGGGGCCCCAGGTCCGCGGCCAGGTAGCGCACGCTGGCTTCCAAGGCGGCCTTGGCCACGCCCATCACGTTGTAGCCGGGCACCACGCGGACGCTGCCCAGGTAGGTGACGGTGATGATGGAACCGCCCTCGGTCATAAGGGCCTGGGCGGCCTGACTGACGGCCGCCAGCGAATAGGCGCTGATGTCATGGGCCACGCGGAAGTCTTCGCGGCTGGTCTCCACGAAGCGGCCCTCCAGTGCCTGCCGCGGGGCGTAGGCCACGGCGTGCACCACGAAGTCCAGCTTCCCCCACTTCTTCCGGATCTCGTCGAAGGTCATGACGATCTGGCTGTCGCTGCCCACATCCAGGGGCAGCAGCAGGGGATCGTTCAGTTCCGCCGCCAGCTCCTGGACATTCTCCCCCAGGCGTTCGTTCTGGTAGGTCAGGCAGAGCTGGGCGCCGGCTTCCGCAGCCTTCTGGGCAATGCCCCAGGCGATGGACCGCTTGTTGGCCACCCCGATGACCAGGCCCCGCTTGCCCTCCAGCAATCCGCCCTTGGTCCCCATGCGATCTCCTCCAGAGTCGTGTCCGAACAACCACTTAGGATATCGCAGAACCACATAGATGCGCTATACCCGAGGTCAGGATCCTATCCCATCTCGAATCCTGTTCATCCAGCCTGCCAATCCGGGTCATCCTGTCGTGAAGCCGCCTGTCGAGGTCCTGTGCTCCTCTTCGTTCCGATCGCCTTCATCGCCCTTGTCCCGTCCCAGGCCCCGGCCTTCCGTGTCGATCTGGCCGCGGGGCACTACCTCAAGGTGCTGGCGGAAGCCGAGCAGCGGCTCCGCCAGGATTCGAACGACGCCCTGGCCTGGGCCGCGAAATCCCAGGCCCTATCGAGCCTCCTGCGATTTAGTGAAGCCCGCGTCGCGGCGGACCAAGCCATCAGCCTTAGGCCAGGTCTCGCGGACGCCCTGCTGGCACGAGGCCTGGCACGGGCCGGCGAAGCCATCAAGCAGCGCGACCTCGGCAGCCTGCGCGGCGCCCTCGGCGCCATGGACGACCTGCGCGCCGCCACCGAGGCCGATCCTACCTTGGCATCCACCTGGGAGAGCCTAGGCATGGCCTACGAAATGCTGCCGGGCCTGCTAGGCGGCTCTACCCAGAAGGCCCTGCAATGCGCCGGCCGGCTGAGGGCCCTCTCGCCCGCCCGGGGGGATCTGTTGCAGGCCCTAATCCTGGTGGAGGAGGACCAGTGGCGGGAAGCCGAGCCCTATTTCGGCCGTGCCTTGGCCCTGGCTCCCCGGGACCCCGAAGTGGTGGGCCAATGGCTGGATGCCCTCGATCGCCGCCCCGCCAAGAAGGCCCTGGGCGAAGCCGGGAAGAACGCCCGCCTGCTGGCCGAGGCCGCGCGCCTGCTGCCGGGCGTGCGGACCCGCGCCCTGGGTGTGGTGGCTGTCAGCGATGCCTACCTGCACGCGGGCCAACCCGAGACCGCCTGGAAGGTCCTCCAGGATCAGATGGGCCAGGTGGACGCCCCAAGCCTCCTCCGCCTCCAGTTCGGCAAGGTGGCCGCCGCAAGCGGCCTGCACCGCCCGGAGGGACTGACCGCCCTGGAGCAAGTGCTGCGCGAGCCTCTGGAAGGCGGCTCCTCCGGCTATCCCGGCGCCTGGTGGCGCAAGGGCCAGATCCTCAAGGCCCTGGGCCGCAAGGACGAAGCCCGCCACGCCGCCCAGGAAGCCCTCAAACTGGATCCCAGGCACCGCGGGGCGAGGGAACTGCTGGACAGTCTGGGATGAAGCCCGGATTCGCAAGACGATGGGTCGGTCCTGGAATCGGCGTCCTGCTGCTGGCCTACCTCATCTGGCGAATGCCCTGGCTGGAAGTTCTGAAAACCCTGGCGCAGGTCCGCCTGGCCTGGTGGATCCTCGCATTGGGGATGAGCGGTTTCGGGATAGGCCTTCGTTCCCTGCGGCTCCACTGGGTGCTGGGAACCCAGGGGTCCCTGTTCAATGTGTGGCGATCCGTTTCACTCGGGAGCCTTGCAGGCTTGGTGCTCCCTGCGGGTGGTGGAGAAATGGTGAAACTCCGGGTGCTAATGAAATCCCAAGGATTGAATCTCCTGCACGCCGGCGCCGGAGTGGGCCTGGACCGAGTGTTGGATTTGACCGGCCTGGTCTTTGGCCTCGCCCTGCTTAGTGGACTCCAGGGGCTACCGGGTTCAGTCGGCATTCTGCTTCGCGGTTTAGGTGTTCTGCTGGTCATCGGGGGGATCTTCCTTCTGCTTTCCCTCTCCCGTGGGAGAGCCGTCCTCGCCCGGCTTTCCAGTCGGGTTGGCCACCTGCCCTGGCTGGCAAAGCGTATTGAGGAGCTTTGGAGAGTGGTGGATGAAGCCGAGCACCTTCGCCAGACCCGGACCTGGGTCAGGCTTCTGCTTTTCCAGGCATTCATCACCTCCTTCGAGGTCCTCGCCACCAGCATTGGCCTCAAGGCACTTCCCCTGACCGTCCTTCTACCTGGGTGGGCGGGCCTTCAGGTCCTGATGTTCAGTACCATCGGCTTCGCGCTGCCCCTCCTACCCGGAGCCGCGGGTTCGCTCCAGGTCGCCTACATCGCCGCCTTGCGACCTTGGGGGGTCACCATTCCCCAGGCCTTAGCCTTCAGCCTCCTGGCCCATCTGGGACTCCTCCTTGTATTCCTTGGACACGGGGGTGCAGCCCTGCTCCTTCACGCGGAAACTCGCAGTTCCGGAGAGGCTGGGCTATCGTAGACCTCA
>PMJK01000151.1 GCA_003158505.1 Holophagaceae bacterium | reverse complement strand
GGCAATTCTCCAGCAACGGGCAATCCCAATAGACCGGAGGGAAAGTCTCCGTTTAAGGGCTTCGACTTGATCGAATAGGCCCCATAGGCTTCCGCCTCCCTCTCTCCAGGGATGACAAAGCATCAACTAGGCCATAGTATAAAACGTCATTATTCAGTAATTTATGTTTATTTAGCGCCTATGACGTCGAACCCAACCAATCGAAATGACGATGACCTACATCAAATTCGAGGGAAGTTTGGAGGCTCGACAAGGATGTACCCCCGACCTTCCTTGTTCCAGGCGCTGGCTCGATGGCCGGAAGAGAGAGTCAGGGGGTGATTCATGGAATCAGCGTTCAGGCCCCCTGAGGCCGCGGTCGAAAACGTAAATGGACCGTCCATCGTGAAGGTGGTGGTAGGTGAGGCCGTAAGAGGCCATCGTGCAGGCACGACCCGCATAGGGCTTCGGCGCCTGGGATGATGGCGCCAAGCTGCTCATTAGGCCAAGGGTGTAGGCCGCGGGTCTAGCAACGCTACGACCTGCCTCCGGGGTCCCCTTGCTCGGCCTCATCTGGGGGTTGCCCTTCGTCAGGATGAACGCGAACCTTTCATTCGATTCTTAGATCTGAGGAAAGGTCACACTCAAAGGAAGATTAGATTAGGAAATCGTCTTCTCCTCTGCCGCACCTGGCGTTGGCGGGGTTAGAAGGCCCACGCGAGCCTGGGAGCGGAGCGCCCCCAGAAGGGTGACGGCCAGGGCTAGGGCCAGCGGGCCGATAAAAACTCCCAGCAAACCGAAGGTCGCCAAACCACCAAAGACGCCGAGAATGACCACCAGCGTGGACAACTCTTCCGAGCCCCGGGTGAGCATCGGCCGCAATACACTGTCCGCAAGAAACGAGGTAACCACCGCCCCCCAGGTCGCTAGGAAGATCGCGGACCCATGATGGCCGGAGGTCCATGCCCAGATGCTTCCCGGCAGCCAGATGATGGCCGTGCCCCCCAGAGGCAGCAGCGATAGTACCGCCATGGCGGCTCCAGCCAGGGCGGGCAGGGACAGGCCTGCGATCCACCAGCCAATTCCTCCGGCGAATCCCTGGGCTAGGGCCAGGAGCAGTGAGCCGCGGAACAGGGACCGGAGCATGGACCCCAGGGACAGGCTCAGGGCAAGTCGTCCCTCCTTACTCATGGGCACTAGGTCTAAGGCGGCCAGGGCCATCGCCTCGCCGTCTCGGATGAAGAAGAAGAGGAGGAAGAGAGTCAACAGGAAGGTCATGATTCCATCGAAGACGCTCAGAGCCAGCTTGGCTGACAGGGCTGGCCCCATCTCCCTGGCTCGGTTCACGAACCCATGGGCCAAGGTCTGGAAATCTCCAGGCCCCATTCCGGCTCTGTTCTTGATCTCATCCAGGATATGGGCGACCGCGGGCATCTGCACGAAGTCGCTAAAAGAGGTCACATGCGCGGCGTTCAGACGGGTCGTGATCCGGCCTACCACATCGATCACCTGGCTCGTAACCACCCCAATGAGGAGGCCCGCCGGGAGGATGAACAAGAGACCGATGACCAGGGTCAGGATCCCGGCAGACAAGTTGGGGTGCTTGGGCAGCTTGCGTCGGAGAAAGACCATGGGTGCCTGGGCGGCTACAGCCAGGATGATGGCCCAGGCTATGGCTGCAAGGAGCGGGCTCAATACCCTGAAGCAGAGCAGCCCTATCCCAAGAGTGGCTGCCCCGAGGAAAACGATGGAATAGATGCGCGCGTTGTCAGATGGCGTCATGGAGGGTCCCTGCATCGAACACCTAGCACCTTTCAGACCATTTGAGCATGAGGATCGCCTGGTTGGCGATCGGGCCGGAACGTGTCGACGCCTCGCAAGCCTTGGACTTGGCGGTGGGAAAATGTCTGGGCAGGACTCACATTGACTTTGGTCCAGTCACTCGGGAGGACGTCACATCCTAAGGGCGGCCGCCCTTTCCCGCTGCTTCACTGCGAACCAATCTCTTTGCTCCGGTCCCACGGATCCTTGGCTGACCCGACACACCTGCGCAACATCTGCTAGCCAAACCGGGCGATGATTCTGATTATCTGAGCAAGCGATGGGAGACAAAGTGCGGAAGACCAAAATCGTGATCACCCTGGGTCCTGCCCTCATGCAGGGTGACCGCCTGCGGGAAGCCTTGAAGGAAGCCGATGCCATCCGCTTGAACGCCAGCCATGGGGATCCGGAATCCCGCGCCGCAGCCTTGGAGCAGGTGCGCAGCCTTGCCCTGGATCTAGGCCGCTGCATTCCAGTCTTCCTCGACCTGCAGGGACCGAAGTGGCGCATCGGCATGCTCGACGCACCGTTGGATCTGGTGGACGGGAGCGAGGGTGTCTTCTACACCCCGGGCACGCCGGTTCCCCAGGATCTCGCTTGGGCCGTACCGCTTCCCCACCCGGAACTGTTCGAAGGTGCCAAGCCCGGCCAGCAATGGCTTCTGGACGACGGCGCCATCACCGTGAGGATCCTCTCCAAGAGCTCGGATCTGCTAAGGGCCGTCGTGATCATCGGGGGTCCCCTGAAGGCCAGGAAGGGCATCCGTCCCATCGGCATGGACATCGCTATGGATCCACTCACCGAGAAGGATCACCTCGACATCCGCTGGGGCGTGGAGCACCACGTCGACCTCTTCGCCCAGAGCTTCGTGCGCCGGGCCTCCGATGTTCAGCAGCTCAAGGCCATCATCCGCCATCTTGGAGGCACCCAGCCCATCATTGCCAAAATCGAGCACCCGACGGCCCTGGTTAATCTTGAAGAGATATTCGAGGTATCCTGGGCCGTGATGGTGGCCCGGGGCGACCTGGGAGTGGAACTTGGCGTGGAGCGTGTCCCCGGTCTCCAGAAGCAGATCATCATGGCCGCAAGGAAGGCCTTGAAGCCAGTGATCACCGCGACCCAGATGCTGGAGAGCATGATCGAGCACACTCAGCCCACGCGGGCCGAGGCCAGTGACGTGGCAAACGCCATCTGGGACGGCACCGATGCCGTCATGCTCAGCGCCGAAAGCGCGTCCGGCGCCCACCCTTTGGAAGCCATCCAATGGCTGACCCGCATTGCCAGAGAGGCTGATGCGGAGGGGAAGCAGCATACGACCCCCCTGTCGGAGGTCCTGGATGGGAAGGTGCTCTCACACACGGACATCTCCGTGGCCTTTGCCGCCTGCCGCACGGCTGAGGAAATCAATGCCCGCTGGATCCTCGCTTTCACCGAGGGGGGCGGCACGGCGCGCATGGTGAGCCGCCTCGCGGGGCAGACTCCCGTCCTGGGCGCCACCGTGGACGAGCTGATTGCCAGGCGCCTCGGACTCATGCGCGGTGTCACCGCGCTGATCATCCCCCGGGTCGACAGCACTGACGAGATGGTGGAAGAGGTTCGCGCCCTTCTCATCGCCAAGCATGGCGCCAAAAGCCAAGACCGCATCGTGATGACCATGGGACTCCCTCTATGGAAGTCCGGCACGACCAACACCATGAAGGTGATGACGTTCTAACAAAGCCCTGCACCTACAGGGAAATCCCAGCCACATCAACCATCAACCTTGCCCAAGCGGGGAGAGGTGTTGCTGAAGTTCTTTAAGGTTGAATGGCTTGGGGAGCAGGGTGACAAAAGGGTAGGCCTTTGCAAGATCCAGGGTGGCTTGATCTGCTCGGCCCGTGGAAAGCAGCACGGGCACCTCGGGAAGCATGGTCCGCAGGCGTGGCAGGGTTCCGCTCCCACCGAGCCCCGGCATGTTCATATCAAGAATGACCACGTCTGGCTTAATCCCAGCTTCGATCGTGGCCAGAGCTTCTTCACCGCTCGGGGTTGTGATGACGGTGTGTCCCATGGTTTGAAGAATGGTACCTATGGAGCTCTGAATAAGTTCGTCGTCATCCACCAGAAGCACATTCAGCCTCCTGAGAGACGGCTCGGATATAGATTCAGTGATTGATTCGGTAGGCTTAAATGCAGGCTCACAGGCTGGAAACCGCATTCTCACTTGGGTGCCCTCACCGGGTGCACTGCGGATATGAATCTGGCCCTGGTGAGCCTTCACCGCACGATAGACCATGGACAGGCCCAAACCTGTTCCTTTGCCGACTTCCTTCGTGGTGAAGAAAGGTTCCATGGCTCGATCGAGAACCTCCTTCGGCATTCCCGTTCCAGTGTCTTCCACCACGATCTCGACCGCGTTGCTGTCAAGGTTGCGGGTGCGGAGTGTGAGGATGCCATTATCGGGCATGGCATCCACGGCATTGACACAGAGATTCATGAAGGTGTTGGATATGGCGCTGGCATCCCCGCGGATGGGCCGCAATCCAGGTTCCAGATCTAGGTCAAGGTGCACCTTGGATAGGGTGGTGCGTTCTAGAAGGCTGACCTGCGACTGGAGAATGGCGTTTAGATCCAACTCGCGCTCCTCGACCCGGTCCTGGCGTGCAAAGCCCAGTAGGCTCTTGACCATCTCCCCGCCCCGGGTGGCCGCTCTGGAGATGGTATCAAAGGCGCGGTAAGCGGGGCTGCCGGCGGGCAGGGTCTCCAGGTTGGCTGAGGCCAGACCAAGAATGGCGCCGAGCACGTTGTTCATATCATGGGCGACACCGCCCGCCAAGGTCCCCAGGCTTTCCATCTTCCGGGCCTGCTGAAGCTGGGTCTGGAGTTCTATCTTTTCCTTTTCTGCCTTCTTGCGATCGGTGATGTCGTGGATGACGCCAAAGACGGTGTGCCTCTCCGGGTCGTATTCAGAGATCGATTGAATATCGAGTATCTGGCCATCATTGGGGCGCTTGATCCTGAACTCGACTGTGTAGGGGTGATTGTGTTCGATCAGGTTTTTGAGGCATAGATCAAGCATCCCTCGATACTCGGGCAGGGGTATGGCTTGTACATCTGCCATTGGCCAAACGTTGCCAGGAAGGCCGTAGATTTTCCTGGCGCCAGCCGAACACTGGAATTTTCGACCAATCAGATCCAACTCCCAGTTGCCCAACCGGGATACGCTCTCAGCGCGCTGAAGGCGAGCCTCGCTATCTCGCAGGGCACTCTCGGCCTGCTTCCGCTCTGTGATATCCAGAAGGGATCCTTCGAGAATGCTCTCCTCCCTGAAAAGTTTGACGGAAGTTAGGCAATCAAGGACCTTCCCGTCCGCGGTCTGAATGCGCATCTCGAAGTCCGTCACTTGGCCATCGGCAATCAGTCGCTGGACCATCTCCACCCGTTTCTGGGGATCGGGCCACACAATGGTGGAAGGCTTGTGCAACACTTCGTCTGCTGTTCTCCCTAGGAGCTGAAGGTACCTGTCATTGAAATCCAGGATTTCACTGCCATCCAGTCGGGTTCTGAACATTCCGACTTCGGCGTTGTTAAACAGGGAGCGGTAACGCTCTTCTCCCTCGCGAAGCGCCTCTTCGATTTGCTTGCGCCTTGTTACATCTACGTGAGTTCCCAATATGCGCAATGCGTGTCCCTGGCTATCGCGGACGATAGCTTTGCCCCGGCCGAGAATCCATCTCAACGTGCCGTCCTGAGCTTTCATGCGGTATTCAACTTCAAAGCCCGGGCTGACACCCTGAATGCATGCCTCGTTGATCGCGAGGACCCGTGCCCGATCTTCAGGGACAATTAACTCGACCCAAGAAGTGGATCGCGCCGCAAATTCATCGGGATCATATCCCAGCATCTTGGTATAGGCCGGACTAAAGAAGACATCTCCCGTTTCAACATTCCAGTCCCAAATGCCATCGCTGGTGGCATCCATAGCCAATCGGAACCGTTCCTCACTCATGGACAAAGCCATGGTGTTACGCACTTGGCTTTCCCATGAGTGCCATAGAAACCATGTAAAAGTCCAAATGCCTAGGAGGGAAATTCCCATGACCGCCAGCGTCCGGATCCGATCCCTGTACCAATGGGCCAGATAATCAGCCTGGGCAATCCCTGCTCCAACGATCAGGGGCGCGTTCTTTAATCTACGGTTGGCGAAAATCCGAGGAAGCTTGTCGACTGGTGATTCTACAAAATAAATACCTTCCTCGGCGCCCGACCGGATGAATTTTTTAAGTTCTACTGAGCCCATCGTGTTCCCGATTTCAAGCGGGTATCCGTTTGAGATTTTCGGGTACCTGGCGATGAATCCACCATCGCTGTCTCTTATCGTGAGCACTCCGCCCACACCGAGTTCATAACCCGAGAGAAGGCTCTGAAGGTGATCCACCGAAAGGGGAATGACAACAACTCCGCCGAAATCACCGTTCGGGAGGTTGTACCGCCTAACGCAGGGAATTACCCATTGCTTCGTGAAGAATCCAATGAGCGGCTTGGAAATCACCAATCTCGAATCTGGATGGGTTTTGCAATACAGGAACCACCAACGGTTTTCCCAGGGAGGAACCTCCTTGATCGGGCGGTTGCCCAGGATGGCGCGTCCCTGGGAGTCGGCGACCCAGATGATCCCTGGCCACGGCAGTAGGTTCCCCTCCATGGCTAGAAATTGTTCCATCCTGGGTCGGTTCGGCTTCCCGTTCCTGCGAGTCGCATCCAGTTCGCCGATAACATTGCCCAAGGCCAGATCGATTCTCTGGAGAGTCCCGGAAATGTTCTGGTCCATCGCCTGAGTGAGGTTTCTGCCCTGGATCCTGGCCAAGACCTCGGATTCTGTCCGACGGTTCGCCAGAATTCTGAACCCAAGGAACACCACAATTCCGGTCGCCAAGAAGGAAGCCAATAGAAACATGGCTCCAAAGTGGCTCTTGGGAGAACGCGGGTTGATTTTCACGGGGAATGACCGGCTCGGTTTCTACATTGGTGAAGGAGTCTCGAGAAAGCCTATCTGATGTTACTCGAGGCGCTCAGATCTTGCCGACCGCCGAGTTGCAGTGACGTCCTCCGGAAAAGCCGGACCAAGGATTATGAGAGTACTGGGCCACAGCCTCGCAACCCGGTATGACAGGGCCATGGGCAGTCACAGCACCATGGTTGCTCTGGCCTGCGTTCTGGTGAGGCTCAGGCGATCGAAGACCCCCCTCCCTCCCTTATGGGAGTACCAACCGGATTACCGAAGGGAAGCGCCTTGTAGTAGGCGAACTCAAGGTCTACCTTTGTTGGAAACTCCTCATCTCGATGTTCGCCACAGCCACCCCAAATCTCCATCAGGTAGCGCTAGCTGGGCAGTCGTCCACAAAATTCTGGAGGAACCATGAGTCTACTTCCGGGCCAGATGATGCAGATGCC
>PMJK01000175.1 GCA_003158505.1 Holophagaceae bacterium | reverse complement strand
CGTCAAGGTTCGTCGAAATTGACCTTCTCCCGGATGATCACGAATGGCGTGCGGCGTACCTGGGCGTGGATGGCCCCGATGTACTCCCCGAGGATACCCAAGAAGAAGAGTTGCACCCCGCTGAAGAAAAGGACGATGACGATGGTGGTGGTTGCGCCCGGGGCCTGAAAGTTCCAGTTGAAGATTTTGATCCAGGCGTAGAGGAAGGCCATGAGGATGGCCATTCCCGCCAGGGCGACCCCCAGGAAGGTGGCGATCCGCAAGGGTACCAGGCTGTGGCTTATGATCGCGTTCATGCCGAATTCCATAAGGAATCCCAACCGGTGCTTGGAGGTTCCCAGGGACCGGCCGATTTTACGGTATGGCTCCTCAATGGAGGGGAATCCGACACAGGCGATCATGCCTCGTGTGTACGGGTTTTGTTCATCGAGCATCACCACCTCCTGGATGACGCGGCGACTGAACAATCCGAACCCGGCGTGGTTCTTCGGCGTCTTTTCCTCCGAAAGGTGGTCGATGAGGTGGTAGAAGGATTGCCGTGCTTTCTTCATGAGCCAGGTGTCACTGGCGTTCTCGTAAACTCCCCAGACCACGTCGTATCCCTCCCGCCACCGGGTGATGAAAACCGGAATCATGTCCACGGGGTCCTGCAGGTCGCTGGCCAAGCTCACGATCACATTCCCACGGGCGTGGCGAAGGAGCGTCATCCCGCTTTTCTCAGCCCCGAAGTTCCGCGAATAGGACAGCACCTTCACCCGCCGGTCTTTGGAGGCGATCTCTTTGAGAATGGCCAGAGTGTCGTCAGTGCTGCAGTTGTCTCCGAACAGGTGCTCGTAGTCGTATTGACCCAGAAGCGGAGCCATCACCCGAGCCACCTCCTCATGGCACCGGCGGATGTTGTCAGATTCGTTGTAGGCGGGGCTGACGATGCTGATGAGGGGCTTGTTCATTTTGCCTACCTATCTGATCATGGCGATGACTTCAGCAAGGTCCATTCCGCGAGCGTCCGGTGAATCCAATCTTGCGGCTGGCTCGACCTTCGCAGGCGTTGTTTGTTCTTTAGGGTAGGCCTTTGTCCGGTCTGGGCCGATCACAGTTCCACCGGGCCGTTCGCAGGATGGCTTCATCAAGACCCACGCGCGGCGTGAGTCCCAATTCCAGGCAGGCCCGTTCCACCGATGGCACGTACCTCGGAGAAGCTCCCTGCCCAGGTTCCAAGGTGATCTGGACCTCCAGATCGGGTGCCAGGAGGCCTCGAACCCGGCGGGCAAGCTCCGCGATGCTGATAGCCTCACCCGACCCGACGTTGTAGGGTCGTCCATGGGCTCCACGGAGCAGGATGGTCCAGAGCCAGTCCGCGAGGTCCTCTCCGTAGAGGTAGGATCGATAAGGCCGTCCATCGCCCTTCACTCGGATGGGTCGCCCCGCCAGCGCATCACCGATGAAGTTCCCGACGGCGCCGGAGCCGTCCAATGGAAGCCAAGGCCCCAGGAATGCGAAGCCACGGGCGATCAGGAAGGCATGGCCGTGCCGATCCCCATGCAGCAGGCCGAGCAATTCCGCGGCCCGTTTGGCCTTTCCGTAGGCACTGGAACCGACGAGAGGCGGGGCGCCGCCATAAACCTCATCGATGTGGCCGAGGCTCGGAGATTGGGGACCATAGACAGCCCCCGAGCTGGTGAAGAGCACCCGACTGGCACCCCAGCGCCGGACCAGATCTAGAACGTGCCGCGTAGCCTGCAGGTTGTGCTCGAGGAGTTCCAGGGGTTCCCCATATTCCACCGCCGCATGGATCACCATGTCCCAGGTGGTGGCGCCAAAGTCGCAGTCCGCCAGATCGCCTTGAAGCACCTCCACGCTGGGGTGCCCAGCCAATGCCGGCGCCTTGATCCGGAAGGCCTCTGGATGGCGCGTCAGCACCGAGATCCGCCCGCCCAGGCCATCCCGATCCCAGGCCCGGGTGTAGGCCTCGAGCAGGTTGCAACCCACGAACCCGGTGCCTCCAGTCAGGAAGATCCTCCGTCCGGCCAGCTCCCGCCAGGGAACGGAGGAGGGGCGTTCATAGGGGTCGGGGGCTGGGTTCAAGCCGGATCTCGCGAAAAGAATTCTCCTCCATCCTAGTGCACCTGGCCCTGACCTTACGCCCTCCTGTTGCAGGCCTGGCAGTCACCGGAGCGTGGACCCTCCCGGCCCAGGGGCCATCCATTCGCGCCGCTCGGGGTGGCCTGAGGTGTGCCTGCGATCAGTACCAATTGATGAAGAGCGGCTGGCGGGTGTTCTCGAGGCTCGGCAGGGATTGGCCCTGCGGCCCGCACCAGATCACGGTGAGGGTTTGCGACGCGGGAAACCGGAAGCGGTGGGGCCCCCGCTCCAAGTGAAAGGGGCCGGGCGGAACCCGCAGGCCATCCACCTCGATCCAGGCTTCGCCCGCGCCCTGGAGACGCAATAAGTAGTTGCCGGTGGCCAGGGCCATCCATCGGCCTTCCCCCTTCTCCAACCTGGCTCCCACCAGGAGGAAGTCCTGGGCCAGCGACAGGTAATGATCCGCGATGAATTGCTGGTCTGGCTCCGGCAGCCAGTTCGTGCGGTAGTTGGGCAGGATGACCGGAACCTCGCGGTCAGCCAGCTGGCTCCGGACGCTGGGCCAGGTTCCATCGCTCAAAGGGCGGATGGTGAACGTGTGGATCAGCCAGTGGTAGCCGATGGGATCCCGGGTGGGGACCAGGCCCGATCCATCGAAAACCCGATGGCGGGAGGGGTCGGTGAGGCTCTCGGCGAGCGTGGCGACCCGCATCTGCCGTTCATTGGTCAGGTCGAAGTGCCGCGGGGTGCCCGTCAGCCAGGGCAGGAGGTGGGCCGAGGCCAGAAGGGGCCAGAGCAGCCAGCCCTGAGCGGATTCCCCGATGGCCTTCACCAAGGGAGCGCGATGGCGGAGCACCCCGATGAAAAGCGGGGGCACCAGGAGCACCAGGTTGTAGGGGAAGGGTGTGGGATTGGCCAGGAAAGCCGCAAGGCAGATCACCAGGAAGATCCATTCCGGCGTGAACGGATCCCTGAATAGCTGGCGCAGACGCTCTCTGGGACCGCCACGCAGGCGGAGCAGCGGCACCACAAGGACCGCCAGGGCGCCGCCGACCAGGAGGGGAACCTGCAGCAGGAGGCGGTGGAGCGTCCCCCAGGGCGCGAAGCGTTCGACTCCACCCACTGAAAATCGTGCTCCGACCTTGAAGCTCTCCACGAATAGGGGCCACGCGCCGGCCACTCGATAGAAAAGCCACCCCAGGAGGAGGCCAAGCACAACCCCCGCAAGGGTCTCAATTGCAGGGCGCCACCGGTCCCTGGACGGCATCGGAGGGAAAACAAGGAAGAACCCGATGACAGGGACCGAATAGAGGAAGGCCTTGAAGGCCACAAGCTGCATCAGCACGGCCAGGGCCCCGGCGAGCAGATGGGCCTTGGGAAACGGCTTGCCCAAGGGACGCAGGAGCAGCCACAGGGCCAGCACTCCGGTCAGCAGCAGGTTGTCGTGCCGGATCTCGAAGCCGTAGTCCCAGAGGGGTTCCAGCGTGGCTCCCAAGAGAAGCAGGAACAATCCCTCCCTGCTTCGAAGGCGCACACCGGAAGCTTTCACCATGAGCACTAGATTCACCCACATCCAGCCCGCGAAGAGCAGCCGGACCTGATGGAACAGATCAACACTGGACCCGGCCCCCTTGGCGATCCAGATCACGGGGCCCAACAGCATCAGGGGCGCGCTGGCCATGAATTCGCCAGTGCGGTGGAAAGCGATGAGGCGCGCCATCATCACGTTCTGCGCCTCGTCCACCTGGATGATCCGGTTCCAGGCCAGGTAGAGGCTCAGCAGGAACAGGGCGGCGAGCGCGCCCAGGCCCAGGAGTGTCCATCGACGTGAAACGGGTTCGCCTTCGGTCATGGGGGGAGTCTACCCGATCGGGCCCGGGGCCTTCGCTCCCCGCCTGCCCCCGCCTACAGGAGCAAGGGTAGAGGGCGAATTCGAGCGTCCGGGGTCAGCTCACCCTCGGTAGGACGTGGTCACCCTGCCGGGGGACCCAGTGACCCTTCACGTCACCCTGCATGACCCGGCGGGTCATTCAACCAAACCTCAAACCCCCAGTCGGGGCGGGTGAAATAACCTTTTCTTGTCAAATAGCCGATGAACACTCATCTTTAGACTTCAATGCAGCTGTGGCACGAGACTTGATATTCTTGCCTCGGCCCATTCCCAAGGAGACGCCCATGAAGAAGCAATCAGGTTTCACCCTCATCGAACTGCTGTTGGTCCTCGCGATCATCGGTATCATCAGCGCCATCGCCATCCCGGCCCTGCTCAGTCAGCGCGCCCGGGCCCGTGACAAGGCCGCCCTGGAGAACATGACCAGCCGCATCGCTGATCTGGCCGGTCAGTGGGACAAGGGCAAGGAAGCAGGCCTCGCTTCCGCAGCCATCATCACCAACCTGAGCACTTATCTCCAGACCACCGCCGCCAATGACAAGAACCCCTGGGACGGCTCCGCGGCGGCATTTAACACCACCGTTGGCACAGCTGCCACTGGCCAGACGGCCTCAACCTATGCCACGAGTATGGCTGGACAGGCCACGGTCAAAGGGGTTTCGGTTTTCAACATCCAGACACCTGCGGCTACCGGCATCGGTTTCCTGGGTGGCGCGGTGCTGCTGAACGCCAGTTCCCAGTCGGACACGCCCGCGAACTCCAAGAAGCGCACCAAGGTCGTTGCCATCGAGTAGTCTGATAGCTTGCTTTCATGGAGAGGGGGGAGACGACTCCCCCCCTCTTTTTTTTGGATGATCCATGCCCGTTTCAACCCCTCCAACCCGACACCTGCTGCTGCGCTGGCTGGGGCCCATCCTGGGCGGGTTGGCCCTCTTTGTCCTGCTCCTGGTGCTGAGTTTCCTCTTCACCCTCACGGGGGGGGTCGTCAACCACCTGATGGAGAAGGGCTTCACCGTCGTCGCCATTCAGCAATTCTTCCTGAAGGCCGCCCTCACCGAGATCCTGCCCCTTTACGCAGGTACGGCTTTCATCCAGAGCCTGTTGGGCCTGCTCCTGCTGAAGTCACCGCTCTTCCAGTCCGGGGATTGGGACCGCTGGTCCCTGCGCCACGGATTCTGGGTCAGCCTGGGGTTCGGCTTAGCCACCCACACCTGGCTGTGGTGGGAGGTCCCCACCACCCTGCGGTTACTGCCGGGGATCAACCTCCTGCCCCTGGGCCTGGGGCTGGTCGTCGTCACCCTTCTGACGGGGCTCTGCTTCTGGCAGGGACTGACCTTCTCCCAGACCCCCCGCTGGCGGAAGATGCTCAGCTTGGGGATCTGGGCTGCCTGTGCTTGGGCCACCCTCCTCGTGCCCAAGCAGCTGGCCAAGGCCGGCCTCGAGTCCGGCCCCGTGGGCCATCCTGCCCGGGTGGTCATGGTGAGCATCGATGG
>PMJK01000178.1 GCA_003158505.1 Holophagaceae bacterium | reverse complement strand
CCGTCCGGGACGATCCCCGTCGGAATCCGTCTGTCGCGAAGGGCTGGAGGCCGCCCTGGAGCAGACCAAGGGCCGGCTCTTCGTCACCACCTTCAGCTCCAACATCCATCGCCTCCAGACGGTGGTGGACCTGGCCTACGAGTTCCGCCGGCATGTCGTGCTGTTGGGCCGGAGCCTCGACCGCAACCTCAACCTGGCGCGGTCGCTCAGGCGGCTCGACCTGCCCGATGACATCCTGGTCGACGTCAAGAATGCCCACCTCTTCGACAAGGACGAACTGCTGGTGCTCTGTACCGGCAGCCAGGGTGAGCCCATGAGCGGGTTGGCCCGGCTGCTGCGCCGGGAGGTGAAGGGCCTGCCCATGGAGCCCGGCGACCGGCTGGTGGTGAGCGCCCGGGCGATCCCGGGCAACGAGGTGGCCATCTCCAGGATGCTGGACGTGGCCGAGCGGCTGGGCGCCGAAACGTCCACGGTCGGTCTGGGACCGGTCCATGCCTCGGGCCATGGCAGCCGCGAGGAGCTGGCCGACCTCATCCGCGCCGTGCGGCCCGCCCAGATGGTGCCGGTCCATGGAAGCTACCGGAACCTGCGGGCCCACGGGAAGCTGGCCGCAGAACTGGGTTGGACGCCAGAACACATCTCGCTGCTGGATGGGGGCCTCTGCCTGCGCCTCTTCGAGGATGGCCGGGTGGACATGCCCGGGGTTGTGCCCGTGGGCAAGTGTTTCGTCCACGAAGGTGTGGACCACATGGTGGATGCCCGGGTGGTGCAGGACCGGCTCATCCTCCAGGAGGACGGGGTGGTCTTCGTCACGTTGCTGGTGGATCCGCAGACGGGCGACCTGGCCGCCACGCCCACCATCCTCAGCCGGGGCTTCGTGATGCTGTCCGATGACGAGGCCTACGCCGAGCTGTTGGCGGGGGTGGCGCGCAAGGCCTACGAGGAGGCGCCGCCCGTGGTCCGCAAGGACGGGGAGGCCCTTCGCGATACTCTGCGCCTGGCCCTGCGGAGGATCATCCGCAAGACCACTCAGACCCGTCCCCTGGTGATCCCGGTCATCCTCGAGGCGCCCCAGGCTTGATGCGGTTCTGCCTTCGATCCTGGAAGGGCACCACAGAGAGAGGATATTGAGACTATTGGTCGCGCTGCCTCAGGCCCAGTCGGCCGCCGGGACGGTTGGGGAAGCCCTGCCTGAGGGCGTCTACCATGCGCCGCTGCATCTCTTCCACATGAAGGATCAGGCGGACCTGCTGGGCGGGGCTGAGCTTGGCCCGGATGTCCTCCTCGAATTTCACCTTCAGTTCGGCCTGCTGGTGTCGCAGCTCCACGAACTGCTCGAGCAGGGGCCGCACCTTGGCGTTCTTGTCCTCTTCGGCTCCTGGCCCAAGGAGAATGTCGTTGAACTGACGACGGATCTGATGGATCTGCCGCGTTTTCTCGAACTGCTCCAGGTCATAGCGGGCCCAGCGGTCCACGATGGCCCTGGCCTGAGGTTCAGGGAGCCCGACGGCCTGCTGGAGCTGGTCCATGCGAAACCGGGCGAGCGGGCGTCCATCTTCGACCTGGGCAAAGGCCGGCAAGGCCGCAATGGCCAGGCTGGCTATCAGTAGGATGGGGCGCAACATGATCACCTCGCCGCCGGGGATGGAGGAGCCTCCAGATGCTTCAAGAGTGCCCGCATTTCCTCGGGTGTAAGAGCCTGGATTTGGACCGCATCCTCTTCCGGGTCATGGAAGGGTGCATCCGGAAGCGTGATGCTGGTTTCAATCACTTCAGGCTGCCTGGGGAGGGTGGCTTCGACAAAGGGAGTCCGGTTGGCGCGGCCGGCCCAGAAGGCGCCCGTTCCCACAGCCATGAGCAGCGCGGCGGCGGCAATCCACGTGAAGGGGCGCATCTGGTGGTGGAGAGGCCGCCGAGCCGGAAGCTTGCGCAGGATGCGATCGGGGAGCCGGTCGAAATACCCAGCCGGAGCGAGGGCCTCCGGGCAGTCTTCCTGGGCGAGGTAGGCCACCCGGGCTTCGGAACAGGCACGGCAGGTTCGCATATGGGCCTCCGCCTCAGTGCCAGGCTCAAGGGGGTCCAGGAAAATGGCTTCCATGGTAAGCGAGCAGGATTCAGGCATGGGAGGGGGCTGAGTCATGGGCGGCCTCCTTTCATTTGGCGGGTCAGGTTTTGTATGGCGTGGAAGATGTGGGCTTTCACACTGCCCACCGAGGTGCCCATCTCCTGGGCGATCTGTTCGTATTTCCAATCGTGCTGAAGTTTCAACGTCAAGGCCTGCTTCTGCCGCTTGGGCAAGTTGGGCAGGGCCTCCTGAAGCAGGCGCCGGGCTTCCTGATCGAGCACGGCGGTGATCTGGGTCTCCTCCACCCGCAAGGCCGGGTGTTCGAAGGTGCCCTCGGGGCCATCCAGGCTTTCGTGTTCCTTGGCCACCCGCTCCCGATAGTTCAGGGCCTGCCGGGTGGCGATGGTGATGAGCCAGGTGCGGAAGGAGGACTCATAACGAAAACCGGGCAGGGCGCGGTAGACGCGAATGAACGTTTCCTGGACCGCGTCATCGGCGTCCTGGTGGTTCTTCAGGATGGAAAAGGCCTTGCCGTAGACATCCCTGGAAAACAGCCGAACCAGGGATCCGAAGGCGGCCTGGTCGCCCTGCTGGGCCTGCTCCACCCAGGCCAGCACTTCGGGGGTGTGGTACGGCGAGCCCGGATCGGGAATCCGATCGGCGGTCGGGAAGGCCGTCTCCGTCATCAAGGGCTCGCTCAAGAAGGCTGACGCCATCATGTTAGGCTCCGACGGCAGGGATCAGGCAGAAACCTCCGTCACTAGATGGACCCGGCCGGGCCTCCTGGGGTTGAATGGAGAAGGTCTTAGAGTGCCTAACCAAACCCCGACGAGGCCGCGATGAAGACAGGCAGGATGCACCGCAAGGAAGGGCCCGCAGGGCAGCGTGGTTCG
>PMJK01000063.1 GCA_003158505.1 Holophagaceae bacterium | reverse complement strand
AGGCGCTCCATGAAGCGCCCGATGTCCCACAGGACGAACATGTTGAACAAGATGTGAAGGATTCCGATGTGCAGGAACGTGCAGGTGAACAACCGCCACCACTGGCCGGAGGTGGTCAAGTACCCGAGGTTCGCGCCCCAGCGCAAGAGATCGGTAATGCTCGGATTCAGGACATGGACGCCGGACACCAGCATCCCGAAGTAGACGGCGACGTTGAGGCCGATGATCCACAGGGTCAGCCGGGCGGGGGGCGTCTTCGCGGCGAGTTGATCCTGATACCGAGTCAGCTGGGCTCGGGGGGTGCCTTCCATCTCGATTCCTCCATGGGCCACGGACTTCAGGGTGACCGGCGGGGTCCTACCAGTCGATCCGCTTCCCGTCCTGCCAGAGGCCGCCGGTGATAGTGGGGTCAGCTTTGAGCACCGGCCACAGGATGCTATCGGCGCCCTGCTGGAGGCTGCGGGGCGCCCCGGGGCCACCCATGTCGGTGCGCACCCAGCCGGGGCAGACCGCGTTCACCGCGATGCCGCGGGGCTTCAGGGCGACCGCCAGTTGGACCGTGATGGCGTTGAGGGTGGTCTTGGAGATGCAATAGGCGGGAGACCAGGTGGAGGGTCTGCTGAGTTGGCCGCCGGCACTACTCACGTTCACGATGCGGCCGCCCTTGCCCATGAGGGGCGCGAAGGCCTGGGCCATGAGGAGGGGACCGATGGCGTTCGTTTCCAGCGTCTGGCGGAGCAGATCCGCTGTCAAATCCAGCAGTCCGGTGGTTTGGTCCAGCAGAATGCCCGCGTTGTTCACCAGCACATCGAGGTGACCGTACTGCGCCTTCACGAAGGCAGCGGCGGAGGCGATGGATGCAGGATCCGAGACATCCAGGGGAAGAACCTCGACGCCAGGAAGGGGTTTCATGGCCGCGGGGGTGCGGACGCCCGCCAGGACCTCGAAGCCTTCCTCCGCAAGGCGCCGGGCCACTTCCCGGCCAAGCCCCCTGGAGGAACCGGTGACGAGGGCCAGGGGTGCGCTCATGGCCTCCCCCACCGGGCGACGGATCCCGGATGCAGGTCCAGGCCTTCGAGGATGCGCCGCTGGCCGGGTTCCAGGGTCAGGGCAGCCCCGAGCAGGGCGGCGGCCACCTCCCGCACGTGCACGGGCGCCCAGCGCCACCAGCCGCGGCTGCGGGGGAACAGACCCCGCCCCAAGGCCAGCCAGATCGGGGCGATTAGGCGATTGATGAAGACTTCCAGGGGCCGGAACTCCGAGCGGTCACTGCGCAAAAAGGAGGGGCGGGCAATGACGTGGGCCAGCCCCTGGGCCGCAAGCTCTTCCTCCACGGCGGCCTTGGCGCCCAGGTAGAGGCCGCGGGCCCGGTCGGCGCCCACGCTGCTCACCAGGCCCACCCGGGCATCCGGGTGGGCGGCGGCCAGGGCCGAGATGAGCCGCAGGGGGTAGTCGCGGTCCACCCGGAGAAAGGCCTCATCGCTGCCGGCCTTGGCCCGGGTGGTGCCCAGGGCGAGGAGCAGCAGATCGCAGGGCGGGCTGAAGAGGGGACCGTAGGCCGAAGCATCCTCGTAATCGAAGGGGACTTCCTCGACATTGGCTGCGGCCGGCAGAGACCCGGGCCTGCGCACCAGGGCCCGCACGGACAGGTCGGGCCGGTCTGCCATCAGGGCCAGCAGCTGCCTGCCCACTTCCCCGGTGCCCCCTGCGATCACCACGTGCCAAGTCATGGGACCATGATCTCAGGGAACGGCATGCCATGTCTAAAGCACCTTCCACCAACGCCACGCGACTGCTCAAGCAGGCAGGCGTCCCCTTCATGGAACGCCTCTACCGCTACGAGGAGCACGGCGGAACGAAGGTGTGCGCCCGAGAGCTGGCCGTGGACGAACACGCAGTCATCAAGACCCTGATCATGGAGGACGAGCTGGCCGCGCCGTTGATTGTCCTCATGCACGGCGACCGCGAGGTGAGCACGAAAGAACTGGCCCGGCAGATCGGCGCCAAGTCCATACAGCCCTGCAAACCCGAGGTGGCCAACCGGCACAGCGGCTACCTCGTCGGCGGCACCAGCCCCCTGGGCACGAAGAAGGCCATNNGTGAGCGTGGCGATTTCTTAGGCGCCGACCAGTTCAAATGGTTGGCGTTGCGTTTCAGCCCCCATCCCGCTCGTAGGCCCGTTTGAGCCAGGGCAGCGCGATCGCCAGGTCGGCTTCGGACGTGATCTCCACCTTGTGGGTGATGCGGTCCTTCTTCTTGAAGCCGCCGGTGTCTTTAAGCCTGCCGCTGGCATCCTTCACGGTGGCCGGATCGCCAAGGGCGAGGCCGAGGTCCAGGCGCGAAGCTAAGGGTTTCACCTCGGCGAAGACGTGGTTCCGGTAAAAGGGCACGATGGTTTCGCAGGGGCAGACCTTCACGTCCGCGCCCAGTCCACGGACCTGGCTGACGATGCGCTCGAAGAGGGGCCGCAGCGCCGCCTTCTTGCCGCCGTACTGGGTGTCCACGTAGCCCGGTGCCGCCACGAGGTAGCCCTCGGGTGTCTCGCCGAAGGCATGGCCCGGTTCATTGCCGGCCCGCTGGGCCACCAGCGAGGCCTGGTTGGTCCCCAGTCCCTGCTCCTTCAGCCAGGCGATACGGGCCCTGGTCTCGGCGGGGGCGGCCTTCCGGGTCAGGGCCACCCAGGCCTCGAGGCTGCGGCCGGTATTGGCCTCCAGGTTCGACAGGATGGACTGGACGTAGGCTACACTGGGGTGGAGATCATAGGGGACAGGGGCGTTCGAAGGCTTGGCCATGGTGCTCTCCGCGGAGCAGTGTAGCTGTGATCCCCGGCGACGGGTCCTCCGGCCTCCTTGGCACCTGGCCGCGAGGCGAACTGAAATCCGGCGATGGAATCTGAGACTTCCTGCCCGGAGTATGGATAGGTAGGGAAGCGACACCACAGGAGGTCCCATGCCGCCCTGGAACCACATCCACCCGGCCATTGTCCATTTCCCCATCACCCTTCTTACCGTGGCCCCCCTGCTGGTGCTGGTGGGCCTGCTGTGGCCCGCCCAGCGGCGGGGGATCCACGCCTCGGCCCTGATCCTGTTGGTGCTCGGAATCGGCGGCTTGATCTTGGCACTGATAACTGGCGAGGCCGTGGAGCGCTACGCCCGCGCCACCCCGGCCCTGCTCGCGGGGGTGCGCGACCACGAGCTGGCGGCCCAATGGACCACGCTGATCTTCGGGCTGCTGGGCGTGGCCTTCGCCGTGCTCTGGACCCTTCCGCTGCTGCGGAAGCGGGCCCTGTCCCGCAATCTGGAACCGGGCCTGCTGGTGCTCTGGCTGCTGCTGGGCGCCGCGGGCGTCCTGGCCTTGGGTCGCACCGGCCACCTCGGGGGCCACCTGGTCCACGACCTGCACACCCATGCCGGGCCGGAGCCCCCGCTGAAGTGATCCATCGCCATGAGCGCACTGCGACCTCGCACCCGTTACCATCTCCCATGCCTCGCCGCCGCATCATGGTCCTCGTCCTGCTCGGGTTTGCCTCGGGGCTGCCGCTCTTCCTGACGGGTTCGACCTTGAAACTCTGGCTCACGGACGAAGGAGTGAGTCTCGGCACCATCGGCCTCTTCAGCTTCGTGACATTGCCTTACAGCCTTAAGGTGTTCTGGGCGCCCTTCCTGGACCGCTATGCCCTGCCGGGACTGGGCCGGCGCCGGGGTTGGATGATGCTGATGCAGCTAGGCATGGCCGTGGCCTTGTTCCAGCTCGCCCGTTCTCAACCCCGTCTGGATCTCTATCGCGTGGCTTGGCTTTCGTTGGCGGTGGCCATCACCAGCGCCACCTTTGACATCGCGGTGGACGCCTGGCGGGCCGAGGCCCTGGAGCAGAAATTCCTGGGACTGGGCAACAGCATCCACATCGCCGCCTATCGTGTGGCCATGCTGGTGAGTGGCGGGTTAGCGATGATCCTGGCCCAGGTCTTCGGATGGCGGACCAGCTACCTGCTCATGGCCGCATTGACCTGCCTGGGGATGCTGGGAACCTGGCTGGCCACGAATACCGATGCCGTGGCCCGGGCGCCGCGCACCCTTCAGGAGGCGGTGGTGGGGCCCATGAAGGACCTGCTCCAACGCCGGGGTATCGTGCTCCTCCTGGCCTTCACGGTATTCTACAAACTGGGGGACTGGTTGGCGGAAGCCATGACCATGCCTTTCCTGCTGCGAGGCATGGGCTTCACCAAGATGCAGATCGGCACGGTCCAGAAGACCACGGCCATGTTCGCCATCATCCTGGGCGGCCTCATCGGCGGCTGGATGCTCATGCGCATGAGCCTGCGCAAGGCGCTCTGGATTTGCGGCTTCGTGCAGGCCAGCAGCATCTTGGGTTTCTGGGCCATTTCGATGCTGGGCCGCCACCTGTCGTTGCTGGTGGCCGCAAACTCCCTGGAGAACCTGGCCTACGGCATGGGGGGCAGCGCGCTCATCGCCCTGCTCATGGGCAGCTGCAACCGATCCTACACGGGCACCCAGTACGCCCTCTTCAGCGCCATGACGGCACTGCCCCGCACCCTCTTCGCCGGGATGACGGGATTCATGGCCGACTGGTACGGCTGGAAGCTCTACTTCCCCGTCTGCGCCATGGCGGCCATTCCGGGCCTGCTGCTGCTCCTGCTATGGGACCAATGGGGGCTCACTGACAACAGCGAGGCTTGATCGGCCGTAACCGCATCGCGAACGGACAATGCGCCCGCCTCAGAACTCAGGCAGGCCCAGGGCTGCCGCCAGGGCCCGGAAGGCGGCGGGAATGGGGGCTTCCGCATCGATGCGAACCCCTGTCACGGGATGATCCACGGAGAGTTTCCAGGCATGCAGGGCCGGATGAGGTATCAACAGAGCCTGGCCATCCACGTCCTTCCAGCGGCCGGGACCGCCATAGAGGGGATCGCCCATGAGCGGTGCCCGGAGGTGGGCCAGGTGCACCCGGATCTGGTGGGTGCGCCCTGTGAGCAACTCACACTCCACCAGGGCGATGCTCGTGGTGCGCGCCAGCACGCGGATGCGGGTCTGGGCGGGGCGTCCGCCCGCGGCCACCACCATGCGCAGGCGGTCCCGCTTGTGGCGGGCGATGGGTTCNNAGGTACCGCTTCTCCACGGTGCGGGCCTTGAACTGGGCCTGGATGGCCCGTTGGGCTTCGGCGGTTTTCGTCAGGCAGAGACAGCCCGTGGTATAGCGATCGAGGCGATGCACCAGGCCCGGCCAGCCCGAGGCCAGTTCCTCTGTGTCCTCCGCCTCCTCCACCACGGACTCCAGCAGCACCGGGGTCTGGAGCCGATGCAGCAGGGCGTTCACCACCGTGCCCCCGGCGTGGCCCGGGCCCGGATGCACGACCATGCCCGTGGGCTTGTCCACGATCCACAGCTGGCCATCTTCGTACAGGGTTGGCAGATCGATGTCCTCGGCCTCCAGGTGGGTGGCTGGAACGACGATCACCGGGAGTTCCGTTTCCACCAGATCACCCGGGCGAAGCTTCACGCCGCCCTTGGTCACGGCCTGTCCGTTCACTTTGATCTCGCCGGTACGGACGTGCACATCCCAGCGGGCCCGGGGGATCTCGGGAAAGCGATCAGCCAGGAAGCGGTCCAATCGGGGGGCGCCCTCTTCGGCGCGCAGGCTGATCATTTAGAACTCCTGACCTGAGTCACCTGCCGTCGGCTCCAGACCGTCCAGAGCCCCAGTCCCAGCAGCATGAAGGCCAGGCCCGTGAGTCGTCCCGTGCTGAGCCAGGCCCAGCCCAGCCAGCCCGTACCGCGATCCACGTCCCCCCGCCAAGTCTCTGTGATGATGCGGCCCAGGCCTTCCAAGAGGAAGTAGAGGGCGACGATCTGGCCCTGGAAGATCCGCTTGGGTCGGACCGCCAGGAGGACCGCCATGACAATAAGGTTGGCGAAGGTATTGTAGAGCTGGACCGGATGGAGGGGGATGCCCAGGGGCGTGCCGCTGAAGGCGTGGGCGATGGGATCCGTGAAGGTGGTAGCCCAGGGGGCCTGGCTTTCGGTGCCATAGCAGCAGCCGGCGGAGAAGCAGCCCAGCCGCCCGATGGCCTGGCCCAAAGCCACGCCCGGCACCATGGCGTCCCCGGTGACTCGCAGGGGCAGGCCCTGGCCCTTGCGGAGGTTCCAGAAGAACACTGCCGTGGCGGCGATGATGCCGCCGTGGATGGCGCCTCCGGCTCGCAGGGTCCCGAGGGAGAAGACTTCCCGCAGAGGAGCCCCATTGATCAGGTCCACCACGACCATCAACAGTTTTGAACCGAGGATGGCGGAGATGAGCAGGGCGATGGCTAGGTCCGTGATGGCCGCGGGGGCGAGACCGTCCAGCTTCGCCTGGCGCTTGGCCAGGGCCGTGCCCGCGAAGAAGGCGATGGCCAGCAGCAGCCCGTAGGTGCCCAGGGGAAAGGAACCGATTTCGAATAGGACTGGATGCATGATGGATTCCGAACGGATGACTGGAAACTGAAGGCTGAAGGCTGAAGACTGAAGGCTGACGAGGAGGACCCCATGTCCCGGACCGTGACGACCCTGACCGCGCAGGATCTGGCCGAACGTCTGGGCGGCACCCTGGAGCATTGTCCCCCGGATCGCCCGATTTCCGAAGTGAAGCCCCTGGAGGAGGCTGGCACTGGATCTGTGAGTTTCCTGGCCAATCCCAAATATGCCGCCAAGGCCAAAGAGAGCTTGGCGGGTCTGATCCTCGTGGATGCCACGGTGGATCTGGGGGACCACCCCATCCTGCGGGTGAAGCATCCCTACTGGGCCTTCGCCCAGGCCATCGGCTGGCTGCACCCCGAGCCGCCTCCCGACTGGAGCGAAATGTCCATCCACCCCACCGCGGTGATCGGGGAAGGCTCCCGCATCGCGCCTGGCGCCACGGTGGGCGCGCGCACCTTACTCGGAAAGGGCTGTGTGCTGCATCCGGGCGTTCACATCGGAGAGGATTGCGTGCTGGGCGACGGCTGCGAGCTGTTTCCCGGCGTGGTGCTCTACCGGCGGACGCAGTTGGGGAACCGGGTGGCTATCCATGCGAATTCCGTGGTGGGCAGCGACGGCTACGGCTACGTGCTGGTGGAGGGTCGTCACGCCAAGATCCCCCAGGTGGGCTGGGTGGAAGTGGGGGACGACGTGGAGATCGGCGCCTGCGTCTGCATCGACCGGGGTGTGCTCGGCCCCACGCGTATCGGCGCGGGCACGAAGATCGACAATCAGGTGCAGGTCGCCCACAACGTGCAGGTGGGGAATCACTGTCTGCTGGTGAGCCAGACGGGCATCAGCGGTTCCACGAAGCTCGGCGACTACGTGACGCTGGCGGGCAAGGTGGGCGTGGTGGGCCATATCGAGATCGGCAGCCGCAGTGTCGTGGGCGGCAACAGCTCGGTGACCAAGAGCTTGCCCGAGGGTAGCTTCGTCACGGGCTTCCCGGCCCGTCCCCACAGGGAATGGGCGGAGGCCCAAGCGGCCCTGAACCGGTTGCCGAGGCTCATTCGGCAGCTGCGGAAGGGCTGAGCCAGCGGGGATCAGCCCATGGCCTGCAGGGGGTTCGCCCCGGCCATGGCCCGGAGATCAAGCGTTCCCGGGGGCAGGGCGAATACCTGCAGATCCACAGGACGCCCGAGCGAAGCCAGTTCCGTTTCGAGATCGTGGCGGATGGACGCCACCTGCTGAGGATCCTGGACCCACAGGCGCACCCTCAATCCCGCGCTGCGCGCTTCCAGTCCCAGCCGGACCTCGCCCAGGGTGCTGAATGAAATGCTCAGGAATACGCGGTGGACCCTTTCGCTCTCCCTCCTCGAAGGGCTCTGTTCTTCTTCGATCCAGATCCGCATGGGCTCGGCGCCAGGGGCCCAGGGCAGAGGCAGTTCGAACCAGCCCGTCCCCTCCTTGGCCTGGAGCCGGTGGAAGGTCGACTCATCCGGGGAGGCGGCGGGATCGGCCAGGGTCTTCATGGCCTCCTTCATCCAAGTCGACCAAGTTTCCGGCTGTTCCGCCATGGCCGCGCCTGCCTGGAGCAGGTTGCGCAGCAGGTCCGCCAGGGGCGTCAAGGCTTCGCCTGACTGAATCCGACCCATCAGCCCAGCCGCCTCGCCGAGCGCCAAAGGAGCCAGCAAGGCCGGTCTCGGAGGGGGTGTCGCGCGAATCACCTGCAGGCGTACACCCGCGCCATCAGGCAGCGGCATCGCCATCAGATTGAGGGCACTCCCTACGGGGAAGGGCAGCGTTCCCTGGGCCTGGAGCTGAGTCCCGTCCGGAAGGCGAAGCAGCAGGCCTTCGGGGAGGATGGCCTCGAGGGTGGCCTCCACAGTCTGGCCCGGGAGGGGATTGATTAGGGCTGGGGCGGAGGGGGCCGCGGAGGCCGGAATCTGCAGGGATCCCAGGATCGCGGGAATGTCCACCAGGGCGGTCTCCTAGATCCCGAAGTGCCGGCGGAGGTGGCCCGGAATGTCGGCCAGCGGGGCGACGACATCGACACAGCCCCGCTCCACGGCGGCGCGGGGCATGCCGTAGACCGCGCAGCTCTCCTCCGCCTCGGCGAGGGTGTAGGCTCCCTTCTGCTTCAACTGTTCCATGCCCTTGGCGCCATCCGAACCCATGCCCGTGAGAATTCCCGCAAGCACCTGGCCCCGGAACAGCTCCGACACGCTCAGGAACAGCACATCCACGCTGGGCCGGTGGAGGGAGGACACGGGCTCGGGACTTAGCTCGATGTGGCCCCTCCCACCCCGGGCCCCGTAGGTCATGTGGATGCCGCCCGGCGCGATATAGACCGTGCCGGCCTTGAGGGGTTCGTCCTGCTCCGCCTCCTTGACGTGAACCTGGCAGAGGCCATTCAATCGATCGGCGAAGGGCCTGGTGAAGGTGCTCGGCATGTGCTGGACGATGAGGCAGGGGACCGGCAGGCTCGCGGGAAGGGTGGGAAGGATGTCCTGCAGGGCCTTCGGGCCACCGGTGGAGGTGCCGATTACCAGCAGCTCAGCTTGGGGGGAGGATGCCAGCCTGGAATCCGATGGAGGCGGCGGTGCGGGCGTCCTCGGCAGGGCCACGGGCCGAACCCCTGTGGGTGCAGCGGGAGTTTGGGGGGGCTTGGCGGAGGCCGGAGGGGCCTTGTGGAAACGCGGACTTGTGGCCAGACGACGCACTTTTTCCTGCAAGTCCTGCTGGATCTGCAGGATGCTCATGCTGGCAAAACCGCTCTCCTTCGGGATGAAGTCGAGGGCTCCAAGGGAGAGCGCATCCAGTGTGGCCTGGGCGCCTTCCTGAGTGAGGCTCGAAACCATCAGTACTGGCATGGGGTGGTCCGCCATGATCTTCTTCAGGCAGGTGAGGCCATCCATGCGTGGCATCTCGATGTCGAGGGTGACGATGTCGGGGTTATGTTCCTCGATTTTTTCGAGAGCATCCACACCGTCCCGCGCCGTAGCCACCACGCGCAAATCCGGTGCCTCTTCCAGCATCTTCTGCAGGGATTTCCGCATGAATGGGCTGTCGTCCACCACCAGAATTCGGATCGTCATAAATCTATCCCCTATGCCTGGAATGCCACCTCGACGAAGGCCAGGGCATGGTCCACTTCGTCGTCGATGGAGAAGGTCATCCGTTCCACGTCCAGATCCTTGTGAAGGGCTCCGGCCAGGACCGCCTTGAAGGCCGGCAGATCGTCAAAGGAGATCATCAGGTGCTCGTCCGCGGGCCCCATGGGGATGCGGGTGCGCACCAGCAGGTCGGACAGGTGGATCAGGTTGGGCAGGAAGTCCTCGGGCCCCGGATCATGGTGGGCACGGATCACCTCGACGATTGCCTGCGGGAACGACCAGTTCGCGGCGAGAAGTGAACCGGCCTCTGCGTGGTCCATGCCCAGAATCTCGCGTTCGGCATCCACGAAGAAGGCACCTTCAGCGACTTTCTGAAGCACGGATGTGTAGTCCTCCGGGTAACAGGTATCGAGGGCGATCTTGCCGATGTCGTGGAGCAGGCCAGTCAGGAAGGCGGTTTCGGCTTGGCCGTGACGCTTGGCCAGGATGCAGATGCCCTTGGCGGTGAGGCCCACGGCGACGCTGTGTTGCCAGAGCTTTAGCGAATCAAGGTGGGTTCCGCTTCTCAAGTTCTTGATGACTGCGGCACCGGTACCAAGGTTGGCCATGGCGTCGAAGCCGAGCCGTAATACAGCCGAGCGCAGGTCCTGGACAGACCCCTCGCCGGCGTAGAGTGCCGAGTTGGCAAGACGCAGCAGGGTGGCGGACAGGGAGGGATCCATGGACAGGATGCCCAGGATGCGGTCCACGGTGCAGCGTTCGTCCTGAACGGCTTCGCCCAGAGCCACTACCGTCAGGGGGAGGCTCGGAAGGTTCTTGGCCTTCATGCGCGAGGTGAACTGCTCCGGGGTGATCATTCAGAACTCCGCGATCATCGTCTTGTCCTGCTCGATGGCGCTCTTGACACTTTCCTTGATGCCGCCCAGGGCTTCGGGGCTTAGCTGGAGGATCTCCATGGCCTGCATGGAGGCACCTTCAAGATGGTGAGGGTTGCCGATGCCCACTTTCTCCTCCAGGGCCAGGTGGTTGGCCAGGGCCACGATGGCGGCAAGTTCCCGGTGGGTTTCCAGGGCGTGGATGGGGTCGTGGTGCCAGCGGACGGCAGCCTGCAGGCTGGGGGCCAGATTCCACTTGCTTACCAGGGCTTCACCCACCATGGCGTGATCGAAGCCGAAGGTTTCCAGCTCGAGGTCCAGGCAGACGCCTTGCTCGTTATAGACGGTCCGGAGCAGGGTGCCGTAGCGATCGGGGAATTTCACGCCCATGACCGACTTCCCGATATCGTGCAGCAGACCACCGATAAAGGCCTCCTCCATGCGCGGGAACCGGAGGCTTTTCGCGAAGGCGCGGCTTGCGATGGCCGAAACCAGGGCATGCTCCCAGATCAGCCGTTCCTGGAGTCCCACGGCGCCACGATGATAGAGATTCTTGGCCGAACTGGCGATGACCACGCTCTTGATGGTGGAGAAGCCGAGGGTCATGATCGCCTGGGTCAGGGTGGTGACCTCGCGGACCATTCCGAACATTGCTGAATTGGAAATCTTCAGGATCTGGCTGGTGAGAGCCTGATCCATGGAGATCACCTTGCGCAGATCTTCGGCATTGGCGTCGGGATCCGCCGACACCCGCAGCACCTGGGAGGCCACCTGCGGAAGGGGTGGCAGGTCCCCGAGGTTCGCGATGAGGTCTTGAGGGGTGATGGGCATTACTCAACTCCTACCTCTAAGTCCGCTTCCGGTATCCCATGGCTTTGCTGAAATGCAGCAGTTCAAAACCGGTGTTGAAAGCATGGATGCTTTCGCTGTGTCCCACCAGCAGATAAGCCTTGGGATGGAGCTGGCCGTGGAATCCCTTGAGCACCTGGGCCTTTGCGGCCTCGTCGAAGTAGATGAGGACGTTCCGGCAGAAGATGACATCAAAGGTTCCCAGCTGGCGATAGGCCGGATAGTCCACCAGGTTGCAATGCCGGAGGCTGGTGAGACGCTTGACCTCGGGCTTCAGCTGGAAGAGGTCCTTGCCCATGGGGATGAAGTGGCGCTGCAACTGCTCCGGCGTCAGGTTCCGAAGCGTATAGCTGTTGTAGACAGCATCCTGGGCCTGAGCCAGCACCTTCTCGCTGATGTCCGTGCCCAGGATCTCCACGGTGAGCCCCCGTAGGACGGTGTCTTTCAGGTCCTGGCAGATCATGGCCAGGGTGTAGGGCTCCTCGCCGCTGGAACAGGCCGCTGACCAGAGGCGGAGCCGGCTCTGTCCCCGTTCCCGGGCCTGTTTGGCCGCATCCGGGAGCACGATGTTCTGGAAGGCCTCGATCTGGGGCGGGTTCCGCCAGAAGCTGGTCTCGTTGGTGGTGATTTCCACAAAGAGCTGCTTCAGTTCTGCGGCCCCCTGGCTGCCTTGGCCGCCCTGGAGGAGGGACAGGTAGTCCCCGTAGCTCCGCAGCTTCAACTCGGCGATCCGCTTGCTCAGGCGGTTTTCCAGGAAGTACTGCTTCGATTCACTGAAGAAAATGCCGGATTTGCCATAGATGAAGTCCCGGAGGCTCCGGAACTCGGCAAGGGTCATCTGCTGCTTGGCCTGAATGGGATCCATCGAGTCATCCTGTCCCCGGGATCGGCGGCGGATGCCAGGTCTTGAATTTCAGCCTTCCAGAATGACCACCGCCAGGGCCAGATCCCCATCATGACTCACACTGCCATGCAGCGTCTGGATGTCCCGGGATGCCAGCAGGTTGGCTAAAGCCCCCACGGTCCATAGCCGGCCGTTCACATAGCGAAGTTCCTTCCAGGACCAGCCATCCAGTCCTGTGCCAAGGGCCTTGCCGAAGGCCTCCCGCAGGGCCCAGCGCCCGGCCAGGCGTTCCGGCAGCCGTTCCCTGCTGCTGGCCAAGAGGTAGGCCGCCTCTTCCGGATGGAGGATCCGCCCCGCACATTTCTCCGCTCCGAAGCGTTCGACGAGGTGCCGCCACCGGCTGGGGGGGCAGAGATCCGTGCCTAGACCGAGGATCATTGCAGGCTCCAGTCCCAGGGAGACGCCTGGTGATGAATGGTGAGAAAGCAAGAGTTCCATTGGCGGGCCTTCATTTCAATTCCATGGCAAACCAATGGTCGCAGCCGCCGTGCCCGGTTCGGCCCAGGGGCGCACAGAGGGACCGGAAGCCGAGCCTGGTGTAGAGGCGGATCGCCCGGTCCATGCCCGTGAGGGTCTCCAAATAGCAGGACCGGTAGCCCAGGTTCCTGGCGACTTCCAGGCAATGAAGCAGGAGGGACTCACCCACGCCCTTCCCCCGGGCTTGCGGCAGGAAGTACATCTTCTGCAGCTCGCAGATGCCAGGTTCCCCACCATCGAGGGCCGCGAGGCCGCCTCCACCCATGATCCGGCCATCTTCTTCGACCACCACGAAGTAGGCCGCGCCAGGCACCGAATAGGCCGCGTACATGCGGTCGACTTCGGGGCCCAGGAGGGCGAAGGCTGGCCCATCGGCGCCGAATTCAGGCACGACCTGGCGGATGATGGCCCCGATGGCTGCATCGTCCTCAGGGCGGATGGGGCGGATGGAGAGCATGAGGTCAAGGGTAGCGCCTACTCCGGCCAGTGATGCTTGGGATACCGCCGCGACAGCCCCGGCCGCAGTTCCTGGTAGACCCGCTGCCAGAAGCCGGCGAGATCGGTGGTGACCTGCACGGCACGCATGTTGGGGGCCAGCAGGTGGAGCACCAGGGGCACGGCGCCCCCGGCGACCGAGGGACTCTTCTTCAGGCCCCAGAAATCCTGGAGACGGGAGGCGATCCAGGGGGGATCGTCTTCGTAGTGGACCTTGGTGGGCCGGCCCTTGGGCAGCTGGATGGCCTCCGGCGCCCAGGCCTCCATCAGGCGCAGCGTCTCGGCAAGGAAGGCCTGGCGCAGGGCCCGGGGCCAATCCACGTCCTGGACTTCGCGCAGCGTCGTCCGTCCGGCGCAGGCGCCGGCCAGAAGCGGCCCCACCAGATCCTCCGGCAGGCCCAGGTCGGGGCGATGCCTGCGCAGGAAGGCCAACCTGGCCACCAGACGGGCGGGCACCTCGTCCAGCGGCCGGTCCTTCAGGGCCTCTGCCAGCAGGCCTGCCACGCGTGGATCCGCAGGATCCGCGGGGCCACGACTGGCGTCGATGCTCAACCCGTCGTAGCGGATCTCCGAACGCCGCTCCACGCGACCGGCTGAGGGATTGAACACTACCTCGTCGAGGTCCTCAAGCCGTTCCGGGAAGGCGTCCAGCAGCCAGTCCGCCTCGCAGCGCGAGGCCAGGCGGATCAGCGTCTGCCCGCCCGTGCCTTGCTTCATGGCCTCGGCCTCCAGGGCCAGGATCAGGCCCGGTCGTCGGACCCGGCTTCCGGGATCCAGCTTCGCGCCGCCTCCTCCGGCGAAGGCGCAGGTGCCGTTGGCGGAGAGCTGGCCCACGCGGTCCGGGTAGGCCAGGAGCAGGGCCTTCAGCAGGCGCGATTCCGCATCCACTGGTTCGGTAGGGGACGGCAACAGCCGGGCCAGGGAGTGCGCGGCCCTTCGCGCCCGCTGGAGGGGGGCGACGTCGAGCCCTGCCGCCCGGCAAGCTCCGGTACCGAAACTCGCGGCTTCCGTTTCTTCGAACTGGTCGAGGCGCAGCAAGAGGTCCGAATCCGCACCGTGCCCCGACTTTGCAGGCGCCCGGTCCAGGCCCTGGCGCGCCGAGAGGTTGCCGGTCTCCAGCAGGGCCGCGGCGCGCAGGGCCGACTGGGGAATGCCCAGATCCTCGCCAGCCACCGCCAGCCGGGCCAGGCGCGGATGCAGGGGCAGGGCCGCCATGCGCCGACCCGTGGAGCTGAGCGCGCCGCCCGCAAGGGCGCCGAGGCGCGTGAGCAGCGTCTCGGCTGCGGTCATGGATGCCGCGGGCGGCGCCTCGAACCAGTCCAGATCAGCAGGATCGCCGATGCCCATGCCGTGCAGGGCGAGCAGGGGTTCCGCCAGATCCGAGCGTTGCAGTTCCGGCATATCGAAGGCGGGGCGGGCCCCGAAGTCGGCCTCGGTGTAGAGGCGCAGGCAGCGGCCCGGTCCCGTGCGGCCCGCCCGGCCCGTGCGCTGCAGACAGCGGGCCTGGCTGATACGCACCGTGCGCAGACCCGAAAGTCCCGACCAGGGGGAGTGCGAGGCTTCCCGGCCGAGGCCCGAATCCACCACGGCACCGATGCCGTCCAGGGTGACGGAGCTCTCGGCCACGTTGGTGCTGAGGATGACTTTCGGTGTCGCCGTGACCTCCAGGGCATGGGCCTGGGCTTCCAGTGACAGCTCGCCATGCAGTGGGCGCAGGCTCAGGCCCCGTCGCATCGCGATGGCCTCACAGCCCTTCAGGCAGGCGCGGATCTCGGCCGCGCCCGGCAGGAACACCAGTGTGTGGTCGCGCAGGCCTTCGCCGTAGAGGCGCTCCAGGGCCTCCGACACCTGCTGATCCAGGGGGCGATCGTCGGGCCTGGGCAGGAAGGTCGTCTCCACGGGGAAGGCCCGGCCCTCGCTTTTCATGACCGGCGCATCGAGGAAGGCGGCCACGGGACCGGGATCGAGCGTGGCAGACATGACCAGTAGCTTGAGGTCGGACCGGGCGCCGCGCTGGAGGCGGCGCAGCAAAGTGATGCCCAGGTCCGTGTGCAGGTGGCGCTCGTGGAACTCGTCCAACACCACGGCGGCGATGCCGCGTAACTGCGGATCGCCGTGGAGGCGGCGAAGCAGCAGGCCCTCGGTGACGAAGCGCAGGCGCGTGGCCTTGGATACCTTCTGCTCGAAGCGCACGGCATAGCCCGCTTGCTGCCCCAGGGACTCGCCCAGTTCGTCTGCCACGCGGGTGGCCGCCAGGCGGGCCGCGAGACGGCGCGGTTCGAGGATCCAGCATTCACCATCCCCCAGTAGGCCCGCCTCCAGCAAGGCCGGGGGCACCCGCGTGGTCTTGCCGGCACCGGGATCCGCCTGCAGCACCAGGTTGGGATTGCCGCGCAGGGACTCGACAACCTGCGGCAGCAGCGGATCGATGGGGAGGCTCAGGCGCATGGGCAGCCCAGGGCGGCGATGAAGGCGGAGGGATCATCCACGGACACGGCCACACGGTCGCGCCCCTTGGCGCCGGGTCCCAGGAGACCGGTGCAGGTAATCGCCTCTGCAAGCCGCAACTCCACCACCGGGGCGCCGGTCCGGAGGAGCTTGTGCATGCCCTTCATGGACTGGCGCTTGGCCCAGTCATCCTCGAATGCCGGCAGCGGCGCTGCCGAAAGGATCAGGTCCCTGCGGACCTGGAGGGAGCCGAGCAGGCCCATGTGCAGGCTCACAGAGGTTTCGTCGACCTGGTGGGGATGCTGCTTGATGGTTGCGAAGAGACCCACCATCCATAGCACCGAGTAGACCGTAGAAAAGTGCAGGAACCAGCGCAGCCAAGGCGCCATATGAGGGAACAGAGCGTGGAGCAGGAACAGGTCCGTGGGGATCAGCAGGGGCAGGACCGGGAGGAAAGCCCGCAAAAAGGTCTCTTGGTGGAGGCTGAACCCAGGCGGGGCAGGCTTCCGGAAACCCCCGGCAAGAAATTGGATCGCGCCGCCGAGCATCACCAGCTCCAGGGCCATGAGCCGGGCGGCCCGGGGGGGCACGAAGGCCTCGAAGGATGCGGCGATGCGGTCTTCGGGCCAGGTTCCGGGAAGGCTCCGAGAGGTTCGCCAGCTTCGCACCGCAAGAAACAGAAGCAGGACCTCCAGTGCCAACGCGGTGCCAAAACGCAGCCGGAGGGCGAGGTGCGAGGTCCTTGTGAGGATCAGGCCCAGGCCTTCCACCAGGATCAGGGCTGGGAGGAGGATTCGCGTGAAGGGAATTCGGCCTCGCTGCCCATCCCGGATCATGGCCAGCACGCGCAGGGCGAGCAGGATCAGAAGGGTGGTCGTGATCCAGGGCAGGGCCCGGTGCCCGGGGGTCCAGAGGCGCAGCACCAAGGCCGTCCCTCCCAGGATGAGGAAGGCGCCCCAGAGCAGGGAGGAAGGTCGGATTTGCCTGGCCATGCCTCCAGCCTAAGGCCTCCTGACCCGGTCTGGCGGGTCGCAACGCGATCCGCCTTTTGCTGCCGCGGAGCGGCAACGTCCCACGCGCCATTCGCGTAGAATGGAGCCTTCGACGGGAGTGGGCATGGCGGGCTTGGAAACGGTAGGGGTGGGCGGCAAGGTGGGGGGCGTCATGGACAGCCTGCGGGACGCCTACGGCGACACCTTGGTGGAGCTGGGGAACGAGGGCGCCAACCTCATCGTGTTCGACGCGGATCTGGCCGGTTCCACCCGCACCAGCAAGTTCGCCAAGGCCTTCCCGGAACGCTTCTTCAACATGGGCGCCGCGGAGCAGGGGATGATGGCCGCTGCCGCCGGGGCCGCCACCACGGGCGTGGTCCCCTTCGTCAGCACCTTCGCCATGTTCGCCACGGGCCGGGCCTATGAATTTGTCCGGCAGGCCGTGGGCGTGGGCCGCCAGAACGTCAAGATCGTCGCCACCCACGCAGGCCTCACCGTGGGCGAGGATGGCGGCACCCATCAGTGCCTGGAGGATCTGGCCCTCATGCGAATGATCCCGGGCATGACCATCCTCTCGCCGGCCGACGCCATTGAAACCAGGCAGGCGATTCGCGCCGCCTACGCGCATCAGGGACCCGTCTACGTCCGCCTCACCCGCGACAAGTTCCCCCGCATCCACACGGAAGACTACCGCTTCCAGCTCGGCCAGGCCGTGGTGATGCGGGAGGGCCGGGATGTGCTGCTGGTGGGCTGCGGCCTGGGCACCTCCATCTGCCTGGATGCCGCGGAACTGCTGGCTGCCGAGGGCATTGAGGCCACGGTGTTGCACACGCCCACGGTCAAACCCTTCGACCGGGACACGTTGCTTGCCCTGGCGAAGCACCATGAGGCCGTCGTCACCTGCGAGGAGCATCAGGCCCACGGTGGCCTGGGCGGGCTCGTGGCGGAAATTCTGTCTGAAGCCCATCCCATGCCCCTGCGGCGCGTGGGGGTGAAGGACCTGTTCGGCCAGAGCGGCAAACCTGAGAAGCTGCTGGAGGCCTACGGCATCACCCCCCAGGCCGTGGTCGCCGCCGCGAAGGATGCACTCGGATGAGCGAAACCTTCCATGCCAGCCGTTGGACCAAGGGCAACCACCTGTTCTCGACCGTCATCGAAGTCACGGACACGGCTGTCGTCCGCCGCAAGCGGTCCTGGTTCACCGTGAACGAGATCAGCATCCATCTGTCGAAAGTGGCCAGCGTGCGCATCGACACGGGCCTGTTCTGGGCCGACATCCTGGTTGAGAGTACCGGCGGCAGCGACCCCCTCACCAGCCATGGCCACCGCAAGGCCGATGCCCGCCGCATCAAGGAACTCATCGAGGCGGCGCAAAGTCGGCAGACGAAGTAGAACGTCTCCCAGCCATGACCCTGCCACCGATGACTCCAGCGCCCTCCGGTGCGAAAGGCCCAGGGGGACAGGGTCTGAGTGCGCTGGCTTCGGGAACGGTAGTGGGTCGGTTCCAGGTGGAAACCCTCCTGGGTCAGGGCGGCATGGGCGCGGTCTATCTGGCCTGGGATCCAGTGCTCGAACGGCGGGTGGCTTTGAAGGCCATCCGGCTGGGTGAGGATGGACATGCGGCCGCCACGGAGCGGTTCCGAAGGGAAGCCAGGGCGCTCGCCCAACTCAATCACCCCCATGTATGCCAGGTGCATGACTGGGTGGAGGCCCAGGGAAGTGCCTACATCGCCATGGAGTACATCAAGGGGGAGACCCTCGCGACGGTGACTCAGGGCATGGATGTGCCTCGAAAGCTCGAGATATTGAGATCCATCGCCCATGCCCTGGAAGCGGCTCATGCCAAGGGCATCGTTCACAGGGACCTGAAACCCGGCAACGTGATGGTGGATGCCGCTGGCCAGGTCAAAGTCCTGGACTTCGGACTTGCCCGGCTGGTGAATTCCGCCTCCGCCATGGGGGATGCGGCCACTGGCAGTGCGCCCGATCTTTCGGGCCTAGAAGAAGGTGGTGGAGATGGCTGCACCCTCGTGACATCTCCGGCCTTCGATCAGGAAGAGGGGACCAGCCATGGCTCCCTTCAGCCCTCGCCTTCCCTCTCCAGGTGGGGGGAAATGACCGAGGCAGGAATCTTCATGGGGAGTCCGACCTACGCCTCGCCTGAGCAGATGCGCGGGAAGCGGGTGGGCCCGCCGAGTGACGTCTTCTCCCTCGGCGTGGTGGCCTGGGAACTGCTTCTGGGGGATCACCCTTTCCCTGGGGAAGGCCGGGCGAGGATGGGGGCGACCCTGGCGGGTGAACTCAAACCCCTGCGGGGCCGCCACCTCTCCAGGCCCATGAAGACTCTTCTCCGGGCCATGCTGGATACCCATGCTTCGAAGCGTCCCACGAGCCAACAGGTGGCAGAGTCGCTCTCCCGCCAGCTGAATCGGAACCCTGCCATCTGGTGGGTTGGGAGCATAGCGGCGACGCTTATCGTCATGCTCGGCCTTGGCTACTACCTGTTCGGGCGCAGCAGCATCGCGGACCTGGAGAAGGATCGTCCGCCCAGGGTGGCCGTGATGCCGATCCGGAATGCCACCGGGGATGCGAGCCTCGATGCCCTCGTGGCGGTGGGCATGCCTGAACTGCTCTCCACGGCCCTGCATGCCTCTCCCAGCCTGACCGTGGTGGAACCCGAGTCCGTCACGCGGGCCATCTCCAACTTGCACATGAACCCTGCCGAGAGNNCTCACGGAGCCCAAACCCTCTCCTATGAAATGGTGGATGAAGGCGGACACACCCGCGTCTCCGGGGCCTCCACGGCCGTCCTGCGGGCCTCCTTCGCTCCCTATGCCCTGGTGGATCCCGCCGCCCACGACCTCCTCCGGAAGGTGGACCCTCTCCGGTCCAGCAACATTCAGGATCCGGCGGTCTCGCCTGATGTCTTTGCGACCTACGCCAACGGCAAGGCGCTCTTCCTGAAGGGGGACTTCAAGGGCAGCGAGCCCTTCCTCCGAGAGGCGGCCATGAAGGCCCCTGGCTTCTCCAGCGCCGTGTCGGCCTATGCCGCCTGCCTTCGCCGTCTGGGAAGGGAACCGGCCCTTCCCGTCGCCAACTGGGCGCTGATGTCTGCCAGGGCCACCGGCGATCGCTGGGCCGAGGGGCGGGCCCTTGGGTTGAAGGCCTATCTCGCCAAGGATCTGGGGGATCTGGATGAAGCCCAGCGCCTGAGAGAGGGGGAGCTTTCCCTGGCGCAGGCCAACGGAGACCGGGACGGGGAAACCATCGCCTACAACCATCTCGGGCTCATCGCCGCAGAGCGAGGCAGGGATCTGGAAGCCAAGGGCTTCTACGAGCGCTCCCTCAGCCTCAGCCAGCAGACCGGAGACCAGCTTTACATTTCTCTGGCCCAGAACAACCTCGCGAACTTGGCGTTGAAACAGGGAGACCTTTCGGCGGCTGGGGTTCTGTACCGGACCAATTTGGATCTTCACCGGGGCCTCGGAAACCGGTGGGGCGAGGCCCTTGCCCTGAATAATTTGGGCGTGACCGCCCTCATGACACAGGACATTCCTGGCGCCGAGGCCATGCTCACCAAGGCCCTTGCCACCCGGGAATCCGTGGGCGACAAAGTGGGGCAGATCACCTGCCTGCGCAACCTCGGTATCCTGGCCTTGATGAAGGGACAGCCATCGGTTTCCAAGGAATTCCATGACCGGGCCTTGGATCTGGCCCAGAAAACAGGCCTTCGGACCATCGAGGCCGAATGCCAGTTCTATGTGGCCGAGTTGGCTCGGCTCCAGCAGCGGTTTGCTCAGGCTCGGGTGGGCTACCAGAGGGTGCTTGATCTACTGCCTGAGGGCGTGACGCCTGAGGTGCGGGGGAATGCCTTGGCTGCCCTCGCAGAGTGTTTAATCCGCATGCCGAGGTTCGATTCAAAAGAATTCGAGAGGCGGCTGGCCCTCCTTCGTCCCGCCGATTCCTACTCGCCCTATGTGCACCGGGCCAAGGCTTGGTACGCATTCCTGTCGGGGCATCAGGCCGCGGCCTTGGCAGAGCTGGGCCAGGCCATGGACGATCCGCGGAGGCAGGCCCCAGAACTTCGGGCCGAGCTGGAACAGACTCGGACGCGATTCCAGGCAGCGACAGGCAGCTGAAGGGCCTGGTATCAGGAGTGACCCGCTGCCTTCACGAAGGCGGCGAAGAGTTCTCTCGCGACATTTCCGGCGGGGCCCTTGAGGCCCACGAGGTTCTCGGGGTGCCATTGCACACCGATGACCCAGCGGGCGGGATCCACGGCTTCGATGGCCTCAATGAGGGGCCCGGTTTCGGGATGGGACGTGTCCAGGTGCCATCCCACGGCCACCAGAGGCGCCGCCACGCGCTTCACGGCCTGATGGTGGCGACTGTTGACCAGGAAGACTTCCTCGCCCAGCAGGTGCCGCAAATGCGAGGTCGGCGCAAGCTGTACTCGGTGGCACATGTCCGGCATCTCCGGTGTGCCGTGCTGGTGGCGTTCCGGTTCACAACCAAAGTGGTCGGGCACGTCCTGGATCAGGCTGCCGCCCAGGGCCACGTTGAGAATCTGCTCGCCGCGGCAGATGCCGAAAATGGGCAGTCTCTTCTCCCAGGCTGCGCGGATCAGGGGGATCTCGAAGGCATCGCGGTCCGCATCCACATCGGCTTCCGGATGCACGGGCTCGGCGGTGTTCCAATGGCGGGGATGGATGTCGTTGCCGCCCGTGAGCAGAAGGCCTGAGATGTGGGTCAAGTCCGGCACGGGATCGCCCGGCGCCACCAGCTGGATGGGGCCGGTCCAACCCGCGGCCTTCAGGGCCGGGAAGTAATGCTTCTCGACGCCGGCCTTATTTTTACAACTCACTAAGAGGGTCGAGTTGACGCTTGACATGCTTTCCTCTCGGGACAATCCTCATGATCCTACCACACCCTCAGATTGTCTGAGACGACGGTAAGGCGGAGAGCTCCGCCATCACAGAATAGGAGGACGTCATGTCCGGATCCTTGAACAAAGTGCTGCTCATCGGCAACCTCGGGCGCGATCCCGAACTGAAGGCCACCCCTTCGGGCCAGAGTGTCGCCCGCTTCTCCGTGGCCACCACGGAGACCTGGAAGAACCAGTCCGGTGAGAAGCAGAGCAAGACCGAGTGGCACAACATCGTGGTCTGGGGCAAGCAGGCCGAGATCGCCGAGAAGTACCTGCGCAAGGGCAAGCAGGTGATGATCGAGNNGCCTGCGACATCCGCTGCGACAACTTCGTCATGCTGGGCCGCATGGACGATGGCGGTGGCAGCCGCGACAGCGGCGGTTACGGTGGCAAGGCCACGGGTGGCGGCTCCCAGGATTTCGAGGAGCACGGCGCCCCCAGCCCCATGGGCGCCAGCAACACCTTCCCGGATGATGACATTCCGTTTTAGGATGTTGTCCCGTCGAGGGTTCGGCACGGCTTCAAAACGGCGCCCATGCGGGCGCCGTTTTGAAGAGAGGAAATGATCTGTTCGGCTGCGTAGCAGCCTAACTCCAGGCGGTGCCCGCAGGGCGCAGTCTGGAGCAAGCACGGCAGAGAACGACCCTGGGAGAACCCCCCAAACTGCGGTACAATAATCGGTTCGGGAGTCTCCATGCTTGCAGTGCAGAACGTCACCATGCGCTATGGCGCGAAGATCCTGTTCGAGGATGTCACCACGACCTTCAACCCAGGCCGGCGCTACGGCCTGACGGGGCCGAACGGGTCGGGGAAGTCCACGTTCATGAAGATCCTGTCCGGCGAGCTGGAGCAGCAGATGGGGAACGTGATCCGACCCCGCAAGATGGGCATCCTGCGCCAGGACCAGTTCGCGTTCGACGAGTTCCGCGTCATCGACACGGTGATCATGGGCAACGCCGGACTCTGGAAGGCGCTGCAGGAGCGGGATGCCATCTACGAGAAGGCCGAGATGACGGACGAGGATGGCATGCGGGTCGCCGAGCTCGAGGGTGTGGTGGCCGACGAGGATGGCTACACGGCTGAGAGCGATGCCGCGGTCCTCCTGGATGGTCTTGGCATCCCGGAGTCCCTGCATGGGCGCAAGATGGGCGAATTGCAGGGCGGCCAGAAGGTGCGGGTGCTGCTGTCCCAGGCCCTCTTCGGCAACCCCCAGGCCCTGCTCCTGGACGAGCCCACGAACCACCTGGATCTCGATTCCATCCACTGGTTGGAGGAGTTCCTCGACCGCTTCAAGGGCACCGTGGTGGTGATCTCCCACGATCGCCACTTCCTGAACAATGTCTGCACCCACATCGCCGACATCGACTACCAGACGATCATCCAGTACACCGGCGGCTACGACAGCATGGTCATGGCCAAGATCCAGGTGCGGTCGCGCATCGAGTCGGACAACGCCCAGCGTGAGAAGAAAATTGAACAGCTGAACGAGTTCATCCAGCGCTTCGCCGCGGGCACCCGCAGCAGCCAGGTGAATAGCCGCCGCAAGGAGGTCGAACGCCTCCAGCCCAGCGACCTGGCCCGCAGCAACATCCAGCGCCCCTTCATCAAGTTCAACCAGAACAAGCCCGGTGGCCGCTACGCGCTGGAATTCGAGGGTGTCCGGAAGGGCTACGACACGGATAGGGACGGGAAGGGCGGCCGCCTCGAGGTCATCAAGGGCTTCTCGGCCATGGTGCAGCGGGGCGAGAAGATCGCGCTCATGGGCCGCAACGGCATCGGCAAGACCACGCTGCTCAATGCCCTGCTGGCCAATGCGCCGCAGGTCACTGAACTGGGACTGAAGCTGGACGGGGGCGAGGTGAAGTGGGGTCACGAGGCCAACGTGGGCTACTTCTCCCAGGACTTTGCCGAGAGCATCCCCAAGGGCTATGAGCTGGTCACCTGGCTGCACCAGTTCGACCCGGACGCCACCAAGGAGCAGATCCGCGGTGTCATGGGTCAGATGCTCTTCCGCGGCGAGGAAGGGAACAAGATGACGGACGTCCTGAGCGGCGGCGAGTCCTGCCGTCTGCTCTTCTGCAAGCTGATGCTGCAGAAACCCAACATCCTGGTCATGGACGAGCCCACCAATCACCTGGATCTGGAAGCCGTCATCGCCCTCAACGACGCCCTGCAGCGCTACGAGGGCACCATCCTCTTCGTGACCCACGACGAGGACATCATCGACGAGGTGGCCACGCGCATCTGGCACCTAACCGATGACGGCATCGAGGACTTCCAAGGGACCTACGCGGAATATGGCGCGCCCATGGGGCGGTGAGCAGCCAAGGCCATGAACGCCTCGTAGGTGTGCTCTTCACCACCATCGGGAGGTAGCCAGTCGAGGTCGTCGTTGGTCCGGGCGATGAAGCCATCGAGGCTGGTGGCAATAAAGACGGAAGCCTTCACCATAAGAATCCCCTCTCGGGATGGTCAGACCCGTTCATTCGTCTCTTTTCTGGCCGAAGTGCGATGAGGTCTGCCGCGCACCCAGATCGAAGGTCAGGGCTGGATTCGAACATGGGTTTCCGGTTCTTGTCTGGAGGCAGGAAGGTGGTATACTGAGACTCTATCTTAGGCGTCCTTGCTCAAAGAAGAGAGCCATTCATGACGTTTCGGCAGGGCACCAGGAACGATTATCAAGGGGAGATCCACCGGTTTGGCGGGTCCGTGAAAGTGCCCACTCGCCTGGCCCGGGTGCTTCGCGAGCTGCAGGATTTCAAGCGGGCGTTGGATGAGCACGCCATCGTGGCCGTCACCGATGCCCGGGGCCGGATCACCTATGTGAATGAGAAATTCTGTGCCATTTCGAAGTTCTCCCGCGAGGAGCTCCTGGGTCAGGATCACCGGATCATCAACTCCGGACACCATCCCAAGGCGTTCATGGAACACCTCTGGAACACGATCCTGGCTGGCCATGTGTGGAAGGGGGAGATCAAGAACCGCGCGAAGGACGGAACCTATTATTGGGTGGATACCACCATCGTTCCCTTCCTGGGAGATGACGACCGGCCTCATCAATTCGTGGCCATCCGGGCGGATATCACCCAGCGCAAAGAGTCCGAGGAAGCCCTGCGCCAATCCCAGAAACTCGAAAGCCTGGGAATCCTGTCCGGCGGCATCGCCCACGACTTCAACAACCTGCTCACCACCATCCTGGGCAACACGAATCTGGGGGCCATGCACCTCCCCCCGGAAAGTCCGGCCATGCCCTACCTGCATCACATCGAGCAGGCCACCCTTCGGGCTGCCGATCTGACCCGGCAACTCCTGGCCTATGCAGGGAAGGGGCGTCTCCAGGTCACTGAGGTGGATCTCAATCGACTGGTGGTCGAGATGACCCAGCTCCTCACCGTGACCCTTTCCAAGAAGGCGGTGATTCGATACGACCTCTCTCCGAGCCTGCCCTTCATCTCTGCCGACCCATCCCAGATGCAGCAGCTGGTCATGAACCTGGTCACCAATGCCTCGGAGGCCATCGGAGACGAGGTCAGCGGCCTCATCACGGTCAGGACTGGCGTGCAGATGGTCGATGAGGCCACCCAAGTCGGCCTGTTGTCCGCCTTGCCCCTGTCCACCGGGGAATACGTCACCTTGGAGGTGAGTGACACGGGCTGCGGCATGGCGCCGGAAGTCCGGGAACGGATCTTTGACCCCTTCTATACCACCAAGTTCACGGGCCGCGGCCTGGGTCTGTCCGCCATGCTGGGCATTCTCCGGAGCCACCGCGGCAGCCTCAAGGTCTACAGCGAACAGAACCGTGGCTCGGTCTTCAAGCTGTTCCTGCCGGCCCTCTCTCTGGGGGTTGGAGATCTTCCGCCCAGACCTGTCGCAGGGGAATGGCAGTCGCATGGGATTCTGTTGCTGGTGGATGACGAACCCGGTGCCCGGGCCGTGGCCAGGGAGTTGGCAGGATCCATGGGATTCCAGGTCCTGGAGGCGGCGGACGGGCTGGAGGCCGTGGCCCTATTCGAGCTGCGACATAAGGAGATCACGGCGGTCTTGATGGACCTGACCATGCCTCATATGGATGGTCGGCAGGCCTTCCTCCGCATGCACCAAGTGGACCCGAATATCCCGGTGGTGCTGACCAGCGGCTACAGCGAGCAGGACGTCCTCACGGACTTCCTCGGCAAGGGACTGGCCGGGTTTCTGCCGAAACCCTACCAGAGCAGCCAGTTCCTGTCGGTCCTCCGGCAGGCGGTGGAAGGCTAGTGGTGCCCGCACGAAATAGCCGGATCATCCACCCCATTTGTGGGCACCACGTGGCGGGGGCCTGGGGGCATGGGAGTGCCCCCAGTGGGGTGACAGCCACGGCGCGTCTGCGCGATGGGGCGCCAGAGGGGCCATGCCCCGATGGAAGTGCACCTCGCCCTCACTTCTAATGATCCAGCTATTTCAGGCGAGGTGCACTAAGGGTCTGGCGCGCCTGCAGCCACCAGCAACATCCGTAGGACCTCTTCGGCCACCTTCAACCCCACCATGGCCGGCATGTAGGAGATCGTGCCCACGGGGCGGCGCTGGCGCCCGGGGCCGTGGTGGGGCTCGATGTCCACAGGGTTGGCGGGGCGCTTGTTGTCGGCGGGCTCCAGCGAATAGACGCAGCGGATGCCTTCGGTGATGCCCACCTTCCGCAACTCTTTGCGGACCCGGGCGGCCAGGGGGCAGATGCGCGTTTCGCTGAGGTCGCCCATGAAGAGCTGGCTGCTGTCCATGCGTCCCCCGGCCCCCATGGCCGTGATGATGGGGATGCCCGAATCGTGCGCCGTGCGCATGAGGGCCACCTTGCAGGCCATGGAATCGATGGCGTCGACCATCACATCGGGTCGCGGTGTTAGCAGGTCCGGCAGGGTCTCGGTGTGGATGAAGGTCACGCGGGGCTCCACGTCACAATCAGGATTGATGTCCCGCACGCGGGCCGCGGCCACCTCGGCCTTGGCCAGGCCGAGGGTGGAGCGTAGGGCGAAGAGCTGGCGATTGAGGTTGCTGGGGCCCACCACATCGTGATCCACGAGGCGCAGGTGGCCCACACCCGCCCGGGCCAGGGCTTCCACGGCAAAGGATCCCACTCCCCCCAGGCCGAACACCGTCACGCGCGACGCGCCTAGCTGTTCCAGCGCCGCTTCGCCGAGCAGCAGCTCACTGCGGGAAAACCACCTCATGCCAGCCACCCTCTGAAGCAACGCTGGCCATTCTCCCAGGTCTGAGCCGCGAGGTTCTCGGCACTCACGCCACGAATGCTGGCGGCGGCGGCAACCACGCGGACCAGATCGGCCGTGCCATCGGTTTCGAGGAGCAGGTGGCTGGCGTCCACCGCCTGCAGCGACTCCCGAAGCCTGGAGCGATCGGGATTCAGGAGATCGCCGGAGAAGGAGAGGAAGACTCCCATGGATTGCAGCACCCGGGCCGTCTCGGGGCTTCCGGAATAGGCATGCACCATGGCCGCCGAGGGCACGCTTTCCTCCCGCAACAGGTCGATGATCCGCCCCCAGGCCTGTACCACATGCATGGCGATGGGCCGCTGGAGGACATGGGCCAGCCGGAGCTGGATCAGGAAGGCAGCTTCCTGGCTCGCCCGATCTGTGTCCTTCCCCGCGAAATCCAGTCCGCATTCCCCGACGCCGGCAGGATGGGACCACAGCAGGGATTCCAACGTCGGTGCCCACTCCGGAGAAGCCTCTGCCACGAACCAGGGATGCAGGCCCAGCATGGGAATGACCCGCGCATCGGAGGCGGCGTGGGCCAGCACCGCCTCCCAGTCGGATTCGCAGGTCCCGCAGACGACCCTGGGATGGTCCGGATGGCGAGCATCCACCTCCGGAAGGTGGCTGTGGGCATCGAAGGAGGTAGTCACGCCGAGTTTGACTCCGTTTTTTGCGGTCATCACAAGGACCACCTCCTCAAAGGGAGGGGCCTATCCCTTGGAGGATTTGCCTCTGGTTGTCTTCTTCGGATCCAGAACCTTGGGGAACGTGGGTTTCTTCAACAGATCCGCCACGCTCGTCAAACGAAAGGAGTGCTCCACTATCTCCATCACGTCGTCCAGTCGGCGGTGCAGCGCGCAGAGTTCCTCCCGGTGCTCCGGAAGCTTCAGGGGGCACTCCAGGATGCGACTGATGGGGTCCACGGCCTGCACGACCTCGTAGACGCTCAATTCCGAGGCGGGCTTGGCCAGGCTGAACCCCCCGCCGAGACCACGCTGAGAGTTCAGGAGACCCGCCCGGACCAGCTGCTGCAGGACCTTGGAAAGGTAGCCGGGGGGGACCTGCGTGGTGGCCGCAATGGTCTGAAGCGGGCTCGGCGAGGCTGGGTTTTCGGCCAGGAAAACCATGGAGCGGAGGGCGTATTCGGAGGTCTTGGAGATCATCGGTTCACCATAATTGGATAATTGGGCCTTGACATCCAATTTAATCCTTTTACCCTTGAAGGTGCAAGGCCAAGGTCCCACCCACTCTAACCAAAGTCCTGCCCTGGAAGGTCTCCGGCGTTCCCGTCGGCGGTCTGGTTCCCCTCACTTCGCGAGGCTGGGGTTGGTCTGTCTTCTCCGAGGAGCAATTGTGAGCATCGTCTCGATCGTTCAAAGCATCGGTTCTTTCGTCGTGGAGCGACCCTCCCGTTCCAAAGTCTTCGAGCGCTTCGGCCTCGACTACTGCTG
>PMJK01000062.1 GCA_003158505.1 Holophagaceae bacterium | reverse complement strand
GCAGAAATCGAGCATCTCCTGGGTCTCGGCGATGCCGCCGATCAAGGATCCTGCGACTGATTTCCGCCCAAGGACCATGGGTGTGCTGTTCAACAGGGGTTCGAGCTCGCCCAGGTAACCCACCAGCACCAGCGTCCCATCCGTCGCCAGGCTCGGGATGTAGGGGTTCAGGTCGTGGACGTAGGGAACCGTATCGACAATCAGGTCGAACCGGTCCTTGACGGCCGCCATCTGCGCAGGTTCCGTGGAAAGCACGATGTGGTCCGCCCCCAGGCGCCGGGCATCCGCCTCCTTTCCCTTGGACCGCGTGAACAGGGTCACCTCAGCTCCCAGCGCTTTGGCGAGCTTCAGGCCCATGTGGCCCAGGCCACCGAGGCCCACGACAGCGACATGGCTGCCCTTGCCGACCTTCCAGTGCCGCAGGGGCGACCAGGTGGTGATGCCGGCACACAGCAACGGCGCCGCTCCCTTGAGGTCCATCCCTTCGGGGACCTTCAGCACGAACCGCTCCGACACGACGACCTTCTCGGAATACCCACCCTGCGTGGGCCGGTGGTCGTGACGGTCGACCCCGCCGTAGGTGGTGGTGGAACCCTCCTTGCAATACTGTTCTGTTCCTTTTTCGCAGGGTGCGCAGTGCCGGCAGGAGTCGACCATGCAGCCGACGCCGACAGCCTCCCCCGCCTTGAAGCGGGTCACGCGGTCGCCCACCTCCAGGACGCGGCCGATGATCTCGTGGCCAGGGACGATCGGATAAGTAGTCCAGCCCCAGTCGTTCCGGGCTGTGTGTAGGTCCGAGTGGCAGACGCCGCAGTACAGGATCTCGATCACCACATCATCCGGACGCGGGTCGCGTCGATCAATGCGATAGGGGGCCAGATCGTCCTTGGCGGACTGTGCGGCGTAGGCAAGTACGTTCGTTGTCATTTTTCCCTCCATGATTGGGCGAGGATCGATCTCACCTCTGCCCATGATTCCCTTTCACCCACGGAAGCCGTGACCCACGTGGCGACAAAAGGAAGTCTAGGGATCAGCCGGTGTTCAGGTTTGCCTATTGCTCCGAACTTCTGTCCCGAACCTCCGTGGGGGCGATTGACACTACCCCTCCCGCTGGGCTCGGAGTCTCAGGGTGTGGTATCCACTACTGCAGCATTCCAAAGAGGGCGTACGGAATAGACTTCCTGGCCATGACCCCCGGGCAGGGCCGATGGCCTGTTCAGGGGGCGCGTTCAGCGCCTCAGCCAGGAGCTCCAATCCCGGGCGAGACAGCCCTTGGAGGATCAATGGGTCCGATGATTATTTGAGAAGGCTCACCACCCCAACAATCCATACAAAGTAAACGGCGGCAGGCTATGTCTTGAACCGCACCATGAGAGCGGTCAGTCCTTCCGCAGTGCGGACCAGATCCTGGGTCGTGGCGGCGTTGCTGTCCACGGTACCGGAGAGCTGGATGGCCGCGCTGGCATTCTGCACAGCCTGCTGGGCGCCCAGTTCCACCTGCTTGGCGACCTCTTCGCTGGCCTTGGCCTGTTCGCCCGATGCGGCCTCGATCTGGGTGGACATGGCGGCGACTTCGGAGACGTGGTCCCGGATGGCTACCAGCGACTGGACCACTTCCTGGACCGTGGCCTTGCCCTGGGCCACCGCGCGGTTGCTGCCCTCGATGAGCGAAGCGATCTCCCGGGCGGAGGCGTCGCTGCGCTCGGCCAGTTTGCGCACCTCCTCGGCCACCACGGCGAAGCCCTTGCCGAGCTTGCCTGCCGTGGCCGCCTCGATGGCGGCATTCAGGGACAGGAGGTTGGTCTGCCGGGCGATGTCCTGGATCACCTGGACGGCCTCGACCATCTGGCCGGTGGCCTCCTCGACACGGTCCATGGCCCGGATGGCGGCCTGGCCCGACGCATCCGCGGACTGGGCCCGCTGTGCGGCCTCGGTGGAACGGCGATGGCTAGACTGGACGTTGCCTGCGACTTCCCGCACCGAAGCGGAGAGTTCGGTGATGGCCGAGGCCATGCGGTCCGTGGAACTGCGCTGGTCGTCCGCGTTCCGGGCGATCTCATGACTGGTGCTGGCGATCTCGTGGGTGGCTGATGCGATCACTTCGCTGTTCACGCGTACCCGCTCCGCGTCGAACCGGATGCGGTTGATGGTGTTCTTGAGGTGGGCCTGCATGCGGCGCACGGTGACCATGAGGCTGGTCCGGTCTCCGGGCCGGGTGGGAATGTCCGTGCGCAGATTCCCATCGGCAAGGGCCTTTGCCATGAACAGGGCGTGCTTGGGTTCGCCACCCAGCTGGTGATCGAGGATCTGGACCAGCTTCCCGAAGGCGAGCAGGCCCATCAGCACACCGAGCACCGCTCCCCCTCCAAGCACCCACATGCCCGTGGTCGCCGCAGAGGAGATGCTGCTGAGCCGCATATCCATGTCCTTGATCTCGCCCTCCCGAAGGCTGTTCGCCTGGGAGACGATGGTGGTCCGGACGGCGGTCACCTCCGCGCGGGTGTTCATGAAGGTCATGAAATTGATCCCGGCGGCCAGACAGAAGATGCCCAGGACGACAGCCGCCGTCGACCAGACCCGGCTGTGAAGCCCCATCTCCGGGAAGGGCATCCATATTTTCGGTTCCGGGTCCTCCATGGGTTGTCCGGCCCGGGCCCTGGCATACATGCGCTCGGCTTCCGCAATCTGGGTCTGGGTGGGCTTGCTGCGGATGGAGACATACCCCACGGTCTGCCCCTTCTCTTCGATGGGCGTCACGCTGGCATCCACCCAATAGAAGTCCCCGTTCTTGCAGCGGTTCTTCACCATGCCCTGCCAGCCCTTGCCAGCCTGGACCGTGCGCCACAGATCCTCGAAGGCTGCCGGTGGCATGTCCGGATGCCGGACCAGATTGTGGGGCTGGCCAATGAGTTCCGCTTCCGTGAACCCACTGAGGCGGATGAATTCCTCATTCACGAAGGTGATCACGCCCCGCAGGTCCGTGGTGGTGACGATGAAGGCACCTTCCTGCAGATGGTGTTCCTTCTGGGTGACCGGCATGTTGACGCGCATGG
>PMJK01000006.1:7220-7348 GCA_003158505.1 Holophagaceae bacterium | reverse complement strand
TTGAAGAATTGCGAACGGTCGGCAAGCACACCCGCGCGGATCTTGTCGAAGGCATCGATCTCCAGACCCACGGGATTGGCGGCCGACTTCAGCATCCGGGGCGGCACTGCGGCGATCAGCACGGCCTT
>PMJK01000006.1:0-7182 GCA_003158505.1 Holophagaceae bacterium | reverse complement strand
TGGCCGCGGCGGTCATGGGCGATGCACCGGAATCCGCGGGAGCCCAGAAACACCATCTGGTCCTCCCACGCGTCCGCGCTCAGCGGCCAGCCATGGCTGAAGACCACAGCCGGTCCCGATCCCCAATCCTTGTAATAGATCTCTGTTCCATCTTGGGTGGTGATCGTGCTCATGGTGGTTTCCCTTCAGGAACAATGCATAGACACTCACGGATTTCGGGGTGTTCTGGACGAACCAATCCTCCCCTTTGGGCCATGGGCTTGATGAGTGGGTCACTGCCCTCTGATCAACAAGCCATCCAATCCATCACTGCGTGAGCGCAGGCTGCGATAGCTGCCCATGGCCCTCGTCGTGACCCTTGTCGTGTTCCCTGTCGTTATCCCTGCCACGGTTTTCATCGTGACCTTGGTCATGCCTCTGATCGGGTCGCTCTCCGCGCCTTTCGCCGTGATCGGGATAGAGGCAACCGACGGACAGGCCGAGCACGGCCGCGCTGATGGTCAGGAAAAGAAGACGTCGTTTCATATTGACTCCCGGTTGGGGTTGTTTGATGGCTATGCATCTGGTCGAAAATCGTCTGCATTTTCAGAACACGCAGGCAGGTTCCGGAGGAATAGATGCTGTTTGAAAAATCGATGGAATCGACGGTTCGGAGTCCCTTGAACACCGGGATCCAAAGCGACTTGCAAGCGGTGTTGCAGGTTTTGATCCAATTGTTAAATCATTTTTAATCAATCACTTAAATGCGTCGAAAACGGGCCTGATTGCCCCAGTCAATCACAATGGTGCAATGCCCTCTTCATTTTGAATGAAATGCATGGGCGGGATTGATCGATCAATTACTTATCGCTGTTATTCATGGCGGTTACGGTGTGGCGCGGAGGGTGCTTATCTCCTTGCTTCTACCGGTTGGAAGGTCTGTTCAGCCAAGCCGGAAAGCTCCTCTTCAAAGGACCGACCATGACCCGGCCTCCACCACTCGCGCCATGTGCAAGGGTTTCAAGAAACCGATCGGGCAGGCAGAACCTGGTGTCCTGTTTGTCATGGGTTCTGTTGTTCCTGAGCTATGGGAGTGGACTCCAGAGCCTATCGGCCACCCAGAATCCCCAGGGCCTGACGCTGGCCGCGCCGGAGCCTTCGCATTCTCAGCAGACTTCCGAGCAGTTGCAGCGGCTGGTGGCACCCATCGCCCTGTATCCGGATTCGCTGGTGGCACAAATCCTGGCGGCGTCCACTTATCCCGAGCAGGTCGTCCAGGCCGACCGCTGGGTGCAAGCGCATCCGGAGTTGAAAGGCGACGCTCTGGGCAAGGCCGTGGATCAGCAACCCTGGGACCCGAGCGTCAAGGCACTCGTGGCCTTCCCATCCGTCCTTGGGAACATGGACAAGAATCTTTCCTGGACCTCATCACTGGGCGACGCCTACTACAACCAGCAGCAGGATGTGATGGATGCGGTGCAGCTGATGCGGCGACGGGCGCAAGGGGCCGGAAACCTCAAGACCACGCCCCAGCAGACCATCACAGCACAAGATTCCACCATCACCATCGAGCCCGCGAACCCGGAGATGGTTTATATCCCTGAGTATGATCCCTGGTCCATCTATGGGCTCCCCTTGGCGGTCTGGCCAGGGTGGTACCAGTACCCCGGGGTCTGGTTCGGCGGACCGTACCTCAGTTTTGGAATCGGCTTCGGGATCGGCTTCTACGGTGGGTTTGAATGGGGCTGGCCCCATTGGGGGCTCGACTGGCACAACCGAGCCGCCATGTACAACCACCATAGGTATCGCTCCCAGAGCAACACCTTCTATAACCGGAACAATTATTATCGAGGGTTCGGTGCCGGGCGCGGCGGAGTGGGCGGCAACCGGGCCTGGGTCCGCCCGGGCAGCAACCCAGGGAATAGGCCTTCTGCAGGAACTTACGGTGGACGAGGTGCAGTCGAGAACCGTCCCGGCGAAACCGGCAGGACCTTCAGCGGAACCGACCATATCCCCCGGGGGGGTGCCGGACCCGGTGACCGGAGCGGCACCCGCTCCGGCGCCTTCAGCGGCTACCAGCATGGTGGACAAACCAGGAGTTTCTCGTCCCGAGGAAGCGGCAGCCTAGGTGGCGGAGGGGCCCGAGGTGGCGGTGGACACCACCGCTGATCTCCCTTTACCAGCCTTCCCAGCAGCTTGTATTTGCACACGGAGAGAAGTCACATGCCTCAACTGAAACGATCTCCCGATCCCACTGCATGGACTATCCATCTCAGATGGGTGGCAGTCCCTATGATCTTGACCGGTCTCCTGTCCACTCGCTCCATGGCCCAGCAGCCGGGCCAGAAGACCTACGGCTCACCGGAAGAGGCCGGCTTGGCCCTGGTCACGGCAGCGCAGAAGAACGACGGGAAAGCTCTCCTTGAGATCTTCGGACCCGACGGGAAACACATCGTGTCGTCCGGAGACGAAACCGAGGACGCCATTGACAGGGTCAATTTCGTTGAGAAGTACAATGAGATGCACCGTCTGGTGAAAGAACCGGATGGAACCACCACCCTCTACATCGGCGCGAAGAACTGGCCTACGCCCATTCCGCTCATCGAGAAGGGGGGAGCATGGTTCTTCGACACCCAGGCGGGTGAGAAGGAGATCCTGTACCGGCGGATTGGGCAGAACGAGACCTCGGCCTTCGGCGTCTGCCAGGACCTCGTGACGGCGCAACAGGCATACTTCTCCCTGCGGCACGGCGAATTCGCGCAGGCCATCTTCAGTGCTGAAGGAAAGCGTAACGGTCTGTATTGGAAATCTGTTCCCGGCGAGGCCCAGAGCCCCCTGGGGGCCCTGGTGGCGGAGGAGTTGGCCAAGGGCTACACCGGACACCAGGGCGGCGTGTTGACGCCCTACTGCGGGTACTATTTCCGCATCCTTACGCGCCAGGGGAAGCATGCCCAGGGCGGCGCAATCAGCTATCTAGCGAACGGCCGGATGACGAAAGGTTTCGCCATTTTGGCCTATCCGGCGGAGTACCGGTCCTCCGGAGTCATGACCTTCATCATGGACCGACAGGGTGAAGTGTTCCAAAAGGACCTGGGCAAGAGAACGGTCGTCATCGCCAAAGCGATGAAGGAGTACAACCCCGGATCCGGATGGCAGAAGGCTGAAGTTCGACCGGAGGAGCCTGTTTCCGAGAAGACCCCACAGTGAAGGGGCGTCCGTTGCCACCTTGGTTGGAGTTTTGATGCACGCCCGAGGTCGACATGCCAGCAAAGGCTCTTCCCAGAAAGGTTCTCTACGCTGCACTGGGCGGGGATCTGGTGATCGCGTGCATCAAGTTCACGGCAGCAGGAATCACAGGCAGCTCGGCGATGTTGAGCGAGGGCGTGCACTCCCTGGTCGATTCCACCAACGAATTGCTGCTGCTGTACGGCACGCATCGTGCGAACAAACCCCCTGATTCAAGTCACCCCTTCGGCTATGGCCGCGAGTTGTACTTCTGGAGTTTCATCGTCGCCCTGCTGGTGCTTGGCCTCGGCGCCGGTATGGCACTCTACGAAGGCATCACGCATCTGCTGAACCCAGCGCCCATGAAGCGGGTGCTCATGAACTATGTCGTGCTGGCGGGATCATTCCTGTGCGAATCGGCCTCCTGGTGGGTGGCCTTCAAGACCTTCCGCGAAACCAAGGGGGACCAGGGATACTTCGCTGCCTTCCTGGAAAGCAAAGATCCCAGCACGTTCATCGTGCTGTTCGAGGACAGCGCCGCGATGCTTGGGTTGGTGATCGCGGGAACCGGCATTGCGCTGGCGCAGGCGTTGAGCGCGCCACGGATCGACGGTATCGCCTCGATCGCCATCGGCCTTCTTCTGGCGGTGTCCTCGATCCTGTTGGCGCGGGAGACCAAGGGGCTGCTCATCGGCGAAGCGGCCCATCCCAGGGTACGCGAATCCATCCTGCGCATCGCCCGTGAGGATCCAGACGTATGCGGTGTCAATGGTGTGCTGACCGTCCAGATGGGCCCGAACCAGGTGATCGCATCCCTCAGCGCCGAGTTCCAGGATGGCTTGAATACCGGTCAGATCGAACGTTGCGTGGCCCGGATCGAAGCCGCCATCAAGCGTGCGCATCCCAATGTCAGAACCCTGTTCGTGAAACCGCAGACAGGCGAGACCTGGCGCCGACAGATCGCTGAATTGACAGCACCACACCCTGATAAGAGCACTGACTCGGCTTCGAAATGAATACATGGGTCGATCATTCCGATCGAGCGTGCTCGGGTAGAGATCGCGATATTCATCGCAACCATTATGAATAAACGCGCTTCAGAACGGTTTGATTGTTGCAGTAGGACCCAGGACCTTGTGATTTGATCCACCCGACTCCTTGCTGTCTCAAGCGCGTAGAGGTGATTGGGTTGTTGTTGGGTTCGATTTTTTTCGATGAGGCCCATGAGCTCCGAAAGTGATAAGCCTACTGAGAAGGAAGCGATCGTTGCCACCGATCTGACGAAAGTGTTTGGTGAAGGCGAGACCAAGGTAACCGCTGTCAACGCGGTTGCGCTGGTGGCTCACTTTGGCGAAATGCTGTTCATCGTAGGTCCCTCCGGCAGCGGCAAGACCACGTTTCTCAGCATGATTTCCGGCATCCTGCGTCCTGATTCGGGCAAGGTGACCGTTAAGGGGGATGACATCTGGGCCCTGGGTAAGGATCAGTTGGCTGACTTCCGACTGAATACCATTGGCTTCGTATTCCAGGATTTTCACCTGTTCCCTCGCCTGACCACGGCCGAGAATGTCGCCATCCCCCTCATCCTGAAACAGCGCGACTGGGCGGAGTCCATTGCCGAGGCCAAAAAGTGCCTCGAGGTTGTCGGCCTGAAGGATCGCTGCGACATCCTGCCCGTGAAGCTGTCCGGAGGCGAGCAGCAGCGGGTCGCCATCGCCCGCGCGATCATCGGCAGCCCCGACATCCTGATCCTCGACGAACCGACCGCCTCCCTGGATGGGGACACCGGGAGGATGATCATCGCCTTCGTCAAGGAGAAGATTCTCAATCCCAGCCGCAGCATCCTCGTGGTCACCCATGACGCGCGCATCAACGAGTACGCAGACCGGATCGTCCACATGGAAGATGGCCGGATTACTGCGACAGACACGGGTGCCTGATGAGAAATAAGATCCTTTTTGGCCTGGCGATTCTGGGAGTTCTAGCGGGCCTGGTCGCTGCCTATGTCTTCGGAATTGAACGCAAGGCCCAGCCTCCGGTGTTCAAGCCGGTGAGCAGCCCGTACAATTCCGCAATCTTCGCCAATGGAATCATCGAAAGCGACCAGCCAAGCGGCGAAAACCTCAACATCTACCCCGAAGTCTCTGGCCAGGTCACCCAGATCCTGGTGCATGAGGACCAGAAAGTCACCGCGGGCACTCCCATGCTGATCCTCGATGATTCTGTCCCGAGGGCCGCTACCGAGCAGTTGAGGCTGCAATCCGAAGCTGCCTTCGAACTCCTGAAGGAGCTCAAGGCGCAGCCGAGAAAGCAGACCCTGGATATTGCCAGGGCCCAGGTGGAACTGGCGGACGCCAACCTGAAGGTGGCCCGCGAGCAGGCGGACAAACGCCGTGCCGCCTATGCCCTGGACCCAAGATCCGTCAGCAAGGATGTGGTGGACACCGCGGAGGGGGCCTTTCACCAGGCACAGGCTGCACTGGAATTGGCACAAAAGCAGTTCGACCTGACCAAGGCAGGGGCCTGGAGCTACGACATCGCCAACCAGGAGAAGCAGTACCGGTCGCTCCAGGAAGCGTTCAAGTCTTCCGACGCATTGCTCCAGAAGTATTCCTTCAGGGCGCCCGTGGACGGTGTCGTCCTGGCCATCAACGCGGCAGTAGGAAGCTATGTGTCGTCGCTGGGCACCTACAATACCTACACGCAGGCGCAGGATCCCATGTTGGTGTTGGGAACACCCCAGGACCACCTGGCTGTCCGCTGCTACGTCGACGAGATCCTGATCCCGCGCTTGCCATCCGCCTGGCATATCGTCGCCCAGATGTCGGTCCAGGGGACAGATATCAAGATCCCTCTCGAGTTCGTGCGAGTTCAACCCTACGTCTCGCCCAAGATCGAGCTGTCCAACCAGCGGCAGGAACAGGTGGACCTGCGGGTGCTGCCCGTGATCTTCCGGTTCGAGAAGAAGGACGCGCCGGTCTATCCGGGCCAACTCGTGGATGTCTACATCGGTCAGAAGTAGTACCCGCGGTTGCTGGGGAAAGAGAGGAAGCATGAAGTACGGTGGCATTCTCCGAATCGGGTTCAAGCTGCTGGTGAATGACAAGCCCAAATTCTCCGCCTTGCTGATCGGCATCACCTTTGCCGTATTCCTGATGATGCAGATGACGGCCATGTTCGCCGGCATCCTGAACCGCGCCTTTGCCACCGTGACCAACGTCGGGGCAGCGATGTGGATCATGGATCCCGCCGTCAACACAGCCACCAGCGCGATCCCTCTGCCGGACTACCTGCTGGACGCGGCGAGGAGCATGGACGGCGTGAGCTACGCAGTCCCCCTTTTCATCGGCGGCGCCTTGGTCAAGCTCGACCGGGGCTTCTATCAGGCGGTGAATGTCGTCGGACTGGATGATGCCAGTCTGTTCGGGCGCCCTGAACTGGAACAGGGAAACATCCAGGACATCTATGCGGACAATTCGTTCATCGTGGTCAATGACGCGGAGTTCTCCAAGCTGGACGACCCGAAAATCGGTACCACCTTCACTCTCAATGACCATCGTGGGCGGATCGTGGGAATCGCCAAGGTCGCCTCAAATGGACTAAACGGAGTGCCCACCCTCTATACGACCTATCGGCGTGCCATCGAGTACCTCCCCACCACGCGCTTCACCATCTCCTACATCCTGGTGCAACCCAAGAGCGATGCAGCAGTGGCGGGCATCAAGGAGCAGGTCGCCAAGCTGGGCTATGTCGCTTTCACCAAGAACGAATTCAATGCCCGGATCACCGACTACTACACCTACAAGACCGGTATCGGCACCAACATCCTCATGATGACCGTGATCAGTTTCCTAGTAGGGCTGTCAATCTCAGGCCAGACCTTCTACACGTTCATCCTCGAGAACCTGGAGAAATTCGGCGCCTTGAAGGCCATCGGCGCCAAGGGGCGGGAACTGATCTACATGATCCTGTTCATGG
>PMJK01000172.1 GCA_003158505.1 Holophagaceae bacterium | reverse complement strand
CATGCCGTCCACATAGGCCTGGCCCGGCGTGGAGAGGAAGGTGATGGCGCTGGTCTGGGTGGCGATGATGGACAGGCCGATGAGCCACCAGCGATGCTCGCGGCCCCCGCCGATGTAGCCCTCGCCGGTGGTGGCGCCGCGCCCCTTGTAGAGGCCCCATGAGACGACGAAGAGCAGGGCGACGCCGAGGACGAACCAATCCAGGCGGCTCACGAGAAAACCCAGGAGAAGAGCCGGAACAGCAGGATGCAGAGCAGCAGTTCGCCCAGGACCATGGCATAGATCCATTTCCAGGACCCGAGAAGGGGCGGGGCGTCTTCGCTCACGGGCTCATTCATGGGCACGGCCCAGGGCCAGGAGATTGGCAAAGAGGCGCGTGGCCCCAGGCACCCCGTCGGGCAGCTGGCGGAAGAAGGCGAGGCCCGTGTACACGTAGGTTCCCTTTCCGTACTTCGCCACGATCAAGGCCCCAGAATCCTCGGGCTCGCCCGGATCCGCCATGCCCATCAGCGGTGTGTAGCGGGCATCCCAGCCCTCCGCATCGTAAAGGCTGCGCTCCTGCACCCAGCCGTCGAAATCCTTCGCGGTGAGTTCGTTGGGCCAATGGAAGCCCGGGTGGCCTGGCTGAAGGAAGCGCACGGGCGCTGTCTCATCGGTGACACGCTTCCGGCTCACCTTGAAGGGGTAGGGCCCGATGGCATCCGTGATCATGGCGGCGTTGATGCCTGGGAAGCCCGTGTTCACGGTGTAGAGCACCACCTCGGTCCCGCCGGCTGCGACGTAGGCGTGGAGGCGCTCCTTGAGGGTCTTCAGGGCGGGGCGGGTGTTGAAGGCGCGGATGCCCAGCACGATCGCATCGAACCGTGCGAGATCCTCCCGGGCCAGGGCCTCGTCCGCGAGCAGTTCCACTTCGTAGCCGATGCGACGCAGGGCCTGGGGGATGTCATCGCCAGCCCCCATGACATAGCCGATGCGGTGGCCGTTGTGCTTCAGGTCGAAGCGCTCCAGGCGCGCCTTCGCCTCAGGAAGGAGGGTCTGCAGGGGGATATGCGGGTAATCCAGCTTGACCAGACCCTGGGCCTGAGCAAATCCCGCGCCCGTGTCCACCTCGACTCGCAACTCACCCGAGGCTGGCCCGGCGGGTGGTGTAAGACGGAAGGAGAGCTCCTTTTCCTCGCCTGCGCGGGTAAGGACGAAGGCGCTTTCCTGGGGTTCCACATTCCAGGGGCTGGGCACCTGCAGACGCACCCGGCCTGACGCGGCCGAAGCCCCTGCGAGCACCTTGAGGCGCACCTCCTGGGCCCTCGGCCCAGCGAAGATCTGCACGTTCTCGGCCAGGTTCACGAGGGCAGGGGGTACCACGGCCAGGGGCTGGTAGCGCTCGCCGAGGACCGGATCCCGGAAGCGGAACTGGACGGGCACCAACACGTCGAAATGACCTTCGGTGCAAGCCAGGCGGGCCCTAAGGCGGAAGGGCGCGGGGGATTCGGGCAGGCCCGCCCAGATCACCGAGCCGGGTCCCCCCAGCCAGTACGGCTGGCTCAGCGGTGTGTCCGCCGGGACGCTGAACATGAAGATCTCTTTTCGGGGCAGGTTGTCCGCCAGGGGCTTGCCATCCGGGCGGGACACCAGAACGTGAGTGGCCTCGGGAGTCACTGCTTCGAGGGCGAGGGACTCCAGGACGAGGGAGCCTCCCCCACGCGCAAGCACGGCGGCGTTCACCGTGAGACGGTCCCCTGGCGCCACACGCTGGCGAGCGGCGATAGCTTCCACCCAGAGCCCGGCGGCGGTGCGGATCACCTCCTCCAGTTCGGAGGCCTTGGCCCGCACGAGGGGGTCCGCCTGAATGCCGGGGGGCAGGGCCCGAAGTGCCGTCAGGGCCCGGAAGAGCCGGGGCAGGGTTTCGGCAGGGTGATCGGCGCGGAAGCCCAGGCGAGCCTCGCGCAGCAGGGAGGCCACCTCTCGGGTGCCTGGAAGGCGGGACCAGGTGAGGTCGATGCCTTCGAAGAGATCGGTTTTGGCTGGACTGCCCGCCAGCAGTTCGAAGCTCTCCTCCCGCTGACCGCGCTGGGCCAGCACGCCGAAACCCTGACTACGATGCTGGCTGCGGCTTTCGGCGGCCAGTTCGCCGTAGGACCTGCCCAGCAGAGGATCGTAGGCACCTACGTCCAACGAGAGGCTGCCGGGGATGGGCTTGGGGGCGTCGTCGGTGAAGCGGAAGTGGTTCCACAGGAGACGGGTGGCCTGCCAGGGACAGAGGCCGGCTTGGATCTGCTCGGGGAACCGGGTGGGATCGGCGGCGGCCCGGAAGGCCTCGATGGCCAGTATGGCCGAGGCGATGTGGTGGCCGTGTCCGGCGCGTTCGTCCGGGGGGAAGCGCGTGAGGATGACATCCGGGCGGAAGGTCCGGATGGTGCCCACCACGTCGCCCAGGACCGTGTCGTGGTTCCAGATCCGCAGTGATTCTTCCGCGGTCTTGGAGTAGCCGAAATCCACCGCTGAGGTGAAAAACTGCTCGGCGCCGTCGATGCGCCGCGCCGCGAGCAGTTCCTGAGTGCGGATGGCCGCCAGGCCATCTCCTAGTTCGGGCCCGATGAGGTTCTGGCCCCCCCCGCCCCGAGTCATGGAGAGGTAGGCCGTGCGGAGGTTCCGGCCCTTGGAAAGGGTGGCAAGCACGGCGGTGTTTTCGTCATCGGGATGGGCGGCGATATAGAGCACGCTGCCCATGGTCTGAAGGCGGTCGAGCTGCTTTTGCAACTCCGCCGCATTCCTCACGGGGACCTGCGCCTGGAGCCACGACAGAACCGTGGCAGCCAGCGCGATAGAGGCGATGCGGCGGAGGGTTGGCATGGATCAGGGCTTGCGGCTGGCCGGGGGAATGATGCCGTTCATGCGCAGGTACACGGCCATCTGGCCATAGTGATCAAAGGCATGGGCAACGGTCAGCGAGGCGAGGTACAGGCGCGTGGTCGAACCCTTGCCCCAGGGCGTCGGAATACTCGCCGTGGCGTTGGCGTCCGTGATGCCGGCGAAGGCCTTGTGGGCGTAGGCGAAGGAGTCCTTCAGGAACTTGATAATGTCGGCCTTGGTCTTCAGGGTCTCGGGGCCATTCTCGCCGCCAAGATCCACCGGGGCCTTCTCGCCGGCGATGCCCGCGGCAAACATGAAGTTGGCTGAGGCCACGTGGCGCACTTGCTGGGCGAAGGTCTTCACGCCCTTGAACTCGCCGTTGGTGGGGGCGAAGTCGAAGGCAGCCTCGGGCATGGCCTCGGCGGCGGGCACGAACTCGCGTTCGAGGTTGGTGAGCTGGCGCTCCAGGACCTGACCTGCCGAGGGGGCCTTGTCGGCAACGGGCTTGGGGGCGGCCGGGGCCTGGGCCGAGGCGATGCCTCCGACAAGAAGAAGAGCCAAGGCTATTCGTGTGGGATGCATAGGGAACTCCTTAAAAGGGAGGGCTAGCATAGCGCCACACCGGACCTCGGATCCTGGAATCGAGAAATTCAATGCCCCCCAGTTAACTGTGGCCTAGGACGGGGTGGGGCACGTAGGACTCCTCAAGAACCGAGATCTCCTCAGGACTCAAGCGGAGCGAAACGGCTGCGATGGCGTCCTGGAGGTGGTGTGGCTTGGTCGCGCCGACGATGGGCGCGGTGATGCCCTGCTTGCCAAGCATCCAAGCCAAGGCCACTTGCGCGCGAGCGACTCCGCGCCGGCCGGCGATCTCTCCGAGACGATCGACGATTTTCCGGTCGGCTTCCTGGGTTTGCGAATACAACTTCATCCCGAACTGGTCCGTTTCATAACGTTTGGTGGTCTCGGTCTGCCAGGGGCGGGCCAGCCGACCTCGTGCGAGGGGGCTCCAGGGGATGACGCCGATGCCCTCGGATTGGCAGAGCGGCATCATCTCCCGTTCCTCTTCCCGATAGAGCAAATTGTAGTGGTTCTGCATGGAGACGAACCGGGTCCAGCCGTGAAGGTCTGCCAGATACAGGGCCTTGGTGAACTGCCATGCGTACATGGACGAGGCGCCGATGTAGCGCACCTTGCCGGATTTCACGAGGTCGTGTAGCGCTTCCAGGGTCTCTTCGATGGGCGTTTCGTAGTCCCAGCGGTGAATCTGATAGAGGTCGACATAATCAGTTCCCAGCCGGCGAAGACTCGCGTCGAGCTCGAAGAAGATGGCTTTCCGGGACAACCCGCTGCCATTGGGCTCGTCGCGCATGACACCGTGGACCTTGGTCGCGATGACCACGGATTCACGGCGGGCATTGGACTTCAGGAACCTGCCCAAGACCTCCTCGCTGGCTCCGCTGGAATACACATTGGCGGTGTCAAAGAAATTGATTCCAAGATCGAGCGCTTGACGGAGGAACGGCTGGCTCTCCTGCTCGTCAAGGGCCCAGGCGTGCCTGCCCCCTTTGAGTTCACCGCTGGCTGGTTCACCGTAGGTCATGCACCCGAGGCAGATGCGAGAGACCTTGAGCCCCGTCTTGCCGAGAGTTACGTACTCCATGCTGTCTTCTCCAGTCCATTTCAAAGTCCATCTGCAAGGGTGAATTCTACAGAATTCCAGGGTGCTTTTCAGGGAGAACGCCTATCCTGAGATCGAAGTTCGCAATAGGTCCGGTGATGAGAGATTTCATTCCCGAGGAGCTCTCCGATGCGAGAATGGGTGGATCAACTGTTCGCCGTGGCCGGGATCGAGCCCGGTGGAACCCATCCCTGGGACATCCAGATTCACGATCCTGGGTTTTATCAGCGCGTCTGGGCCGATAGGAACCTTGGGATGGGGGAAGCCTACATGGATGGCTGGTGGGACAGCCAGCAGTTGGATGAGTTCTTCGCCCGCCTGCTGCGTTCCAAGGTGGAACAGAGTCTGCGCGTGACGCCCAGCCTTGCGCTCCGGACCATGGCGCACCGGATTTCCAACTTCCAGAGCAGGGGCCGGTCCAGGGAAGTCATCAAACAACACTACGACCTGGGGAACGACCTGTTCCAGGCCATGCTGGACTCGAGAATGAACTACAGCTGCGGCTACTGGAAAGGCGCGAAGTCTCTGGAGGAAGCGCAGGTCAACAAGCTGGAGCTGGTCTGCCAGAAACTGATGCTCAAGTCCGGCATGCGCCTGCTGGACATCGGGTGCGGGTGGGGCGCCCTGGCGAAACATGCTGCCCAGTACTATGGCGCCAAAGTCATGGGAATCACCCTGTCCCTGCCGCAGAAACTGTTTGCTGAGGAATCCTGCCGGGGGCTTCCGGCGACGTTCCTGGTGCGGGATTACCGGGAACTCACGGACCAGGAATTCGACCGGGTGGTGTCCATCGGCATGTTCGAACACGTGGGGCACAAGAATGCCAAAACTTTCCTGAACATCGTAAGGAACCATCTCACGGAGGATGGAATTTTCCTCCTGCATTCCATCGGCGGGGATGGGTCCCGGGCGGGCGTCGATCCCTGGATCGCCAAATACATCTTCCCCAACGGCGAACTGCCTTCCCAGGTCCAGATTAGCCACGCGATGGAGGGACGTTTCGTCCTGGAGGACTGGCACAATTTCGGCAGTGACTATGACCGAACCCTCATGGCCTGGCACGGGAACTTCACCGAGCAATGGCCACGGCTGAAGGCCCGCTTCGATCAGCGGTTTTTCCGGATGTGGAGCTACTACCTGTTGTCCTGTGCGGGGGCCTTCCGGGCCAGAAGCCTCCAGCTGTGGCAGGTCGTCATGACCAAGCATGGCCTGAAGGGTGGATTCCATTTCCGGGACCTCCAGGCCGAACCCCGGCCATCGAGCGCAGCCCTGATTGGGCAGACTGCGGCGTCCCAGGATCTGGTGGGTATCGGTCGCTGATTTTCAGGTGCTACTCTTCGTTCTTGTCGTCAGGCTCAACCTTGCGGATGGTTGCCCACTCTAATCAGATTGAACTGGAGGTTGGAACATGCGCTCACGTCCATTCTTGCCCTTGATGCTACTGGTGCCCGCCATCTCGGCCCCGGCCCAGGTGAGCATCGGCATCGGTCTGCCTCACATGAGCATTGGCATCAACGTGCCGACCATGCCGGAGCTGGTCCCCGTGCCCGATTCCCCGGCCTACTATGCCCCGGGCATGGATACGAATTTCTTCTTCTACGACGGCATGTACTGGGTTTTCAAGGACGACAACTGGTACGCGAGCTCCTGGTACAACGGACCCTGGTCACCGGTGCATCCCGAGGCCGTGCCGCTCTTCGTGCTGCGGATCCCGGTCGCCTACTACCGCCGGCCCCCGGCCTATTTCCGCGGATGGCGGCCCGAGGGCCCGCCGCGGTGGGGAGATCATTGGGGCTCTGACTGGTCGCGGCGCCGGGCCGGATGGGACCATTGGGACCGTCATGAAGTACCCCGACCGGCTCCGCTCCCCACCTATCAGAGGAACTTCCAGGGACGGCAGTATCCGGGGCCGGACCGTCAGCATGAGATCCACGCGGAGAATTATCATCACCAGCCCCAGGAGCCGGTGGTGCGTGACCATTATGCGGCTCAAGTCGAGCATGGCCGGAGCACACCCAAGGGGGAACGCTCGGAGGAGCCTCCCAAGCACCACTAGGCTAGAACCTGCCAGATCCCTTTCGGAAGGGGCGAAGGCCTTCGATCAGCCGCCGAGAATCCTCGCCAATGCCTCGATCAGCATCCCGCACTGCGCGTCGGTCCCGACCGTGATTCTCAGGTGCTGCTCGATGCGGGGCTTGCGGAAGTGGCGGACGATGATGGCCTGCTCGCGCAGCGCTGCAGCGAGAATGGTGGCCTGGAATGAAGAATGGCGGGCGAAGATGAAATTGGCGGCGGAGGGCAGCACGTCGAAACCCAGCCTGCTCATCTGCGCGACCAGGGTCTCGCGGGTGGCGACCACCTTCTGGCAGCTCTCCTGGAAATAGGCCTCGTCCTGCACGGAGGCCACCGCGCCGGCGATCGCCAGGCGATCGAGCGGATAGGAATTGAAGCTGTTCTTGACTCGCTCCAGGGCCTCGATGAGGGTCGGGTGGCCGACGGCGAACCCAACCCGCAGGCCGGCCAGGGACCGGCTTTTCGAGAAGGTCTGCACGACCAGCAAGTTCGGATAGCGGTCCACCAGGGGTATCGCACTATCACCCCCGAAATCCACATAGGCTTCGTCGACCACCACGACCACATCGGGGTTGCCGGCGACGATGCGTTCGATGGCAGCCAATGACAGCAGGCAGCCCGTGGGCGCATTCGGATTGGGAAAGATGATCCCACCCGCTCGATCATGGGTGCGGGGCAGGTAATCCTCGACGCAGATCGAGAAATCCACCCTCAGGGGCACCAGTTTCGACTGGATCCCGTACAGTCCGCAGTACACGGGGTAGAAGCTGTAGGTGATGTCGGGAAACCACAGCGGCTGGTCCTGGTTGAGTAGCGCCATGAATACGTGCGCCAGGACTTCGTCGGAGCCGTTGCCCACAAAAACCTGGTCCGCCCGCACGTTCAGGTAGGTAGCGAGCGTCGCCTTCAGCGCTTCGCAATTCGGGTCAGGGTACAAACGCAGGGTACTTCCCGTGGCGGCCTGGATCGCTTCCAGTGCGCGCGGAGACGGACCATACGGGTTTTCATTCGTGTTGAGCTTGACGAGATGTTCCAGCTTGGGTTGCTCACCCGGAACATAGGGGGTGAGACCGTGGACGAGGGGACTCCAGTAGCGGCTCATGGTCACTTCTGTAGGAATAATTCAGAGGCAGTAAAACAACCTGGACCGAGCCAATCGTTTGATTCAACGATGCCGACGGATCCATCTGCTGCACGTCGCAGCAAGCAGGCTGGACCATCGTACTATGACCCAGAGCTCCAAGTGGGCAGTACGTCCGACTGAAGATCGGCCACATCCATCCTGGCCAGGGGTTCCAGAGTCGTCATTTTCACCTAAACCAGAGGCACACAGACTGGATCCATTCATCGATTCACCCCATTAGAATGCCTCATCAACCCCAGCCAGTGAGCCGAATGAATAGTCTCCGCTTCAGGCCAGGGACTGCCTGACGGGTGCCCTCAACCGTCCCAGCCACCAGGAGTCTGTCGCATGTTCAATTTCCCGAAAGCCACCCCATCGTTAATCGTAGCGGCTGCCCTGCTGACCTCGACAGGTGCCTTCGCTCAGGAGACCCAGTGGCAGAAGGATCACCCTCGCCGAACCGAGGTCAACAAGCGCCTTGAGAACCAGAACAAGCGCATTCAGCAGGGGGAGAAAAGCAGCCAGCTCACGCCGGGCCAAGCCAAGCAGCTCCACAGGGAGGATAAGAACATCCGCAAGGAGGAGCGCCACATGGCCGCCAAGGATGGAGGGCACATCACCAAGCAGGATCAGGCCAAGTTGAACCATCAGGAGAACAAGGTCAGCAAGCAGATTCATGCGGAAAAACATTCAGGGAAATAGAACGAGTCACAGAAAGCCACGTGTGGAGCGCTCTGCCTTCGAGGAAGCGGCGGTGTGCTCTACACTGAGGAGTGCTCCAAGGATCCAGGGTGACGAACAACTACAACGATTTTCGGGTCACCATGAACGCCAGTGCGCCGGGACAGGTTTCCACGGCCCTTGGGAAGGGGGCCGTCGCCTCCGCGTCCCGGCAAGCCTCGGAACTGGCCATCCAGGTGCTCCAGGATGGCGGCAACGCCTTCGATGCGGCCTTTGCCACGGCGTTCTCCCTCTGCATCTACCAGCCCCAGGCGGGCAATCTCGGCGGGGGCGGTTACCTCCTCTTTCAGGAAAAGGGGGGCCGGCCCAAGGTCTTCAATTACCGGGAGCAGGCGCCCAGGGGTGCCTCACGGGAAGCTTTCCTGTTGCCCAATGGTTCCCTGGATCCGGACAAGACGGCCTTCGGACCCACCTCCGTCTGCGTGCCTGGCACCGTCAAGGCCTTCTTCGAGCTTCAAAAGCGTTACGGAAATCTGCAGGCCAAGGATCTGCTGCTGGCCGTGGCCCGGCGGGCCCGCGAGGGTGCGGTCATCACCCAGTACGAAGCGGATTGCCTCAACCGTCTGGCCCCCAAGCTGGCAGCCTCGCCCGAGGCCCGGCGGATCTATGTCCGCGCGGAACCATACAAGGCCGGCGATATCCTACCGAATCCCACCCTCGCGAAGCCCCTCACCCTCCTGGCCCAGGAGGGTGAGCAGGCCTTCTACCGGGGCCGGATCGCCGAGCAGATCGTGACTGACCTGCAGGCCAATGGCGGATTCATGGCCGCGGAGGATCTGGCGGATTACGCCCTGCGGGAAGTGGATCCCATCCATGTGGATATCGCTGGTCGGCAGGTCTGGACCGTGCCACCCGAAGGGGGCGGGGCGCTGCTGCTGGAGATCCTCAGCATTCTGGATCGCGAGGCCTTCCGGCGATGGGAGTACGGCAGTCCCGAATATCACCACCACCTGGCCCAGGCCTCCAAGCTGGCCTTCATCGACCGCATGGACTATCTGGGGGACATCCCGCCTGGACCCGCTTACCAGCGGCTCTTCACCCGGGAGAACACGGATCGGCTCTTCGGGCTCATCGATCCTTCACGGGATACGCCCACCGAGGCCCTGGTCGCCCGATGCCGCGTGCCGAAGGTCGCGGGGAAGAACACCACCCACTTCGCCATCCTCGACGCCGAGGGCAACGCGGTCTCCAATTCCTACACCATGAACCTTCGCTATGGCTCCAAATGGGCCGTCGCTGGGGCGGGCTTCCTGCTCAACGGCAGCATCGATTCCTTCTCCTTCATCGAGGGCAAGGAGAACTACTTCGGGGTCATCGGCAGTGCGCCGAACCTCTTCGCCCCAGGCAAGCGTCCCGCCAGCAACATGGCCCCCGTGCTGGTGACGTCGGGTGGTGCCGTGGAGATGCTGCTGGGTACGCCCGGGGGGCCCACCATTCCCACCAGCCTGGCGAACATCCTCCTGGCCAGCCTGCTCCACGAGGTGCCGCCGGAGACTTCCGTTCGCGCCAGCCGCCTGCACCATCAGGCCTGGCCCGACGTCCTGTCCCACGAACCGGGATTCGACCGGCCCGAGCTGCTCGCCGCCCTGGCCGGAATGGGCTACACCCTCAAGGACAAACAGGAACTCATCTCGGATATCCAGGGCGTCTTCCGCCGGGGCGACCAGTACCTGGCCGTCAGTGACTACCGCCGGGAGGGGCAGGCCCTGGCCACCCCGACCTAACCAGGACCCTGCCCTCCGGTCATTCCCCCCGCAGCACGTCCATGGGTTTCACGTTGAGGACCCGGAGGCTCCCGGCGACGCCCACCACCAGCGTCAGTCCTGCGGACGCAGCCATGAGCAGAAGGCCCAGGCCGATGCCCGGATGGGTGGGCAGCTCCAGGACCCGGCTGGTGTAGACCCGGGCCAGGACCCAGGCCAGGACGGTGGCCAGCAGGGCGGAACTACCGCCGAGGACCAGGAATTCCCAGGCCAGGCTGCGCAGCAGGGTGCCATGGGAGGCGCCGATGGTGCGCAGCAAGGCCAGGTCCTTCTGACGTCCCAGCCGGCCCGCAATCAGGCTGGCGATGAGCACCAGCAGCGCCGAGGCCAGCATCAGCGCCGCCAGGGCTCGCGTGATGAGGGCGATGGTGTCCAGCACCCGCCCCACCTTCGCCACCACATCCGTTACGTCGATGAGGGTGATGTTCGGGAAATCCCTCGCCATGGCCACCTGAATGCGGGCCTTGGCCGCCGGGTCCGCCTCGATCGCCAGCAGGTGGACGGCCGGCGCTCCCTGCAGCAGCGAAGGGTGCATCACGATGAAAAAGTTCGGCTGGAAACTCTGCCACATGACTTTGCGGAGGCTGGTGACCCTTCCCCGCACTTCATTGCCCGAGACATCGAACGCCAGCACGTCGCCAAGCTTGGCCCCAATGGAATCGGCAAAACCCTGTTCCAGGGAGATCTCGTCCGTCTGGGCGAGCCCCGGCTCCCAGAACTTGCCCGCGGCCACGGCCTCCGAGGCCCCCAGCCGGTCACGCCAGGTGAGGTTCTGCTCCCGGTTCCTGAAGCCCTCCCCGCGCCCTTCGCCGGGTTCCTCATCCCGCTTTCTGGCCTGGGTCTCCCGCACCGGTCGGCCACCGATGGCACTGAGCCTGGCCCGGACGATGGGCGCTTCCATGGGATCCCGGCCCGTCTCCGCTTTCAGTCTCGCGGCCACTGGTTCCCGCTGGGCGGACTGCACGTCCAGGAAGAACAGGTTGGGACGATTGCCCTGCCCCTGCTGGGAGGCGATGGGCGCCACGATATCCTCTTTGATGAACTGGGTCGCGGTCGTGAGGAAGACCGCCAGGCCCATCACGGCCATCATCAGCGCCGTGAGCCCTCGCCGGGCCCCAAGCTGCCCGAAGGCCAGGCGCAAGGACAGGGGCATCGCCTTGGCGGTGCTGCGGTAGATGAACAGCAGCAACCGGGCCGCCTCGTAAAGCAGGAGGAACAGCGAGGCCATGCCCAGGGCGGTGCCCATTCCCACCATCAGGCTGGGCGCGTTGCGGATGATCAGCAGCACCGCCAGGGCCAGGGCCAGGCCCCCGCAGGACCGGCTGAGCCAGATCCGCCCTCCCTGCAGATCCCCGCCCTCCCTCAGCAGGATGAGCGGTTTCACCTCCCCCAGCCGTACCAGGGGAGGCAGGGTCAGGAGGGCGATCATGGCCAGGGCCAGGGCGGTCTCCAGGAAGGGGGGTAGGGCCGTGGACCCTTCGCGGATCGCCACGGGCAGCAGGTCCCCCAGCCACCTGGGGATCAGGGCGGAAATCCCCAGGCCCGCCGCCAGGCCCAGGGCCAGGGCGATTCCCAGCAACAGCATCGTCAGCAGTCCGTAAATGCGCGCCGGTGTCATGGGATCCGCCCCCAGGCAGCGCAGGATGGCCGCGTCCCGGGACCGCGCGTCCAGGAAGGCCGTGAGGATCGCCCAGGCCCCCAGCATGGCCAACAGCAGCGTGGCCAGACCCAACTGCTGGACGAAGCGGTTGAGGTTCCGGATGGGCCGGGCCAGGGCCGTGGCCGCCTCCTCGTGGCCCTGCAACCGCAGCCGCTGGGTGACGGCGCGGACGAGTTCATCCAGGTCCTTCCGCACCCGGGTGGCGTCGGCCCCAGGCGCCAGGGTCAACAGCAAGCGCCCCGTGAACCGCGAGCGCGGGGTGAGCAGGTCCAGGCGCTCCGCATCCGCGCGATCCATCAGCACCCTGGGGCCGAGCGTGAACGCACTGGCCTGGCGGCTTTCGTCCAGGGCGATCACGCCGCCGATGGGCAGCGATCCATCCCCGATGGACAAGGTTGAAGGAGGGACCCGCGCCCCGTCGGGCCGGGCCTGGATCCCCCAGGCATCGGCCAGGCCCCGTTCCACGAAGACCGCCCCGGAGCCTCCGATCCTTCCCCCGTGGGGCCTTCCATTGAACTGGAGCTCCAGCCTGCCCACCAGGGGATAGGAAGTGTCCACGGCTCGCACTTCCACCAGGCGGCTGAGGATGGCCTCTCCCTCACCCATGTGGGCCATGCTCACCAGGTCGTAGACGAGGCTGTGTCCCTGGATGCCCGGCAGCGCGGTCGCCCGCCGGAGCACGTCATCGGGGAATTCACCCATGGACGTGATGGAGAAGTCCGCCCCCAGCAGGGATCTCGATTCGGCCCGGATGCCACTGAGCACCCGGGCGCTGAACCCGTAGGTCGCGAAGAACGCCGCGAACCCCACCGCGAGGCAGAGGGCGATGACCAGGAGACGGCCCTTCTGGCGGGAGCCCTCCCGCAGGGCCATGCGCAGCGCGAAGCTCATGCCACGCCCGCCACGATCCGGCCCCGTTCCAGCGCGATGTGCAGTCCCATGCGTTCCGCGAGGTGCGTGTCATGGGTCACCAGGACCAGCGTGGCCCCCAGGTCCCGCTGCAGTTCCAGCAGCAACTCGAAGACCCGGTCCGCGTTCACGGGGTCGAGCGAACCCGTCGGTTCGTCGCACAGGAGGATGGGCGGCCGCGCCACGATGGCCCGGGCCAGCGCCACCCGCTGGCATTCGCCCCCGCTGAGCTGGGCCGGCAGATGCTCGGCCCTGTCCTGAAGGTCCACCCGGGCCAGGGCCTCCATGGCCCGCGCTTCGGCGTCGGCCAGGCCGGCGATTTCCGCAGCGATCACCACGTTCTGCAGGGCCGAGAAGTGGGGCAGCAGGTGGTAGGCCTGGAAGACGAAGCCCAGATTCTGGGCCCGGAAGCGCGACAGGGCCAATTCACTGAGGCCCGTAATCGCCAGGTCGTTCACGATCACTTCCCCGGAGGTGGGCTGGTCCAGGCCGGCCATGAGGCCCAGCAGCGTGCTCTTGCCGCTGCCGCTGGGCCCCTGGATGGCGACCGATGTGCCCGCTTCGATCTCCAGGCTCACGTCCTGAAGCACTCGGAGGAGCTCACCGGTTGGGGAGGTGAACGTCTTCGATACGGATCGGATAGAGATCATGGAAGCCCTCAACGATTAGCCTAGCTGCCCTGAGCCGCGATCTGGTGAGTGCCAGGCCGAAGGAGGTCATGCCATGCTTCAACCATGAGGCAGGTCCGTTGTTCCGCCATCGTGTTGTCCCTCCTGGTCGCCTTGGCAGGCGCGTGCAACAGGCAGGCTCAGGAAGCGAGACCGTCTTCGAATACCCAGGCTACGGCTGACCCCACTCTGGGGTTGACCAAGGGCACCCTGGTCTTTCTCGGGGATAGCCTCACGGCGGGCCAGGGCTTGTCGAAGGAGCAGGCCTTTCCGGCCCTCATCGAAGCGCGGCTCGCGTCCGAAGGGCGGCCCTGGAAGGTCGTCAACGCCGGCATCAGCGGTGATACCACGGCCGGTGGTGTGGCCCGGCTCGATTGGGTCTTCCGGCAGAAGGTGGATGTGCTGTTTCTCTGCCTCGGGGCCAACGATGGGCTTCGGGGCGTGCCGGTCGCGGAAACGGAGCAGAACTTGAGGCTGATCCTGGACCGCGCCCAGAAGCAAGGAACGCGGGTGGTGCTCGCCGGCATCCAACTTCCTGAGAACTATGGCACGGACTATCGAAACGGCTTTGCCCGGATCTTTCCCCGCCTCGCCAAGGAATACCGCATCCCCCTGCTTCCCTTCCTTCTCGAAGGCGTCGCCATGGACCCCAGACTGAACCAGCATGATGGCATTCACCCCAATGCCGAAGGCGCCCGGCGGGTCGCAGACCACGTCTGGGCCGCCCTCGATCCTGTCCTCCGCGGCAGGTCCTGAATGGCCAAGCTCTCCCGCATGGGCTCCATTCCCTTCCCCTCCCCCGGTGGCCGCATGACCGAACCCAAAACCAAATCCAAAGTCGACACGGCCCGCGCCTGGCGGGAGGCCCGGGCGCTCCTGCGGCAGCATCGGGGATCGCTCTCCCTCGGCCTGTTCCTCATGCTCATCAGTCGCCTGGCGGGGCTGGTGCTGCCTGCCAGCACGAAGTACCTCATCGATGAAGTCATCGGGAAGCACAACGGGCATCTCCTCATGCCCCTGGCGCTGGGCGCGGGGGCCGCCACCCTGCTGCAGGCCATCACCAGCTACGCCAACTCCCAGGTGGTCAGCGTGGCGGCCCAGCGCGCCATCATGGCCATGCGTCAGCGGGTGCAGGACCATATCCTGCGCCTGCCCATCCGCTATTTCGATAGCACCAAGAGCGGCGTCGTCATCTCTCGCGTCATGAACGATGCGGAAGGCATCCGCAACCTGGTGGGCACGGGGATCATCCAGCTGGTGGGGGGTGTTCTCACGGCGATCATCTCCCTGGCCGTGTTGTTCTGGCTCAACTGGAAGCTCACCCTGGCCACGGTCATCTTTCTGTCGGCCTTCGGCGGGGCCATGGCGCTGGCCTTCCGGAAACTGCGCCCACTCTTCCGGAAGCGCAGCGAAATCACCGCCGATATCACCGGGCGTCTCACGGAATCCGTGGGCGGCATCCGGATCCTCAAGATCTACGTGGCTGAAGATCGGGAGCGCCGGATCTTTGCCGAAGGCACGGAGCGGCTCTTCAAGAACATCGCCGGGACCCTGACGGGCACCAGCGCCATCACGGCCTTCGGCACGGCCATCGTGGGCGCCCTGGGCGTCCTCATCATGATCATCGGCGGGCGGGCCATCCTCACCGGGGCCATGACCCTGGGCGATCTCATCATGTACACCTTCTTCGTGGGCTTGATGGCCGCCCCCGTGGTGCAGATCGCCAACATCGGAACGCAGGTCAGCGAGGCCTTTGCCGGCCTGGATCGGGTCCGGGAGATCCTCGACATGCCCACCGAAGATCAGGAGGATGCCAGCCGCGAACCCCTGCCCTCGGTGGAGGGGTCCGTGGCCTTCCGGGATGTCACCTTCGCCTACGAGGAAGGCGCACCCGTCCTGAAGTGTATGTCCTTCGAGGTACCCTCCGGCAGTACGGTCGCCCTGGTGGGTTCCAGCGGTTCCGGCAAGAGCACCATCATCTCCCTCGTCATGGCCTTCAACCATCCCCAGCAGGGCCAGGTCCTCGTGGACGGCAAGAACATCGAGACCCTGCGGCTCCGGGAATACCGCGCCAAGCTGGGCGTCGTCATGCAGGACAACTTCCTCTTCGACGGCACCGTGGCTGACAACATCGGCTTCGCCAAGCCCGGCGCCACCCGGGAGGAGATCGAAGCCGTGGGCCGCATCGCCCATGTCCACGAGTTCGTGGATCGTTTCGACTTGGGCTACGACACGGTCGTAGGCGAGCGCGGCGTCAAGCTTTCCGGCGGCCAGCGCCAGCGGGTGGCCATTGCGCGGGCCATCCTGGCGGATCCCCGCATCCTTCTCCTCGACGAAGCCACCTCCAGCCTCGACAGCGAGAGCGAGGCCCTGATCCGGGACGGCCTCCGTCGCCTGCGGGCCGGCCGGACCACCTTTGTCATCGCCCATCGGCTCAGCACCATCGAAAGCGCCGATCAGATCCTCGTGATCGAACACGGCGAGATCGTGGAGCGGGGCACGCACCGGGAACTGCTCGCCTTGAATGGCCGGTACAAGCAGCTCCATGACCACCAGCACGGCGCGGAGATGGATCAGTACATCAACCCCGGCGAGGACTTCACGGCCCCCGTCGTTTAGTGGGATGCCTTCCCGCCTTTGACATGATCTGTCGCATCGGGTCTGCCAGGATATTCAGGCATCTTGCCAATCCAGAGGCCTGTGAATGAGCTTTGATCCCTTCGACGGTGTGCTGCTGGACGATGCGCGGCCCCCGGTGTCGGGGGCGCTGGGCATGATGCTGCATCTCCGGGTGGCGCGCCGCCAGGCGAAGTCCCAGGGATGGTCGAAGCCAAGCCTGGATGGACTCCAAGCCAGGGCCCAGGCCTGCAGGGAGTTGCTGGCCCAGGGATTGTTCCCGCCCACGCTCCAGGGACTTCGGAAGGACGGGCTGGACCTGGGCAATCCCAAGTCACCCCATAGCCTGGCGAGCGTGGTGGCCCACCTGGAGGCGTACCTTCAGGAGGTGGATCGGGCCGGGTACCTGGAGCCGGATGAGGCCCTCTGGCGGGCCGTGGACCTCGAACTGAAGGGCGAGCGGGGGCTCTGGATCGAGCGTACAGAGGCGGATGGCCCCATCGCGGTCGGACTGCGGGACCTGGTGCCGGCGCGGCTGCGGGCGCTGGCCTGTGTGCCCGGACTGGGTGGCGCCACCTTCGGTTTGGCCACCCGCAAAGGGGGTGAACGCTCGGGGCTGTTCGGAAGCCCCCAACCCTTGGTGGAATGGTTCCTGGATGGGCTGGAACAGCATGGTCAACGCCTGCCCAATGACCTGAATCTGGCAGAACCTCCGGGCTGGGGCTCCGCACCCTGGATCGACCGCTTGGAGGACCTCTTCGAAGGTCCGCTCAGCCTCGAACCCTTCACGGATTCCTTCCAGCGGGGGCTGGTGGAAGGGCCCGTCGACCTGCTCCGCCACGCCACGGAGCAGGTCTGCTCCTGGCTGGATGAAGGCATTCCGGCGAAGGACATCACCCTCATCCACCCGGAACCCCAGAAGGTGGCCGCCTTCCTGGCCCCGATCCTGGCCGCGGAAGGCGTGGCCCTGCATGTCCGGGGAGGGCTCCTGCCCCTGATCGCAAGCGAGGCCTGGAGCCCCCTCTGGACCCTCCTGACGGGGATCCTGCGGTTGGATCCCTGTGCCGTGTCGGCGGGCCTTCGGGGCTCCCGCCGGGACGATCTCCGGCGCTGGGCGGACCTGCTGGCACAGGCGGACCAGGATGGCCCGCTGGCCTTCGACGGCAGCTTCATGCACCTTCCCGACCGGGCCAAGGCCTACGTCAAGGGCATCTGGCAGGAACTCGTGGCGCTGGGTGGCACCGTCCTGACCGCGCATGACTGGGCGGAGCGGCTGGAGTCCCTGGCCACCACCCTGCGCCTGCCGATGGATCCCGATGATTTCTACTCGCCCCTCGGCCTGCTCAAGGAGGCCTGGGGCAATGAGCGATGGACCTTCCAGGACATGCTGACTGCACTGGAGGCCTTCCTCGAAGCCGCGCGCAGCAGCGAAATCCCACGGTCCGCCGAGGGGCTCCGCCTGGTGACGCCGGACACCCTACACGATGACTGGTCCGGCTCCCGGGCCACGCTGATTCTCGACCTTTCCGAAGGGACCTGGCCGGGCCGCCCGGCGGAAAACCCCGACCTCGACTGGAACCGGAAGGCCGCCATCAACCGCGCCCTCCTGGATCAGACCCTGGCCAAGGAGGCGTTCACGTTCCCGCCCGCACTCCAGCGTTTCTGGTTGCCCCGGAGCGAGCACGGCGACCAGATCCCCCGGACCTTCCAGCGGGAGGCCTACGCCTTCAGCAAGGTCCTGGCCATGACGGGGGAACGGCTCGTGGCCCTCAGTCCCGCCCAGGACAAGGAGGGCCGCATGAAGGCCCAGGGCCCGTTCTGGAATGCCTTGGAAGGGGCGGGCGCCTGGAGGCCTTCCTCCAGGATCCACAGCCGCTTCCGTTGGCTCTGGGAAGGACATGAGGGCGACTCCGTGGCCGAAGCGCGCGCCACGGCCGCCATGGCCCGACCCGAGCCGGAGTCGTTGACGGCCGCCTCGCCCCAGTTCGACCGCATTTCCGACGTGCGCAGCGCCTGGCTCAAGGGGCGGCCCTGTGCCAGCCCCACGGCCTTGGAGAGCCTGGCGAGCTGTCCCTTCCGTTCCCTGGCCGAGCGCGTCTGGGGGCTGCGAAGCGTCGATGCCGCCGGTCGGCTCTCCATGGCCGTGGGAACCCTGGCGCACCATGTCCTGGAGGCGGTCCTCACCCCCTTCGTCGGCCTCAAGGACTGGCCTACCGCGTTCCTGGAGACCTTGGGTGTGACCCCTGAGGTCGGTGCCGAGGCCGTGCTTCCGCACCTCATGGCGCTGTGGAACGCCAACCGCGACACCTGGCTTGCCCAATTGGGGGACGACATTCCCCGGGAGCAATGGCCCCAGGCCACTCTGGACCTGGAGGCCCTGCTTCCCAACCTGGCGGCCGCCCTGCTGCTGGATGCCCGGGCCGAGGGGCCCACGCGCTGGGAGATCGCCTTCCTCTATCCGGACCGGATGGCGGAATCGGACAAAGGCAAAGGCCCCAAGACCGTTCCCCTGCAGGATAGCTGGACGCGGACGCTGCTGGCCCTGGAGGGCGAGCTGGGTCCGGTGGACCTAGAGCTTGGCAACGGCCGGGCCCTGGCCGTGGCCGGCAAGGTCGATCGCATCGAGCGTTGGGACCACCTGGAGGGCCTGTCGTTCCTGCGCGTGACCGACTACAAGACCTCGCGGAAGACGACCCTGGACTACTACGCTGAAGAAGGCGCGCCCTTCGGAGCCCACCTCCAGACGCCCCTGTACATGCTGATCGCCGAGGCCGCGATGCCCGGCAGCGTCGCCACCGCGGCCCTGGTGCCCTTGCGCGAAGAGGAACCCGAACCCTTCACGAACCACCTCAAGACGCTCGCCGGGGCTGGTGAGCAGGGGGCCTGGCGCACGCGTCTGCTCCAGAATCTCGCCCGCTTCGACGCGCGGCTGGAAACGGGAGACTTCCCGCCGACGCCGGGCGCGGTCTGCGAGCGATGCGAATTGAGCGCCCTCTGCGGCCGTCCGGTGGACGTGACCGTCGACGGGGAAGGGGAGGGCGACTGACATGCGTATCCTCGACCTGGCCGACTCCCTCGTCCTCACCCACTCCCTGGTGGTCAGCGCCAGCGCGGGCTCCGGAAAGACCTACACGTTGACGGTGTTGGTCACGGCCGACCTCGGCCGCGAAGCCATCCGGCCCTTCGAGATCCTGGCCACCACCTTCAGTGAAGCCGCGGCGGCGGACCTCCGCGAACGTCTGCTCCGTCCCCTGGACCTCCTGGCCTCCCTGAACGATGCGACCTGGAGAGACCTGCTTTCCCTGTTCGAGCAGGCGAACACCGCGGACATCGAGGCCTTCCTGAAGGGCCTGCCCCTCGCCGAACGGCTGGGGAAGTCCGCCGGGGAGGTGGCTCAGGCGGCGGCCCACTGGCGGGGGGTCGCCTGGGCGGAATCGCCAGGCAAGGCTCGAACTTTCTGGCGCCGCACTCGCCGGGAGGCGGAACTGCTCCAGGTCTCCACCATTCACAGCCTGGCCATGCGCATCCTGAGCCGGGGGGACGGCGCTGCCGACACCATCCTCGACGTTGCACACCCGGCCCTGCTCCGGTTGCTCCGCCAGACCGTGCGCGAGGCTTTGACGTTGTCCGAAGGAGATCCGGATCTCGTGCCCTCGAAGATCCTGCTGGCCTGGGCCGAGCGGAACTGGGCAGACCTGTCGCGGGGCTACGACAACCACCGGGATGCCTTGGGCCACCTGGATCCCGAGGATCCCGCGCCCCATCGGGCCAGCCTGATGGCGGCCCTGGCCCAGGCTGAACAGACGTTGGCACCCTACGCGGCCAATCCGACCGTGGCCCAGGATCCGACCAGCGCCCAGAGACGGCATTTCAAACCTTCCGCCATCCTCCGGCTGCCGGCCTCCGGTGCGGATCTGGCCGCCCGGCTCCGGTGGGCCGAAGGACAGAGCTGGCGAGCGGAGGCCACGAAGTCTTACTTCACCCTCGAATTCCGGGAGGCCCTGGCCACCCTCCAGCCCGTGGCGGATGCCCTGGAAGCCTGGATGCGCTGTCTGCTCGTGGAGGCCCTGCGCCGGTTCGAGATCCGGAAGACCGGGCTGGCCATGGCCACCTTCGGCGATCTGGTCCGCAAGGCCCTCGCCAGCCTTCAGGGCGGCGGGCTGGAAGGTCCCGTGCCCAAGCTGCTCCTGGTGGATGAGTACCAGGACACCTCCCGATCGCAGGATGCCTTCCTGGCGGCCCTGGGGGCCGAGCGGATCGTCCGGGTCGGCGACGTCAAGCAGGCCATCTACGGTTTCCGGGGGGGGGATCCCGACCTGCTGCGCCAGCATCTGGTGGCCGCTGGCGACCAGGCCTTCCGGCTTCCAGCCAATTTCCGGTCCACCCCCCAGGTCGTGGCCCTGGCCAACCGCTATGTGGAGGAGGTCTGGCCCCAGCTCGCCCCGGACACGGGCAACCTGGATGGCCTCCAGGAGCCCGTGGGTCCCGCGGCCCTTCCGGTCGGACTCGTGCGGACCGCGGCGCCGGCCTCCAGGGCGGATCTCTCGGCCCTGGCCGACTGGATCTCCGGGCTCTCCCGGGAAGCAGGCTGGACCCAGACCCTTGGGGAACCCGCGAAGCCGGGCCACCGTCGCCGGGTGCTGTTGCTGAAGCAGCGCACCAAGCTGCCTGCCCTGCTGCAGCGCCTGAAGGCCCGGGGCATCCAGCCCTACGTGGTGGCCAAGTCGGGGTTCTGGGACAGCCCCGGCGTGCGGCTGGTCATGGCGGCCCTGGAAGCCGTGGCGCATCCCGAACGGGCGCTGCCCTGCGCGGCCTTGCTGCGGCTGGTGATCGGGCTGAGCGACGGAGAGATCACCCGGCTCGCCCTGGCCAGGGAAGGGCGTCCGGGCTTCCCCGGCCTGGGCGAGTTGGATCCCGAAGCTTTGCCCGAGGCGCACCGGGAGGCGGCCCGGTGGCTCCTGGATCTGCGCCAGGCCTCGACGCAGGAAGTGGCAGGGCGGCTGCTGAGGCAGGGCGCCGTGCTGAGTTCGCTCAGCGCCCTGCGCATTCACGGGACCATGGAACCGCTGCGGGCCCGGCGCAACCTGGCCTCCCTCCTGGCCATGCTCATGGACCTTCCGGCCAGTCCGACCGTGGCCTATGCCCTGCTCGAGGATGAGCGGTCCGGCATGGAGCGGGGCGATCTGCCTGCCTCCGCCGACGAGGCCGATCTCCTCATCCAGACGGTTCATGGCAGCAAGGGGCTAGAATACGACGATGTGATTCTTCCCCTGCTGCATGCCCACCCCAGGACCTTCAAGAAAGGCGAGGTGCGGACGCGACCGGGGACCGGCGAACTCCTGCTGGCCTGGAAGCTGGGGAACCACCCCGGACGCGCCTACCGGGACCTCAAGCCCCTCGTGGAGACCCGGCAGCGGCGCGACGAGCTGAACCTGCTCTACGTGGCCCTGACCCGGGCCCGGGAGCGCCTGTGCCTGCTCCTCCAGGAGCCCAAGGACATGAAGGATCCCCTGGAGTCCAAGACCTGGGCCCAGTGGGGACAGCACCTCGCTGATGCCCACCCCGAGCTCGTCTTGCTCCGGGATTCTCCTCCGCCAGCGCCGCCGACCGAGGCAGCCAACCTTGAGGTGGAGGCGCCCGCCGCCAGGGCCGCTTTGCCGGAGGGCGCGGAACCCATGGATGTCCGGGAGGACCTGCCCGGCGACACGCGCAGCCAGGCCCGCCAGGAAGGCGAGGCCGTCCATGCCTTCCTCCGCGATCTGCTGGTCCGATGGGAGGATCCGGAGGCCTTCGCGGCCTGCCTGGCAGCGGCGCCCGGTGTGCCCCACGTGCAGGAGAACGCGCTCCGCTTCCTGGCCCAGTTCGAGGCCCGGGGCTGGCGCCAGCTGCGGCGGCGGACCGAACTGCCCCTGGCCGGCGCCGCCGCCAGCGGAGCCCTCGGGCGCGCCGACCTGGTGGTCTGGGACGAAGAATGTCTGCACCTCCTGGACTTCAAGCATTCCAAGGCCTTCGGAGCGGAGGAGCTGGCCGGCTATCGGGACCAGCTTACCCGTTACGCGGATGCACTGAAGGCAAGAGAAGAGAAGCCCATCGAGGCCTGGCTCGTGGCCCTGCGGAGCGGGGCGTGGACCCCGGTGTCCGTGTCCTCCGGGCCGGAGTGAACATGGAGCTGCCCCCCATTGGGCGTCCAGTGATTCCGTAGCACTGTGATGTCCTCACCCCTTGGAGAACCCATGCAGAACACGCTCATCCCCGGTCTCCTGCTGATCTCGATCCTGGCCACACCTGCCCGTGCCGGGGAGAGACTCCCGACCATCCTACCGGCGCAATACACCGACGAACAGAAGCAGGCGGCGGAAGCCTTTGTGGCTGCCCGCATGGTGCCAGTCTTCGGGCCCTTCGAGCCACTGATGCACAGCCCCCAGGTCATGAGCCAGGCCCGCGCCATGGGCGATTACCTTCGCTACCATTCGGCGGTCGGCAACACCTTGAGTGAGCTGGCGATTCTGGTCACCGCCCGCGAATGGAGCCAGGACTACGAGTGGTACGTGCATCAGCCGATCGCGCTGAAGGCGGGGATCAGGCCCGAGGTGATCGCCGCGATTGCGGATGGCCGTCGGCCGGTGGGCATGAGCGAGGACGAGGCAATCGTCTATGACTTTTCGACCGAGCTGCACCGCAACAAGCGGGTCTCGGACCGGACCTTCGAGCGGGCCGAGAAGCGCTTCGGCAAGCGGGGCGTGGTGGATTTGACGGGGATTAATGCCTACTATGCGTTGCTCGCCATGCAGCTCAACGTGGCCCAGTACCCGATGCCGAAGGACGGCAAGAAATTGGTGCGCCTTCCCGATTAGCTTTCGGCGCTCCAGGTGGGCACTCGACCGATTTCGGTAATCTAGCCCCTGTGAATTCCTGGCATTTTCACTAACAATGGCCCCACGCCTTCGATCGGGGCACATCCTTCCAGCTCCATTCATTCAGGTTTGAAAACTTCATGGGTCATCCCTTCAACCTCCATCGAGGCGCCCTCCCCGGAATCGCCGCCCTCCTCGTCGCGATGGGCTGCAAGGTGGGTCCCACCTTCACGCCTCAGGAACCACCCAAGCTGGCCGAGTACAGCGCGGCTCCGCTTCTCGACGCCACCGAAGGGGATGCGCAGCGGTTCCTCAAGGGTCAGGCCGTGCCTGCGGCCTGGTGGACCACCTTCGGATCCCCGGAACTGACCCGCCGGGTGGAGCAGGCCCTGGCCCACAGTCCCACCCTGGCGTCGGCCCAGGCCGCGACGCGTAGGGCCAGGGAGGACGTGACGGCCGCGGGCGGATCCCTCTATCCCGCCGTGGACGCCCAGGTAGGCGTGAGCCGCTCCCTGCCCGGGCCGGCCGTGGGGATCTACTCGCCCTACACCATCTACGCCGCCACCTTGAACGTCTCCTACACCCTCGACCTCTTCGGGGGCACCCGCCGGCGGGTCGAAGGCCTCCAGGCCCAGGCGGACCTCCGCCAATGGCTGCTCACGGGGACCTACCTGAGCCTCACTTCCAACGTCGCCATCGCCACCGTTCAGGAAGCCTCCCTCGCGGAACAGCTCCAGGTCGCCCGGGATGTGGCGGCCCTCCTGGAGGAGCAGACGACCCTCACGGGCAGGCAGGTGGAGATCGGCGTGAAGAGCCAGGGCGATCTCCTGGCCCTGCAGGCCCAGCTGGCCGCGGCCCGCGCGGCCCTGCCGCCCCTGGCCCAGCAGCTGGAGGCGGTGCGCAACCAGTTGGCGGTGTACCTGGGCGGCTACCCTTCGGAAATAGGGCTGGGGCCCGTGGCCCTGGCGGGGTTCACGCTGCCCCGAGACCTGCCCCTGAGCCTGCCTTCCCAGGTGGTGCAGCGCCGCCCTGATATCCAGGCGGCCCAGGCCCAGCTCCACGCCGCCACCGCCCAGGTGGGCGTGGCCACCGCGGCGCTCCTGCCCCAGATCACCCTCGGGGCTTTCGCCGGGCCCCAGGCGCTGACCTATCAGGACATGTTCAAGGGGAGCAATGAAACCTGGGGCGTCTCCTTCGGGCTGCTCCAGCCCCTCTTCCACGGCGGGTCCCTGCGGGCGCAAAAGCGGGGGGCCGAGGCCGGGGTGGACCAGGCCCTGGCCGATTACCGCCAGACGGTGCTGGTGGCCTTCGCCAATGTGTCGGACGCCCTCAACGCCCTGCGCTTCGACGCCCAGACCATACAGGCGCAGCTGGAATCCGAACAGGCTGCAGCCAAGTCCCTGGAGCTGGCCAAGGCCCAGTTCCGCATCGGCGCCGCCAGCTACCTCCAGCTGCTGGATGCGACCCGGTCCTGGCAGCTGGCGCGCATGGGCCTGATCCGGGCCCGGGCCGCCTCCCTGTTGGACACCACCGCCCTCTACGCCGCCCTGGGCGGCGGATTCTAGGAGCCCCCATGGAACCGGAGATCCCTGCCGATCCAAAGCCCAGCACCCGGAAGCGCATGGTCATCATGATCGTGGCCGTAGGGCTCCTTCTGGGGCTCCTGGCGGGCTTCAACATCTTCAAGAACATCATGATCGGGCGGGCACTCAAGGGGGGCCAGGAGCCCCCCCAGACCGTCACCACCACCCAGGTACACCAGGAGCGCTGGCAGCCGACCCTGGCCGCGGTGGGCACCTTGCGCGCCATCCATGGGGCGGACCTCGCCTTCGAAGTGTCCGGCGTGGTGGTAAAGGTGGAGGCCATGGCGGGCGCCCAGGTCCACCCGGGACAGAATCTGGTATCCCTCAACGACGACACCGAACAGGCCCAGTACCGGGCCCTCCAGGCCGCGGCGGACCTGGCGAAATTGACCTTCGGGCGCGCCAAGGAGCAGCTGGCGGCCCGGACCATCAGCTCCGCGGACTACGACGGCCTGGAGGCCGATCTCAAGGCCAAGGAAGCCGCCGCCAAGGCCGAGCTGGCCCTGGCCGCCAAGAAGCACCTCATCGCGCCCTTCGCCGGCCGGGTGGGCATCATCACCACCAGCGAAGGCGCCTACGTGACTCCCGGCATCGCGGTGGCCTCGGTCCAGCAGCTGGACCAGGTGTACGCCGATTTCGCCCTCCCCCAGCGGGAAGTGGCGAGCGTGAAGCCTGGCCAGAAGGTGGACCTGAGCCTGGACGCCTATGCCGGCCGCGTCTTCAAGGGCAGGGTCACCGCCGTGAATCCCAGGGTGGACGGCGCGACCCGCAACATCCAGGTGGAGGCCACCTTCCCCAACCCCGGGCACGCTCTCGTGCCAGGCATGTTCGCCAGTGTCAGCATGGAGGTGAGCACGCCCCAGTCCTACCTGACCCTGCCCCAGACCGCTGTCACCTACAACCCCTACGGTTCCGTGGTCTTCCTGGCGGTGCAGGGTTCAGGGGGCCTCAAGGCCCAGCAGGTGTTCGTGACCACCGGCCCCACCCGGGGCGACCAGGTGGCCATCCTGAAGGGGCTGGAAGCGGGCGCCCAGGTGGTCACCAGCGGTGGGCTGAAGCTGCGCAACGGCACGCCCATCCTGGTGGACAACAAGGTGCAGCCCGCCTCTGACCCGCACCCGGCACCCCAGGAAAAGTGAGGCCTTTGGTCCATGAACTTCACCGACCTGTTCATCCGCAAGCCCGTGGTCGCCATGGTGGTGAGCCTGCTGATCCTCGTGCTGGGGATGCGGTCCATCTTCAACCTGCCGGTGAACCAGTACCCCCGGACCGAGCACGCGGTGGTGACGGTGACCACCGTCTACTACGGGGCCGACGCCACCACCGTCGGGGGCTTCATCACCCAGCCCCTGGAATCCAGCATCGCCCAGGCCCAGGGCATCGACTACCTCTCCTCCACCAGCGTCAACAGTGTCTCCACCATCACTGCCACCCTGCGCCTGAACTACAGTGCCAACAAGGCCCTCACGGAGATCACTACCCAGGTCAACGCGGTCAAGAACCAGCTTCCGCCCCAGGCGCAGCAGCCGGTGATCACCGTGCAGATGAGCGACAACACCGACGCCATGTACATGGGCTTCTACAGCGAGGTCCTGCCCACCAACAACATCACGGACTACCTGGTGCGGGTGGTGAAGCCCCGGCTGGATTCCCTCCCCGGCGTGCAGACCGCCGAGATCCTGGGCGCCCGCAACTTCGCCCTCAGGGCCTGGCTGGATCCCCAGCGCCTGGCGGCCCACGGCGTGACCGCCACCGAAGTGAACACGGCGCTCGCGAACAACAATGTCCTGTCGACCCTGGGCGCCACCAAGGGCCAGATGGTGAGCGTGGATCTCACGGCCGCCACGGACCTGCACACGGTGGAGGAGTTCAGGAAACTGGCCATCCGCCAGAGTGGGGGCGCCATCGTGCGCCTGGAGGACGTGGCCACCGTCACCCTCGGGGCCGACGACTACTCCTTCAACGTGTCCTTCAACGGCCGGCAGTCGGTTTTCATCGGGATCAAGGTGGCCCCCGAGGCCAACATCCTCGACGTGGCCAAACGGGTGCGCCGCGCCTTCCCCGAGATCCAGTCCCAGCTGCCCTCGGGTCTCACCGGTGCGATCGTCTACGACGCCACGGACTTCATCAACACGTCCATCGTGGAGGTGATCAAGACCCTCGCGGAAGCTCTGCTCATTGTCACCGTGGTGATCTACCTCTTCCTGGGGACGCTGCGGGCCGTGGTGGTGCCGGTGATCGCCATGCCCCTTTCCCTGGTGGGGACCTTCGCCGTCATGCTGGGCCTGGGCTACTCCATCAACCTGCTCACGCTGCTGGCCCTGGTGCTGGGCATCGGCCTGGTGGTGGACGACGCCATCATCGTGGTGGAGAACGCCGACCGGCACATGCGGGAAGGCAAGACGCCCCTGGAGGCCTCCCTCCAGGCCGCCCGGGAATTGGGCGGGCCCATCCTGGCCATGACCGTGGTCCTGGTGGCGGTGTACGTCCCCATCGGCTTCCAGGGGGGCCTCACGGGCAGCCTCTTCACGGAATTCGCCTTCACCCTGGCCGGGGCCGTGGCGGTGTCGGCCGTGGTGGCGCTGACCCTGTCGCCCATGATGTGCTCGCGGTTCTTCAAGGCCGAACAGGACGCGGGCCGGTTCGTCCGGTTCATCGACGGCCAGTTCGAGTGGTTCCACGGACACTACCTGCGCGTCCTGCGCAGTTCCCTGGCCACCTCCAAGGTGACGGTGGTGATGGGCGTCCTCATTCTCGTGGCCACGGGCTTCCTCTTCGCCAGTTCCAAATCCGAGCTGGCCCCCCAGGAGGACCAGGGCTTCATCATGGCCGCCGTCCAGGGGCCGCCCAGCGCCACCGTGCAGCAGATGCAGACCTATTCCGACCAGGTGTTCGGCATCGCCAAGGCGTTTCCCGAGTACGAGCAGATGTTCCAGTTCACCAGTGCCGGGAATGGGTTCGCGGGCCTCATCCTGAAACCCTGGGACCAGCGCAAGCGCGGTGCCGACACGGTCCAGACGGCCTTCCAGGTGTCCTGCGCGGGCATCGCGGGGGCGACGGTGGCGACCTTCCAGCCGCCCTCCCTGCCGGGCGCCACCGGCCTCCCGGTGCAATTCGTCATCAAGACCACCGAGCCCTTCGAGCGGCTCAACGAGGTCGGCAAGGCCATTCTGGACAAGGCCCGCGCCAGCGGCATGTTCTTCTTCGTGGACACCGACCTCAAGATCGACAAGCCCCAGAGCACCATGGTCCTGGACCGGGACCTGGTGGCCACCCTGGGCCTCACTCTGCAGGACGTGGGCGGGGCCATGGGCAATGCCCTGGGCGGCGGCTACGTGAATTACTTCTCCATCGGGGGGCGCTCTTACCGGGTCATCCCCCAGGTGCTCCAGGTGGACCGGCTGAACCCTGGCCAGGTGCTGGACTACTACGTCCGCACGGCGGACGGCACCATGCTGCCGGTGTCCACCGTGGCTTCCATGAAGGACACGGTGGTACCTGAGTCCATCAACCGGTTCCAGCAGCTGAATTCCGCCACCATCTCCGGGGTCTACGGCCCGTCCTTCTCCCAGGAGCAGGTGCTCGACTTCTTCCGCAAGGCCCTCAAGGACGTCGCGCCGCCGGGCTATCAGGCCGACTACTCCGGCGTCTCCCGCCAGTTCATGCAGGAAGCCGGCGGGTTCCTCGTCACCCTGGCCTTCGCCATCATCATCGTCTTCCTGGCCCTGGCGGCGCAGTTCAACAGCCTGCGGGATCCCCTTATCATCCTGGTGTCGGTGCCCATGGCCCTCTTCGGCGCCATGATCTTCATCAACCTCGGCGTGGCCACCCTCAACATCTACACGCAGGTGGGCCTGGTCACCCTCATGGGCCTCATCAGCAAGCACGGCATCCTCATCGTGCAGTTCGCCAACGAGCTCCAGGCCGCAGGCCACAGCCGCCTCGAGGCCATCACCGAGGCCGCCGCCATCCGCCTGCGCCCCATCCTCATGACCACCGCCGCCATGGTGCTGGGCGTGTTTCCCCTGGTCATCGCCGGCGGGGCCGGGGCCGCGGGACGGCGGGCCATGGGGCTGGTGATCTTCACGGGGTTGTCCATCGGGACCGTGTTCACGCTGTTCGTGGTGCCGGCGTTCTACAACCTGTTCGGCGCCGAGCGGAAAGCCTAGGGCGGAGGATCTCCACATCCCTTGGGCTTATGATGCTGGAGGATGGCATCGGCCGCACCCTGGGGAACCGGGTCCGGTCTTCCGGTCCAAGGGGTCCCATGTTCAGGAAAGCCATGTTGTGGTTCCCAGCCCTGGCGCTTATCGCCGTGGGCATGGCCTGCAGGAAGCCCGATACAGCGGTTTCCAAGGCCGGAGATCCAGTCGCCGGGCCCCAGGTCACGCAGACAGTCACGGGCCAGGACAGCAAGGGCGCCCTTGGAGAGAGACTGGCGGATCACCCGGCCCAGATCCCCACGGTTGCCGAAGTGAACGCAAGCGAGGCCGCGGTGGCGCGTCCGGCGGATCAGAACCCCAAGCACGCCAAAGATCAGGGTGCCTCTGTGACCCCTGGAGACACGGGGGTGGTGGCCCCGACTCCAGCCCCAGCAGCCAACTCAGCCAAGGGCCCGGAAGGAGTGCCGGTCCCCGCCAAGACTCCGGCGGGCCAGGCCGCCCCAGCCCAGGTCTACACCACTGCAGGAATGAACGCGGACAAGGCCGCGGTGGGGCGTCCGGCGGGCCAGGTCACCAGAAGCGGCAAGGATCAAAGTGTATTCCTGGCCGCCCGAGGAAGAGTGGTGGCCCCCACTCCGCGCACCCCAGCAGCCAATGCCGCCAAAGGCTCAGAAGCATCGCAGGCCCCCGCAAATACTCCGGCCGATCAACCCACCCTGGCCCTGACGCCGTCCACCCAAGGCGTCAGTGCCGCCCAAGGCCCGGAAGCATCGCGAGCCACCACCGGGACTCCAGCGGACCAGGCCGCCCAGGCCCTGGTCCTCACGCCTGCTGAAGTGGAGGCGAGCAAGGCCGCGGTGGTGAGTTCGCCCGACGAGGGTACCAAAGGCGGCAAGGATCAGGGTGAGACCAACGCCGCCGAGGGAAAGATGGGGGCTCCGATGGCGCCCATCCAGGCAGACGACGCCGCCAAGGACACGGAGGCAGGGCAGACTCCCGTCGAGGTTCCGGCGGATCAGGCCGCCCAGGTCCCTGCGGCGGCCGGCGTGACTACGGGCAAGGCCGCGGCGGAGACTCCCGCAGAGCAGACCGCCCGGATCGTCAAGGGTCAGAGTGTTCCCGTGACCGCTACTGGGGGGGAAGTGGTGCCCCTCGTCCAGCCACCGACCCAGGCGGCCAATGCAGCCAGAGGCCCGGCCTCGCGGGGCACCAGTCCGGCAGATCAGGCCGCCCTGGCCCAGGTCGCCACCACCGACAAGGACTGGAGCGTGCGCTGGGCCGCGGTGGAAGGGCTCACCAGCCAGGCCGTCCTGGCGAGGATCGCCACCAATGACGACGATGTGGACATCCGCAAGCTTGCCGTGAGCATGCTGACGGACCAGGCGGCCCTGGCCCGGATCGCCAGGCGCGACCAGGATTGGAGTGTGCGCTGGGCCGCCGTGAACCGGCTGACGGTCAGAGCCGTGCTGGCCCAGGTCGCCGAGAACGATCCCGACGCCGACATCCGCAAGCTCGCCGTGAGCAAGTTGGAAAACCGGGCCGTCGCGCCCTAGAGTCTGCTTTCGGGAGTAAAGCGTTCAAGACCTGGTGCCCTGCGATCCGAACAGCCTGAAATCCCTGTTCCAGTGGTCGGGTTTTGGGTCAACCCAATCCTGGGTGGGCTTGAGGCTGCCAATCTGGCCCTGGCGTTTCAGTGGGGACCCATGCACAGAATGGTGATCCTTTTGATGACATCGGGGGGTGGCCATGGGTGGAGTACGAACAATCGATGATATGTCGCGCGCCATCCGGAGCTTCCAGGAGAGCCGAGTGTTCCTGACAGCCCTGGAATTGGATGTGTTCACGGCTGTGGGTGAGGGTGCCGAGGCTTCCAGAGTGGCCCAGGCAATCGGCGCAGACGCTCGCGCCACCAAGATGCTCCTGAATGCCCTGGCATCGCTGGGGGCTCTCGAGAAAAGCAAGGACATCTTCAGGTGCACGCCCGAATCCAGAGCCTTCGGACCCGGGCGCGCTGGCCTTATGCATACGGTGCACCTCTGGGAGACTTGGTCCAGGCTGACGGATTGTGTAAAGGCCGGGACGACCCAACGTCGGCCAGGCGCGGAGGCCCACGATGAATCCTGGACTGAGGCCTTCATCGAGGCCATGCACGCGCGTGCCAAGACCACGGCCGCCCAGGTCGTGCAGGTCGTAGGAACCGAAGGCGTTCGGCGCATGCTGGACGTGGGCGGTGGTCCGGGCACTTTCTCGCTGGCCTTTGCTCAGGCAGCTCCGGATCTGCACGCGGAGGTGTTGGACCTGGATCCGGTCGTGGCCATCGCGCAGCGGCACATCTCCGAGGCTGGCCTGTCGGATCGCGTACGGGTGCGAGTGGGCGATCTCAGGACCGATGAGCTTGGAGAGGGCTACGATCTGGTGCTGGTTTCGGCCATCTGCCACATGCTGGATGAGGACGAGAACCGCGATCTGCTGCGGCGCTGCTCGAAGGCACTCGCTCCCAAGGGCCGCATCGTCATCCGGGAGTTCATCTTGGATCCCAACCGCGCCGGGCCTCCCTTCGCCACCCTCTTCGCGCTGA
>PMJK01000033.1:12152-45700 GCA_003158505.1 Holophagaceae bacterium | reverse complement strand
TGCCGCCACGGAGATTCCCACTGAGCCGTCGACTCTGGACAGCTCCTCGACCACCACCGCGTATTCTAGATAACCCATCCCCTCCCCGCCGTACTGCTCGGGGAAGATGACGCCCATCATGCCCATCTCGCCCAGCTGCTTCACCAGTGCCATAGGGAAGATCCTGGCCTCATCCCAGGTCATGACGTGGGGGCGGATCTCCCGTTCCGCGAACTTGCGAACCTCATGACGCAGAGCCTCGACGTGATCGGGAAGCGTGACGTCCATGGGAGCCTCGGCTAGCGGGTAGCGGCGACTGTCGTAGGGGCATCCTGGCGGAGGAGCTGCTTCTTCTGGACCAGCGATTCGGCCTCGGGCATGACCTCTAGAGCCTTGAGGATGGCGGGATCCTTCTCACACAGGACCTTGAAGCCCGCCTCGATGCCGAAGGCCACGTTCTGCATCTCGATGGAGAGCTGCTCCTGCATAGCGCCGAGGTTGGCCTCCCAGTCCTTGTCGGTGATGGTCAGCTTCTGGTCCAGGGCCCAGGCGCGGAACCGGTTCAGGACGGCGTCATCGGCGTGCTCCCCGGCCTTGATGCCGAACTGTTCCTTCTCGTGCACGGCGAATCGGAAGAAAGCCTGGTGCCGGAACCGGAGATCGACCATGAACTCGTCGAACCGAAGGCTGGGCAACACGTAGTCGGGGTTGATCCCGCCTCCACCAAAGACCGTGCGACCCAGGTCCGTCTTGAAGGCCGGCCCCTGGGGCTTGGGATCCTTCTCATCGTCGGGATTGTAGTAGTCATCCAGGCCATGGCTATAGTCGCGCTGGATATTGCGGCCGGAGGGGGTGTAGTAGCGCGCCGTGGTGAGCGTCAGGCCGCGGGAGCGGTTGATGGTGAGCACGCTCTGCACGAGGCCCTTTCCCCAGCTGGTCTGTCCGACGACCAGGCCCCGGTCGTGGTCCTGGACGGCGCCGGTGACGATCTCGCTGGCGCTGGCGGTGCCGCGGTTGATGAGGATGACCAGCGGGAAGGGGTCGAGCTGGGAGCCCTTGCTGGTACGGGTCTGGTTCTCCTCGCGCCCGTCCCGACCCTTCTGGCTGACGATGAGCTGATCGGACCCCAGCAGCTGGCGGCAGATGCCGATGGCGGCATCCAGCACACCTCCGCCGTCGCCGCGCAAATCCAGAATGAGCTGTTTCATGCCCTGTTTCTTCAGGGTGACCACGGCCTTTTCGAATTCGTCGGACGTGGTTTCGCCGAAGTCCTTGATGAGGATGAAGCCCGTGGTGGGGTTCAGCATGAAGCTGTAGTAGACACTGTTGGTGGGGACCTCGGCCCGGGAAATGGAGAAGCGCAGCAGCTCGGCGATGCCCCCCCGCTGCACGGCGATCTCTACCAGGGTGCCCTTCTCGCCGCGGAGCTTCTGGAGGGCGGTGTTGGAGCTCATGCCTTCCGTGCTGGTGCCATCGATTTCTTTGATGACGTCGCCGGACCGCACGCCGATGCGCTCCGCCGGGCCGCCCTTCATGGGACTGATGATCGCGATGCCCTCGTCATGCTGCTGGATGATGGCGCCGATGCCGAAGAAGGAACCCTTCTGTTCCTCGCGCAACAACTTGAATTCACTTTCGTCCATGTAGTTCGAGTGGGGATCCAGCGTGTGCAGCATGCCCTGGATGGTGGCGTGGGTGAGCTGCCGGGGCGTGGGGGGTTCGGTGGTGTCCTTCTGGACCAGGTCCATGATCTCGGTCAGGGTATCCAGGCTGCGCTGGCGCGCGGTCTCTCCGCTGGACCGGGCCAGCAGGGGACCCGCCACCACCACCGTGGCGGCCATCACCATCCACATCCAATTACGCTTGATGAAACGGGCCATGAGGCTCCTGGGAAGACACATTCCAGGATACGCCTGAGCCGCTCCGGGGCGAATCAGCGTTTTGTCACGGCCCCGTCAGAACCCTTCGAGGATCTTCTGCGCGGCCGGGGCCATGCGTTCGCGGGTGGCACGGGTTGCAAGGAAGATGCTCTCGAATCGACGGTAGGCGAGTTCAAGGTCGTCATTCATCACCAGGTAATCGTAGGCCGGGTACAGCTCCAGCTCGTGGCGGGCGTAATTCAGACGGATGCGAATCTGCTCGTCGGAATCCTTCCCCCGGCTACGCAGGCGTTCCTCCAGGGCCGCGGCCGACGGCGGCAGGATGAAGATCATGTGGGCATCGGGAATGGCCCGCCGGAGGTTCAGCGCGCCGGTGGTCTCGATATCGAGCAGCACGTCCTGGCCCGAGGCCAGCACGCGGTGCAGCCAGTCCCGGCCAGTGCCGTAGCGGTGGCCGTAGACTTCGACCCACTCAACGAAGCCCCCTTCCCGGATCATGGCATCGAAGCGGGCATCGTCGAGATAGAAGTAGTCGCGACCATCCACTTCACCGGCGCGCGGCTTTCGGGTGGTGAAGGAGATGGAGAAGATCAGGTCCGGCAAGGTCGAGACCAGCCGCTGGACGAGGGTGGACTTCCCAGCGCCCGAGGGCGCGGAGACCACGAACACGTTGCCCGGATGGTGCATCGACGATTCCTCCATGCACCACTTTAGCGGATCCGCCCTGGCAGCCGGGATCCCGGGAACTCATTCTGCGCGAAGCGCGATGGGTTCGTCTACTGGAACTCCCCGGGCTCCGGTGGCGGTGGTTTCGGGGTGCGCTTGAAGATGGCCGAGGCGCTGCGCCGCCCGTCCATGACGATGTGGACGGGTTCCTCCAGACGGCTGTGGACAAGGCAGCCCGAACGCCAGACTTCGGGCTGCTGGCGCAACCAGTCCCAGTCGAGGAGGCTGGTTCCCCGGGGATAGGGCACGGTGAAGTAGCCGATGTTCAGGGAGGTCACGTTGTGGAAGAAGTGGGAACCCAGGGACGCATCGGCCTGGAAGTTCGCCATGGCGTATTCCACGATTACCTGGGCGCAGGAGATCATCGACCAGGTGATGGGAATGCCCAGGTGGTGGTCGTTGCTGCCCCAGCGGCCGGGGCCCAGCAACACGTACTTCCCGCCTTCGGTCCGGAACCGGTCATTGACCTGCTCGATCTGGGCGGCCAGGGCAGGTGTCTCGAACTTGTCGAAGCCCTCGGGGTCCACCCACACAATGTTGCGAAGCCCCTCCACGACGCCGTTGCCCACACATTTCTCCGAGAACAGGAAGAGCTCCGCGGGATCAAGGTCCGTGATTGAGAGGTTCACTTCGCCGTTGTCGAGAAGCTGGTGCTTGATCTGGAGCAGGGTGAAGGTGGGCTTGCCGTTTCCCGGGTCCTTGTCGAGGTTCACGGCGAACTCGATCTCCACGGGCGTCTCCATGGCCTCGCGGATGAGCTCCAGGAGGGTCTGGAGAATTTTCGGGAGGGGGAACTGGTCGTATTTCAGGATGTTCCGGAAGTTCACGACGCGCGGGCCAGGGCTGTCCAGGCCATCGCGGATCCGGTCATCGTTGGCGTCCCAGACGGAGGCGCAATGCCAGAGGGCCCCGTCCTTCTCGGCCTGGCTGATGTCGAGGCTGATGAGCGTCGCGTCCTCACCGCCGTACAAGTCCACGGAGGTGCGGCTCATGTCCAGGGCGTAGAACTGTTTCTGGGTGGTGCGCAGCTGCTCCCTGGGCGGCAGCATATCCATCTCGGGGTAGGGTGGCGCGAACCGGTAGGTCTTTCCCCCTTCGACCACATACTTCCCGAGACCCACGGCGATGTTGGCGATGCCGTCCTGGGGCTGGGTGTAGGCCACCGGGTAGTAGTTGAAGGACTGGGCCACCCCGGAGATGTGGGGGTAGAAGCGATCGCCGAAGCGCCTGCCCGAGACCTCCTGGATGAGGATGGCCATCTGCTCCTCCTCGATCTTGTAGTCGATGGCCTGGAAGTAGGAACGCGAGGCCTTCGAATAGACCGAGGCGTAGACCAGTCGGATGGCCTCGGTGAGCTGGGCCTCGCGCACCGAAGGGTCGGGGTCATTGTTGGGCAGGAAGAAGGTGCTGTAGAGGCCCGCGAAGGGATGGGAAAGGCTGTCCTCCAGCAGGCCCGAGGAGCGCACGGCCAGGGGCACCCTTGCGTGCTTGGCGAGGAAGAGCCGCAGCTTGGCCATCAGCTCCGGGGACAGGGAACCCATGAGGAAGCGGCGCTTGATGGCATCGTCGTCCACATCGTTCTGGAGCATCTGCCGAAGGCCGTTCCGGCTGATGAATGAGTTGAATTCCTCCGTGCCGATGATGGCGGAGCGGGGAATTCGAATGTTCGCCTCGGGCAGCAGGTTGTCCAGATCCAGGCGGGAGAGCAGGGAATGGATGAAGGCGACGCCACGGCCCTTGCCGCCCATGGAACCCGGGGCCAGCCGCAGGATGTTGGGCTCATCCTTCGGGGTGGATTCGGTCAGGGGGACCACCTTCCCCAGGGTCTTCATGCGCTGCACGTAATCGCCCACGTTGATGAGGAAGGTGCGCATCTCCTCGGGGTCCCGGTAGTCGGAAAGGCGGAACTTCCCCAGCACCTTCGCCACCTGGACTTCCCCGCGGGCCATGATCCAGGCGGAGAAGTGGTTCCGGGAGGCATGGTAGACCAGGGATTCCACGGGAACGGTGCGCAGCTTGGCCTGCAGGTCCTCCATGTCGACGGCGCGGGCGATTTCGGCGCCCCCCTCGTCCCGGAAGATGAAGTCGCCAAACCCCAGGCTTTCATGGAAGAAGTTGGAGAGTTCGGCGCCCAGCGTGTAGGAGTTCTTGTTGAGGAAGCCGCTGCTGATGGCCGTGGCCCAGGATTCCTTGAAGGGATCGGAGGACTGCAGCAGGGTCGGGAGATAGGGGTTGCGGTCCTTCACGGCCTTGATGACCTTGATGCCAGCCTCCCGATCCACCACCCCATCCTTGGGAAACTTCCGATCGGTGATGACGCAGAGCAGGAAATCCTGGTACTTGTCGCAGAAGGCGATGGCCTCTTCGTAGGTGGTGGCCAGGAGCACCTTGGGCCGGACGCGCATGGACAGGGTCCGCGTCATGCCATCCATGCTCTGGTCCTTGGCCAGCCGGGTGGTCTGCTTGAGGATCTCGGCGTAGAGGATGGGCAGGTACCGCGAGTAGTAGCGGATGCTGTCCTCGACCAGCAGGATGACGCGGGTGAGGCCGACTTTGGTGTCGTTCTCGACGTTGGCGCGGTCCTCCATCAGCTTCACCATGGCCATGAAGATCTCGGGATTCCCGTTCCAGACGAAGATCTGGTCATAGTGGCGCTGAAGCTCCTGGCGCCGCCGGTCCATGGCGCCCACTTCCACGTTGTCGTTGAGCAGCAGGTAGATCGGGATCTGCGGCGCGGCTTTCCGGAGCGCCTTGGACACCTCCACATGGCCGCCCTGCCCCAGCCGGCTCATGACGATGATCATGTCGAAATGGCGAGAAGAGCACTTCTCCAGCGCCTCGTCCAGGGTGGACACGTTGATCAACCGAGGCGGATTGCTCATGTTGAGTTGGTAGTAGCCCTCGAAGAGGATCTCGGTCAGCAGGCCGTCCTGTTCCAGGGTGAAGGCGTCAAAGGCCGGAGCCACCAGCAGGATCTCCCGGGTGCGCAGGGGCATCAGGTCGTGGAAGATCTCCTTGTCGGAGGAGTACTTCCGGAAGATCTCGTTGAATTCCCTACTGATCATCGTGGAAGCCCCGTCTCCTCGGCAGTTTACTGGCCTGCGCAGAAAAAGGGGGCCGCGAGCAGCCCCCTTTTTCTGCGGTAGCGAAAGGCCGAGGACTAGACGAGCCCCTGATCGATCATCGAGTCGGCCACCTTGAGGAAGCCGGCGATGTTCGCGCCGTTCACATAGTTGCCGGGCGTGCCGAAGCGGGCGGCGGCGTCCACGCAGGACTTGTGGATGTTGATCATGATCTGGTGCAGGCGGGCGTCCACTTCCTCGGCGGTCCAGCCGAGGCGCATGGAATTCTGGGACATCTCGAGACCCGAGGTGGCCACTCCACCGGCATTGGAGGCCTTGCCGGGGGAGAACAGGATCTTGTCGCCGTTGGCCTGGAAGAACTCCACCGCATCCAGGGTGCTGGGCATGTTGGCGCCCTCGACCACGGCCTTGCAGCCGTTCGCGAGAAGGGTCTTGGCCTCGTCCAGGTTCAGCTCGTTCTGGATGGCGCAGGGCAGGGCGACGTCCACCACCTGTCCCCAGGGGCGCTTGCCCGCGTGGAACTGGGCGGTTTTGAACTTCAAGGCGTAGGGAGCCACGGCCATGCGGTCGATGCGCAGCATCTCCTCCATGTAGGCAATCTTCTCGCCGGAGATGCCATCGGCGTCGTAGATGTAGCCGTCTGGGCCGGAGATGGTGACGACCTTGGCGCCCAGCTGGGTGGCCTTGGTGACCGCTCCCCAGGCCACGTTGCCGAAGCCGGACACGGCGACCTTCTTGCCCTTCATGCTGTCGCCCTTGGTCTTCAGCATCTCTTCGGCAAAGTAGACCACGCCATAGCCCGTGGCTTCAGGACGCACGAGGCTGCCGCCCCAGTACTGGCCCTTGCCTGTGAGCACGCCGGTGAACTCATTGGCCAGCTTCTTGTACATGCCGAACAGGTAGCCCACTTCGCGGCCGCCCACACCGATGTCGCCGGCGGGCACGTCCGTATCGGGACCGATGTGGCGGAAGAGCTCCATCATGAAGGCCTGGCAGAAGCGCATGATCTCGCCGTCCGACTTGCCGTTGGGATCGAAGGCCGAGCCGCCCTTGCCGCCGCCCATGGGCAGGCCGGTCAGGCTGTTCTTGAAGATCTGCTCGAAGCCCAGGAACTTCAGCGTGTCGAGGGTGACGTTGGGGTGGAAGCGGATGCCGCCCTTGTAGGGCCCGATGGCGCTGTTGAACTGCACGCGATAGCCGGTGTGGATGCGGATCTGGCCCTTGTCATCCACCCAGGGCACACGGAAGGAAATGGCGCGCTCAGGCTCGACCAGCCTTTCGAGGATGGCGTTCTTCTTGTACTTGGGTTCCTTCTCGAGGACCGGGGCCAGGGAATGCAGGATTTCGGTGGCCGCCTGGATGAAGAGGCTTTCCCATGGGGCCTTCTTCTTGAGGCCCTCAAGGACTTCGTTGACGTACTGGCTCATGGTTCCTCCAAGTAGGAAGGCGTTGAGAAAGATGTGGGCTCGAGCCCGGGTCAGGATGGTCTGGAACGGATGCGCCGCAGGACTTGTCCCAAGGCTGCGACGGCGTGGTTCTGAAGCCTCAAACGGGACGACCTGACTCTAGCCCCAGGAACCGGACGGCGGGAGTGGAGGCGAACCAAAAGGTGATGGAAAGCACTAAATGGGGGTCAATCATGAGGGATTTTCGAAAAGAAATTTACGGAGTGTAAGAAACACTCTCAGGATTCTGCGAGCTCGGAAGGTATGGTTCAAGACCTCTGGCCGGCATGATTTCCGGACGGAATGCCTGCCAGAATTTTTATGAGATTCCGGGTATCAACGGGCTTGGCGAGGTAATCGTCCATGCCGGCCTCGAAGCAGGCCGCGCGGTCACTGTCCATGGCGCAGGCCGTCACGGCCACGATGGGGATGCGGCGCCCGCTGCCCGACTCCATCTGCCGGATGCGGCGGGTGGCTTCCAGGCCATCCATGACCGGCATCATCAGGTCCATGAGCACGACATCAAAGTGGGGTGAGTTCCTTCCGGGGTCGTCCAGGGCCTGAACCGCTTCTGCGCCGTTCGAGACGACCGTCACCCGGTGTCCCCGCTTCTCGAGGGTCAACCGCAGCAGTTTCTGGTTGATCGGGTGATCCTCCGCGATGAGCACGTCCAGCGGCGTGGGCGTGGGCGTGGACACGGGGGAATCTTTAGCAGCTGTTTCCACGGCTGCAGGGGGAGGGGGCTGCTCGGCTTTTGGAAGAGGGGGCATGGCGAGCAGGTCCACCCAGAAGGTGCTGCCCTGCCCTGGAACGCTTTCGAAGCCTAGGCTCCCCGACATCATCTGGATGAGCCGTTCGGTGATGGGGAGCCCCAGGCCAGTCCCCTCGATGTGGGACCCTTCGGCGCCGAGCCGGTTGAAGGGCTGGAAGGCAGCCTCCCTGGCTTGGTCTGGGATCCCTGGCCCCGTATCGCGGATCTCGATCCTTACCTTGCCGTCCTGGATCCTCCGGGCGCCGACAAAAACCTCGCCCTGATGCCGGTTGTAATTCACGGCGTTGGAGAGGAGGTTGGTCAGGACCGATTTCAATTGGATGGGGTCGGCGAGGACCACCAGATCGGAGAGGGCATCCAGATTGAAGTCAATCCGAATATTGCGGCGCAGCGCCAGGGGCTGGATCACGCTGAGGGCACGCGACAGCGCCTCGGATAGGGGGGTCCTCACCATGGAGAGGGAAACCTTCCCAGCCTCAATGCTGCTGAGTTCCAGCACCTGGTTGACTAGCCCCAGGAGGAGCTGCCCTCCCAGGCGGAGCTCGTCCGCCGTATGCAGTTGCTTGGGGCTCAGTGGCGGGTCCTGATCCTCCCGGAGCAGGTCAGCGGAAAGCAGCACCGCGTTCAGTGGTGTCCTCAGTTCATGGCTCATGGAGGCGAGAAAGGCGGACTTGGCGTGGTTGGCGGCCTCCGCGGCATTCTTGGCCTCGAGAAGGAGCTGTTTGGATTTCTCGCGTGTCCCGGTCATGGCGATGCCAGCCACCACCACCACTGCTACGCTGGACATGATCGACAGAAAATCGAATTGAGGAGCCAAGGTGGCGGGTACCTGGCTCAGGGGGAGCCAGCCCCGAAGGGTTGCCAGGAACAGGCCTGTGATCACAGTGAAGAGGATGCCGGCAGTGATGACCAGCATGCGCTTGCTTCCAAAGGTGCTCAGGAGGAACAGGTTCGGAAGGAACCAGATCAGGGCCGGAGACCGGACGCCTCCCGTGACTCCGCACCAGAAGGCGACAATACCGATACCCGCCAAATTGGTGAGTACCAGGCCCGACTCAATCTGGCCGGTGAAGCGGACGAATAGAGCCCCCAGCATCGGCGAGATGATGGCCACGACGAACAGCAGTACTTCCTGCAGCGTGGGAGCGGGGCGCACCGCCAGGTAGACCACGAACAGGAACGAGACCACGCCTGAGATGGAAAGGAGGGACTTCACGATTCCGCGGTGGCGGAGCCTGAGCCGGGGGTCTTCGCGGGCCGAGGGCGGGACCAGTAGGTCAAGAAGAGCGCTGATAATCCTTGCGAGTCTTGCCATCCATCACCATTGATCACAAATATGCTTCAAATGGAATTAGTATGCACGGAATTTTCATTGATTTTATGCAGAAAAAAGCATAAACGACCTCGATGGATTAATTTGAAAAGCTCAACTAGGGCAGAGTCATGGCTCCAAGGGCATGGCGCTGATCCGCTTTGGTGGTCCAGGGGGAGTGGTTTAGGCCACCCATTCGAAGGGACGTCCCGGCTGCGTGAGATGCTGGGCCCATCCCTTCCAGTGCGGATCGTGCGAATTCTAAAACACGCTCTTAAAGAATCCGGTTCGGTTCCAACGGAATTATCCCGTGATTTGGATCGTCGGATGACGGTCATCCTCGGACACACTTTCCTCAAGACTGTTGAAGTGGATTCGCGGTAGGGGTGGTCCTCCCAGGACCAGGGCAATGGCATGGGAAGTGCTACGATTCTCGCGTGGTGGTGAAGTTGAGCTCATTCAACGATGATCAGGGGTTCTTCGCCCCTTGTCCGATGCTGGACACGTTCTCCGTGCCCAATAACACTGCGTGCGCGCGGCTGGGCCTGCTCGCTCGCGTCGGGCGCTTCCTCTCGACCGAGGACAATGCCGCCTCGGCCCTGAGTGAGGTGCTGCGTTGGTTGGACCGGGACCAGGGCTATGCCCGGGGTGTGGTCACCCTGCTCAATGACGCCGAGGACGAGATCGCGGCGGACATCACGGCCGCGGGCGTGCCTACGGACACCGGCATCCTCATGCGCTACCGCCCGGGCGAGGGCATCACGGGCCGCGTCATCGCTACCAACACGCCCATCTTCCTGGCGGGCGTGAAGCCCAAGGATGGTTTCCTCGACCGGAGTGGGCTGCGGCAGGGGCTCGACCTGGCCCACCTGGCCTTCTTCTGCGTGCCGATACAATATCGTGGCAAGGCCGTGGGGGCCCTTTCGGCCGACAGGCCCCTGGCCGAAGCCACGGATCCCGAAGGGGATTTGAGGCTGCTGAGCGAGGTCGCCTACCTAGTGGGGCCTTTCGTGCAGCGGCGCCGCCTGGAGGACCGGCTGGAGGCCTATCAGCGCGTGCACGTGGCCACCTTCGACCGGCTGGTAGGCCGGTCGCCAGCCATGGAGGCCGTGACCCGCCTCGCCGCCAAGGTCGCCGGAGTCGACACGTCGGTGCTGATCACCGGGGAAACAGGCACGGGGAAGGGCGTGCTCGCCCAACTCATTCACGACCTCTCTCCCCGGCGCGCCAAGCCTTGCATCGAGGTCAATTGCGGCGCCATTCCCGAGAGTCTGGTCGAGAGCGAACTGTTCGGCCACGAGAAGGGCGCCTTCACCGGGGCCGCTGCCCGCCGGGCGGGCGTATTCGAACGCGCCCAGGGTGGCACGGTGTTCCTCGATGAAATCGGCGAGCTGCCGCCGGCGGTGCAGACCCGCCTGCTGCGTGTTCTCCAGACCAAGCGCTTCGAGCGCGTCGGCGGGTCCGAGACGATCGTGAGCGATGCCCGCATCATCGCCGCCACCAACCGGCATCTGGAAGGCGACATCGTCGCCGGCCGGTTCCGCTCCGATCTCTACTACCGGCTGAATGTGTTTCCCATCCACATGCCCCCCCTGCGCGAGCGGGGCAAGGCGGACATGATGCTGCTGGCGGATGCCTTCGTAGAGCGATTCTCCCGGGAGATGGGCAAGACCATCGTCCGCATCGACACACCGGCGATCGACATGCTCACGGCCTACCATTGGCCTGGCAATGTCCGCGAAATGGAGAACGTAATCGAGCGTGCCGCGGTGATGGCCGAGGGAGACGTGATCCATGGGCACCACCTCCCCCCGAGCCTGCAGCTGAACCGCTACCAGACCAAGTCCGGCCAGAGCGCCTCGTCCGAGGACAATGGTTTCGCCGACCGGGTGGCCAATTTCGAGATCGAGCTGATCACCGAGGCCCTGAAGGATACCAGCGGCAATCAGTCCCAGGCGGCCAAGCGCCTCGGCCTCAGCAAGCGGATGATCCAGTACAAGATCCGCCTCTACGGAATCGACTGGCAGCGGTTCAAGTAGGATCGGAACGGAATTGTTCCGAGGAACATTCTGGTTCCGCGTTTTATGCTACTTCCTGTTTGAACAGGGGCTCTCCGCGAATGATAAAATCGCGCCAGTGCTGGATTTCCAAGCATTGATTCCCTTTGGCATGATCCGCGCTATGGAAGATCCATCACCTTGACCGCGACGGATTTTCCCGTCCGGCACACCAGGAGGAATCCATGCGCAAGATCGCAATCTATGGCAAGGGTGGCATCGGCAAGTCCACCACCACCCAGAACACCGTTGCCGGGCTCGCGGAGTGGGGCAAGAAGGTCATGGTGGTCGGCTGTGACCCGAAGGCCGATTCCACCCGACTCCTGCTCGGTGGCTTGGCCCAGAAGACCGTGCTCGATACCCTTCGCGACGAAGGCGAGGATGTGGAACTGGACGAGATCCTCAAGCCTGGATACGCCAAGACCAAATGCGTGGAATCCGGCGGTCCCGAGCCAGGCGTGGGCTGCGCGGGACGCGGCATCATCACCTCCATCAACATGCTGGAACAACTGGGCGCCTACACCCCCGACCTCGACTACACCTTCTACGATGTGCTGGGCGATGTGGTCTGCGGCGGATTCGCCATGCCCATCCGCGATGGCAAGGCGGAGGAGATCTATATCGTGGTGTCCGGCGAGATGATGGCCATGTATGCCGCCAACAACATCTGCAAGGGCATCGTGAAGTTCGCCCAGTCCGGCAAGGTCCGTCTCGGCGGTCTCATCTGCAACAGCCGCAAGTGCGACAATGAAAAGGAACTGATCGAAGCCCTGGCCGAGAAGCTGGGCACCCAGATGATCCACTTCGTGCCCCGCGACAACGTCGTGCAGCACGCCGAGCTCAACCGCAAGACCGTCATCGAGTACGCGCCCGAAGCGGCCCAGGCCGACGAGTACCGCACCCTGGCCCGGAAGATCGATGCCAACAAGATGTTCGTCATCCCGACACCTCTGACGATGGAAGACCTTGAGGACCTCCTCGTGAAGTACGGTCTGGCGGCCTGAGGTCCACGCCAGACGATTTAAAGCCTTTCCCCCTTCACCCATCCGGATGTGAGTTGCATCCGGACTGGCGAAGCCCTGCCGCAAACCCCCCGCAACGAGCACGCGCCACCCTGGATGCATCATGAGCGAACGAGAACCCATCCCCAGCCCCGAGGCTTTCCGCGACGAAGTCGTCAAGAGCTACTCAGGCAAAGTCGCGAAGAAGCGGGCCAAGCACATCCTGGTCAATGACCCGGAGGTGCCGGCCGAGATCGAAGCCAACGTCCGCACCATTCCCGGCATCATCTCCCAGCGGGGCTGCTGCTACGCGGGGTGCAAAGGCGTGGTCATGGGCCCCATCAAGGACATGGTCCACATCGTCCACGGACCGATCGGCTGCAGCTATTACGCCTGGCTCTCCCGGCGCAACCAGGCCGCCACCGGCGACGGAATCGCCAACTTCATCCACTACGCCTTCTCCACGGACATGCAGGAAGAGGACATCGTCTTCGGCGGGGAGAAGAAGCTGGCCCAGGCCTGCCGCGAAGCCTACGCGCTGCTCAAGCCCACGGCCATCGGCCTCTATTCGACCTGTCCGGTCGGACTCATCGGGGACGATGTCCATGCCGTGGCCCGGCAGATGAAGGAGGAGCTGGGCATCAATGTCTTCGGATTCTCCTGCGAGGGCTACAAGGGCGTCTCCCAATCCGCCGGGCACCACATCGCCAACAACGGCCTCTTCAAGAACGTGGTCGGCGAGAATGACACGCCCGTGGACCATCCCTTCTCCATCAACCTCCTCGGGGAGTACAACATCGGAGGCGACGCCTTCGAGATCGAGCGCATCCTCGACCTGTGCGGCATCCACCTGGTGGCGACCTTCTCGGGGAACGTGAAATACGATGACATCGCCCAGTCGCACAACGCCAAGCTGAATGTGGTGATGTGCCACCGGTCCATCAACTACATGGCCGAGATGATGGAAAGCAAGTTCGGTATCCCCTGGTTCAAGGTCAACTTCATCGGCGCCGACAGCACCGCCAAGAGCCTGCGCAAGATCGCCGAATACTTCGGAAACGAAGACCTCACCGCCCGGGTGGAGGAGGTCATCGCCGACGAGCTGGCGAAGGTCGTCAGCGTCCGCGCAGACGTGGCCTCCCGCCTCTCCGGAAAAACCGCCATGCTGTTCGTGGGGGGCTCCCGGGCCCACCACTACCAGGACCTGTTCAGCGAAGTGGGCATGACCTCCGTGGCCGCCGGCTACGAGTTCGCCCACCGGGACGACTACGAGGGCCGGCGGGTCCTGCCCTCCATCAAGGTGGACGCGGACACCCGGAACATCGAGGAACTGCACATCACCGCCGACGACACCCGGTATGCCCCCCGGCGGACGCCGGAGGAGATCGCCGCCGCCGAGAAGCGGGGCTTCAACTGGCGGGATTACGACGGAATGATGAGCCAGATGAAGAAGGGCACCCTGGTGATCGACGACATCAGCCATTTCGAGATGGAAAAGCTGATCGCCACCTACAAGCCCGACATTTTCTGCAGCGGCATCAAGGACAAGTACGTGGTCGAGAAGATGGGTGTGCCCTGCAAGCAGTTGCACAGCTACGATTACGGCGGACCCTATGCGGGCTTCATCGGCGCGACCAACTTCTACCAGGAGATCGACCGGATGATCGGCAAGCGCATCTCGAAGCTCATCACCCCGCCCTGGAAGAAGCAGTCCGCCTGATCTGCAGCCTCAGGCCCGAGGCTCCCATGTAGCCTTCCGGCCTCCAGGCCGCAGACCTACCCGTCCCCGCGCCCTTGAATGGACCGAAAGCTCGAATCACCGGAGAATCCCATGCTCGACTCGACCCCCTCCACCGTCGCCGACCGCGTCGCCCTGAAGATCAACCCGGCGAAGACCTGCCAGCCGGTGGGCGCGGTCTATGCTGCCCTGGGCGTGCACGGCTGCCTGCCCCACAGCCACGGATCACAGGGCTGCTGCGCCTATCACCGCAGCCACCTGACCCGGCATTTCAAGGAGCCCGTCATGGCCTCCACCAGTTCCTTCACCGAAGGAAGTTCGGTGTTCGGCGGAATGGCCAACCTCACCCAGGCCTTCAGCACCATCTTCGAGATGTACGACCCCGACATCGTGGCCGTCCACACCACCTGCCTGAGCGAGGTCATCGGCGACGACATCCCGACCATCATCAGTAAGGCCCGGGAGGAAGGCCGCATCCCCGAGGGCAAGGTGGTGGTGCACTGCAACACCCCCAGCTTCGTGGGCTCCCATGTCACCGGCTTCAGCGCGATGGTGAAGGGATTCGTCAAGTACCTGTCTGAGAACACCGGGACCCGGTCCACGGCGATCAACATCCTGCCAGGCTGGGTGGAGCCCTCGGACATGACCGAGCTCAAGCGAATGGTTGCCGCCTTCGGCCTGCCCTCGATCATGCTGCCGGACACCAGCAGCGTCCTCGACGCGCCGGCCACGGGCGAGCACGCCTTCTTCCCCAAGGGCGGCACGACCCTCCCCGAGATCAAGGCCATGGGCGATGCCAAGGCCACGCTCTCCCTTGGAACCTGGGCCTCTCTGGAAGCCGCCACCCTGCTGGAGACCAGCTGCGGCGTGCCCTTCCAGGAGCTGGACCTGCCCATTGGCCTGGCCGCCACGGACCGCTTCATCGAAAGCCTCCGGGGTCTCGCCGGCGTGGACGTTCCGGCCCAGATCGAGGACGAGCGGGGCCGCCTGGTCGACGTGATCAGCGACATGCACCAGTACCTCTCGGGCCGCAAGGTCGCCATCTACGGCGATCCCGATCACGTCATCGCCCTCACCGAGTTCTGCCGGGACATGGACATGAAGCCCGTCCACGTCCTCACGGGCTCCGTGGGCAACGCCTTCGAGACCCGCATCAAGGACCTCCTGGCGGACAGCGTCCCGGACGCGAACGTGAAGGCCCAGGGCGACCTCTTCCTGCTGCACCAGTGGATCAAGAACGAGCCGGTGGACCTCCTCCTGGGCACCACCTACGGCAAATTCATTGGCCGGGCCGAGGACATCCCCCTGGTGCGGGTCGGCTGGCCCATCCTCGACCGGGTCGGCCACAGCTACTTCCCCACCGTGGGGTACCTGGGCAGCCTGCGCCTCGCGGTGGAAATCATCAGCGCCATCCAGGAGCGGCAGGACCGCGACGCCCCCGACCACGCCTTCGAACTCGTTTTGTGATGCTGTGAGACCGCCATGGACCTGCTGGACGATCGCAAGCGCCAAGTAGTCACCGCCGGGGAAACCCGCGCGGTGGTCTGCGATCGTCCCAGCGTGGCCGGGTCCGTGACCCAGCGCGCCTGCTCCTTCTGCGGCTCGCGGGTGGTGCTCTACCCCATCGCTGACGCCCTCCACCTGGTCCACGGGCCGGTGGGGTGCGCCGCCTACACCTGGGACATCCGGGGCGCCCAGTCCTCCGGGCCCCAGCTGCACCGCCTCTCCTTCAACACCGACATCCGGGAAGAGGAAGTCATCTTCGGCGGGGAGAAGAAGCTGGCCCGGGCCCTCCGGGAACTGGTGGCCATCCACAAGCCCAAGGGCGCCTTCGTCTATGCCACCTGCCTGACCGGCGTCATCGGCGACGACGTGGAGGCCGTGTGCCGCATGGCCACCGCCGAGCTGGGCATCCCCGTCATCCCCGTGCAGAGCGAGGGCTTCAAGGGCACCAAGAAGGACGGCTACTCCGCCGCCTGCCGGGCTCTGGACCAGCTCATCGGCACCGGGCCCACCGAGGGTATCGGACCCCATTCGGTGAACATCCTGGGCGACTTCAACATCGCCGGCGAGATCTGGGTCATCAAGGGCTACCTGGAGCGCATGGGCGTCGAAGTCGTGGCCACCATGACCGGGGATGGCCGGGTGGACACCATCCGCCGGGCCCACGGCGCCAAGCTGAACATCGTGCAATGCGCGGGGTCCATGACCTCCGTGGCCAAGCTCATGAAGGAGAAATACGGCGTCCCCTATGTGCAGGTGTCCTTCTTCGGCCTCGAGGACTGCGCAGATGCCCTCTACCAGATCGCCAAGCACTTCGGGGATCCCGAAATGCTCCGCCGTACCAAAGAGATTGTGAAGGCTGAGACGGAGGCGGTGCTTCCCGAGCTGGCCCGCATCCGCAAGGACCTGGAAGGCAAGAAGGCGGCGCTCTATGTGGGCGGGGCCTTCAAGGCCTTCTCCCTGGTGAAGGCCCTGCGGCAGATCGGCATGCAGGTTGCGATGGCCGGCACGCAAACCGGGGGTCCCGCCGACTACGAGCACCTCAAGGAACTCTGCGACGCGGACACCATCCTGGCCGACGATTCGAACCCCCTGGAAATGGCCTCCTGGCTGGCCCTGCGCGACGTGGACCTGTTCATCGGCGGGGTCAAGGAGCGCCCTGTGGCCTTCAAGCTGGGCATCGGCTTCTGCGACCACAACCACGAGCGGAAGATCGGGCTCGCGGGCTTCGAGGGCTGCGCCGCCTTCGCCCGCGAGGTCCATGCCACCGTCACCAGCCCCGTCTGGTCCCTGGTGCCCCGCCGGGCGGGCAAGGGGTCCGCATGAGCCTGCCGATCGCCGTCCCCTCCAGCAAGCGCCCCGCCGCCACCAACAGCTGCCGGGTTTGCGCGCCCCTGGGTTCCGTCCTGGCCTTCCGTGGCCTCCGCGGCTGCATGCCCCTCATCCATGGCTCCCAGGGCTGCGCCACCTACATCCGGCGCTACCTCATCAGCCACTTCCGGGAACCCATGGACGTGGCATCGACCTCCTTCGACGAATCAGCCACCATCTTCGGCGGGCAAAGCAACCTCGCGGCCGCCATCAAGAACCTGGTGCGGCAATACAGCCCTGAAGTCATCGGCGTGTGCACCACCTGCCTGGCGGAAACCATCGGGGAGGATACCGTCGGCATCCTGCGGGAGATCACCACGGCGGATCCCGATCTGCCGCCCATCATCCACGTCGCCACTCCCAGCTTCAAGGGCTGCCAGTACCGGGGCTTCCACGACACGGTGGAGGCTATCCTAAGGGCCACCGCCCGGGGCGGGGAACGGCTGCCCCACGTCAACCTGCTGCCTGGTCCGGTGTCGCCCGCGGACCTCCGCCACCTGCGCGAGATCGTGGCGGCCTTCGACCTGCCCCTGCTGATGCTGCCGGACTACAGCGAGACCCTGGACGGGCCCAGCCTGGCCAGCTACGCCCCCATTCCGGAAGGGGGTACCCCCCTCGCCGAAGTGGCCGACGCCGGCCGCGCCACCGGCACGCTGCAACTGGGGGCCACCCTGGCCGACGGTCCCGGAGCTTACCTGGAGCGGGAACACGGCGTTCCCCTCGTGAAGGCCAGCCTGCCCATCGGCGTCCGGGCCACGGATGCGGTCCTGGAGTCCCTGGCCGCCTTCGCCATGGAATCCGCGGCGGGAACCTCCGCCTCGGCTCCAATCACACCGGCCTGGCTCAGCGCTGAACGGGGCCGGCTCGTGGACGCCTACGTGGACGGGCACAAGTACGTGTCCGGGAAGCGCGTGGCAGTGGTGGGCGATCCGGACCTTGCCGTGGGCGTGGCGGGCTTCTGCGCCGAGATCGGCCTGGTTCCCGTCCTGGTGGCCAGCGGGGCCCTGACCCACCGCATGGCCACCGCGCTGGACCTGCTCGGCCTGGCTCCAGGCTCTTTCGAAGTGATGGAGGACGCCGACTACGACAGCATCGGGCGTCGGGTGGCTGAGCTGAAACCCGACTTGATTCTCGGCCCCAGCAAGGCCTATCCCACGTCACGGGCCCTGGGCATTCCCCTCGTCCGCATCGGCTTCCCGGTCCACGACCGCATCGGGGCCGGACGCATCCTCCACCTCGGCTACCGCGGCACCCAGCGGCTGTTCGATGAGGTGGCCAACGCCCTGCTGGACCATCAGCAGGATTCTTCGGAGATGGGCTATGCCTACCAATGAGCCCCTCGTCGCCCGGAAGCTGGGCGGCCACCCCTGTTTCGACGCGGACGCGAAGCACACCCAGGGCCGGGCGCACCTGCCCGTGGCCCCGGCCTGCAACGTGCAGTGCAACTACTGCAACCGCGACTACGACTGTGTGGCCGAAAGCCGTCCCGGCGTGACCAGCACCATCCTGCAGCCCTGGCAGGCCGAGCGCTATTTTGATGAGATCGTCGAAGCCGATCCCTCCATTTCCGTGGCGGGCATCGCCGGTCCCGGCGACGCCCTGGCCAGCGCCGACGCCACCCTCAGTACGCTCCGGCGGATTCACGAGAAGCATCCCGAGACGCTGCTTTGCGTCGCCACCAACGGGCTGGCCCTGCCTCAGCACGCGGACGCCCTGGCCGCGGCCGGGGTCAGCCACATCACGGTCACCGTGAACGCGGTGGACCCCGAGATCGGCAAGCGCTTCTACGCCTGGATCCGCGATGGCCGCAACATCCACCGCGGCCGGGAAGCCGCCGAGCTGCTCTGGTCCCGGCAACGGGAAGGCATCACCCGCATGGCAGCTCTTGGCATCCTGGTGAAGGTGAACACGATCGTGGTGCCGGGGCTCAACGACCAGCACGTGGGCGAGGTGGCGGCCGCCTGCCTGACCGCCGGAGCCTCCATNNCCTCCGCTTACCTGCCCCAGATGGAGCACTGCTCCCGCTGCCGCGCCGACGCGGTGGGCCGCATTGGAGAGGCCATGTCCCCCGATCGCTATGCCACCCTGGATCGCCACACCCGCCTGTCGCAGTCAGGAGCCGAGCGGAAGCTGGTGGCGGTGGCGAGCATGGAAGGCGCCTTCGTCAACCAGCACCTGGGCGAGGCGGATGAGCTGCTGATCTATGCCGTGGAGAATGGCGTCTGCAATCAGGTGGACATCCGCCGCGCCCCCCCGACTGGAACCGGCAACATGCGCTGGGAGGAACTAGGGGACCTGCTCTCCGATTGCATCGCCCTGCTCGTGGCAGGCATCGGGCCTTCCCCCACCCGCATCCTGCAAGCCCGGGGCCTCCGCGTCCTCGAAACCGAGGGTCTGGTGGCGAACCTGGTGCCCATGGCCGCCGCCGGCGGACAGATCCGCCGCCTGGGCAAGCCCTTCCGCTGCGGCGACGGGTGCTCAGGCAAGGGCCAGGGCTGCGCCTGACATTAAAATAAAAGGAGCCCACATGGAAACGCCGAACACCCACCTGCTGGTCTGCGCCAGCTTCCGCATGGCCGGCAACCCCCAGGGGGTCTGCCACAAGAAGGGCGCCGGCAACCTGCTGGCCTACCTCGAGACCGAGCTCTCCGATCGCGACCTCGAGGGCGTGACCGTGACGGCGACGGGCTGCCTCAAGGTCTGCGAGAAGGGCCCGGTCATGATTGTGCATCCCGGAAACCTCTGGTACGGGGGGGTCGAGACCGAAGCGGACGTAGACCAGATCCTGGATGCCATCGAGGCGGGCACCGTGGCCAAGAAGTACGTCCTCAGCTGATCCTGGGATTCTGGAGACCAGCCTTCGATGAAAAACGGGTGTCAACGATGTTCATGTATCAACCTTTTCCGTCGCATGGAGGTGTCATGCGGGTCAGTGCGCGCAATCAGCTGAAGGGTATGGTCTCGAAAATCACCCCAGGACCTGTCAACGCGGAGGTGATCCTGACCCTGGACGGCGGCCAGCAAGTGGCGGCGGTCATCACCAACCAATCTGTCCATTCCCTGGGCCTGACGGAAGGCAAGGTGGCCTATGCCATCGTCAAGGCCTCCACCATCCTGATCGGCGTCGACTGACCGGAGCGGGCCTGCTTCATCCCACGCTCGGTTCCGCTTTGCTTCCCCGGGTGGGCCCCGGAGGATATGATTCCCTTCCCATGCCTCCACCGCAGAAGGAAAGGATGAGCCTCTCGCCCTCGCCAGAGCCGTCGCCGAAATCGGGGATCGGCCGCTGCAACCTTCCCCCAGGGGTGTTGGCGCCCCAGGCCTTCCAGGACGATCCCGCGCCGACCGAGATCCAGGGCGTCCGTCAGGCCGAAGGCGACCTGTTCGATCGACTGGATTTGATCGAGGATCCCGAACTGCGCAGAGAGGCCTTCCACCAGTTCATGGCAGAGCGCTTTCAGATCGACCCCCGGAGCGCCGCGTCAAAGCCCTCCGGGAAGGTCCCCCAGAAGCACTACATGCAGTTTCTGCTGGGGTGGAGGATCGATAGCAATGGCCGTTCGGGAGCGGTCCTGAAGGGCTGGGTCGAAAGCCGCTTCGGCCTGCTCGCCACCTACCACGGTGGGATTCTTGCGGAAGATCCCGCGGCCCGCATGAAGTACCTCAATGACAAAAGGTATGCCGGACCCAAGCGCATCACCATGCAACTCGATCTGGCCTACACCTTCTGTCAGTACGAGCTGGCGCGGCGCTTCCCGGGCGAGCGGTGGATGACGCTCTACCGAGGCACCCACGATCCCGAGGAATACGCCGTCCACCGCGAAGGTGCCAGGGATGGCTCCCTCGTGGCGCTCAATAACCTCAGTTCATTCACTTCCGATCCCGAAGTGGCTTGGGAATTTGGATCCTCGGTCTGGAAGGTGAGTGTCCCGTTCCCCAAGATCGTGTTCTTTGGCGGGCTGCTGCCCAGGAACTGGCTGGAAAGCGAGAAGGAATACCTCGTGCTGGGCGGCGAGTACCGAGTCAAGAAGCTGCTGTTCTGATGGCACCTTTCCCTACGAGATCCAACCGCGTCGCCGGCGGCATTTGGGGGTTGCTCGTGGGTGATGCCCTGGGGGTTCCCTACGAATTCTCGCAGCCCGGTGCCATCCCGTCCTTCGATCGCATCGACATGACACCGCCCGCAGATTTCCATCGGGCCCATCTGGGCATCCAGCCTGGCACCTGGAGCGATGATGGGGCCCAGGCCCTGTGCCTGCTCGGTTCGCTCCTGGAACGGGGGCGCATGGATCCCGACGACATCATGGGGAGGTTCTGCCGTTGGTTCAACGATGGCTACCTGGCCATCGGCAAGAATGTGTTCGATGTGGGGTTCCAGACCCGCCTCGCCATCGATCGGTTCCTGCAGGACAAGCCGCTCATGGAATGCGCCCCGAACAGTGAGTGGAGCAACGGGAATGGCGCCCTGATGCGCACCCTGCCGCTCGCCCTCTGGCATCTGGGATCGGACGCCGACCTCATCTCGGATGCCATGCTGCAGTCGAGCCTTACCCATGGCCATGTTCGGTCCGGCATCTGCTGTGCCCTCTACTGTCTCTGGGCCCGGGCCATCCTGTCCGGAGCCAGTCAGCCCTGGATGGTGGCCCTCGACCGGTTCGAAGCGAGGTTTCCCCAGGGAACACCCGAGCGGTTCGAATACGAGGCGAACATCCATCCGCGGGAACCGGATCCGGCCAAGGGTACGGGACACGTGGTGGACGCGCTCAACTCCGCTGTCCAGGCGATGGAAGCCGGGAGTTACGAGGCGGTGGTGAAAGCCGCCATCCAATTTGGGAACGACACGGATACCACTGCCTGCATCGCCGGCGGAGTCGCAGGCCTTCGCGACGGGGTGCAGGCCATCCCGTCCCACTGGCTGGAAGCGCTCCGGGGGAAGGACCTGGTGGAGCCGTTCCTGAAGGCTCTGGTTTCACGGGTCGGGATGGAGAATCTATTCGGATGAGGCGACTCATCACTCCTTGATTTTGCCCTTGGGGATCTTCGCCTCCCCCTGGTAGCGGTAAAGGCGCAGGAGCGCGTGATTGCTCCGGACGTCCTGCAGGCAGACGCCCCAGGGTCTCTTGTCGGACCTGACGAGGGCCAGGACGGATTCCTTCCGGAGCTGGAGGATGAGCACCTGGTGGTCCGTGAAGGCCTCCTGCTTCATCCCCCAGACCTGTCCGGGGCGCAGCTTGCGTTCACCAGGAGGCAGGGGGCCCCAGGTGTTCTCCTGGACCTTCTCCGCCTCGGCCGCCAGGGTGGCTGCCCTCTCCATGTCGGCCCGGACCTTCTCCGCATGGGCCAGCCGGGCCGGTTCTTCGGCCCACTTCCGGGCCTGGTGGTCGCGGGAAAACGGACCGACCATTCCATCGCTACCCGGCCGCTGGGCCCACCAGCCCTTGGTTCCCCGCCAGTAGAGGGTGCCCTTCGAACCGACCAGGGAGAAGGCCTGATGCATCCCCTGAAAGGGAACCCACTCAGGTTTGTAGGGAGCTGGCGTCTGCCTGGCCATGGAGCCTCCCGGCGAATGGTCTCACGCGCGATCTTCCCAGACCAGCCTGCTGCGCTACTCCCGGTGCCAAGGGACCGTGACCGGCTTCCCGGGTTCCGGGAGGACCGCCCAGCTGTCGCTGATGAAGACCTTGTACTTGGCCCCCGGCTTGACATCCAGGGCGATCAGATTGGCGGAGGCATCCCGGGTCCCGCCCCGCGTCATGTGTCCATAGGCCCCGGCCTGGTAGCCCGTGAACCCATAATGGTAATCATCGGGCGCCTCCACGAGTCTCGCGTAGAACACGTAGGTCCCCGGTATCTTCAAGTCCACCGTGATAGACGGCGTGTGCGGCCCNNTTTTGGGCCGAACCCCAGGTTCCCGCAGCCGATCAGGAGCAGTGGCAGGAATAGAGCTGCAAGGGCAGTGACCCACGCCCTTCTGCTTTTGAACGGAGTGGGGATGCCTGGGCAATTCGCATACGCGCTCATGGCTCACCGTAGGCTTCCTAGAAGCGCTCGAGAAGAGTCCGACCGTTCAGTTCGCCTCCTTATAGATGCCGCACCCGATCATCATGCTTTCATAGAATGCATAATAGGATGTTTTCTGCTCGAGCAGATTGGTCGCGGGATTGGGGTATTTGTAATCAACCCAGCCCCTCACCTGGTTCTTGGCGACCCGGAGCAGTTTCTGAATGATCATCACGCCGTCAGGGTCACTCCGGTCCCATCGGCTCTTGCCGGCAGGCATTTCTGCCCGGTAGCCGGAGGCCTTGGTCAGGCCACGCTCGTCGTAGATAAAAATGTAAAGTTCGTCCCCTTTGGCCACATGGAACCTGCCATGGGGCGAGTTGGTCTCCTCGATCAACCTGGTCATGCCGTTCTGCTTCGCGAAAGCCAGAGCCTGCTCCACCAGGGTCATCGCCCGGGTCGAAGCCGGTGTCTGGGCAAAGGCGAGAAGGCAGGAAAGGGTCACCGCAATAAAGCATTTGGCCCGATTCATGGAATTCGCCTTTAAAGGACGTGGAAATTAGGTTTAACCTAACCGATTTTGCCATCCATCCGGAAAATTTTCTATCTGAAAATGTCTTCCGCGAAGCACGCTCACTTCGTTCCCGTGGCCTTCTTGATGAATGGCCCTTGATGGCCATCTCCTCGGGATTCAGGAATCGTGCAAGTGGACCGGAAGCCTACCTTCCCACCAGGCGACTCTGACTCACTTGGATAGGGAGTCGGGCTCCCACACTTTATTTATTGCGGCCGAGGCATGCTTCCGAGACCTGGCGCCTGACGCGTGATGGGCTTTTCCGGACCGACTAGGATGCGATGTGATTGAGGCTGGCCCAGCCTGTCCAGAGGATCTCGACTCCGATGCACAAGAGAATGAAGGCGAATAGCCGCATCATGACCATGGTGCCGATTTCCCCAAGCTTGGAAAGCATGGCGGGAGCATGGCGGTAGCAAATATAGATGACCAGAACGGTGATGCCTGCGCCCAGGACCGCATCCATGGCCCCCAGAAAGTAGCGCAGGGGTGTCTTGGGGAAATGGGCACCCAGTGCGATGGACGTGGCAATGGTGCCCGGTCCAGTCGTGAGGGGGAAGGTGATGGGGAAGAAGCTTCGCCGCGCAATCTCCGCATCCGGAAGGTCGGAGGTTTCCTTCGCGACGGCCTTCATCACTTCGTCCTCCTCTGTGTGGGACAGCATGCGCCAGCCCGAGGCCGCCACCAGAAGCCCACCGGCAATGCGCACAATGGCCAGAGAGATGCCAAAAATATCCAGCAGATAGTGGCCGATCAGAATGGAGGCCACGAGGATGAACCAGCAATTGATGGCGATCTGGCGGGCCATTTTCCGCACCACTGTCGGGTTGTGGCCTGCCTGGGAAGTGAAGACCGGCATGCCGCTGAGCGGGTTGATGATGGGCAGCAGCGTCAGGGGTATGAGCAGCATGGATTTCAGGAAAGGCACGAAAACCGCCATATGGCCTCCATCCGCAGACTATCGTAAAAATAGGACGCACCATCCATTCCGGATCGGTTCGCATTTCTTCGGGACGGCCATGCTCAAGACATTCTTCCCTCTTATCGCCCTGACCCTCGTCGCGCAAGCCCCGACTCCGACGCCACCCAGTCCGATGTCTCCCAAGCCCTTCGCCATGCCGGGAAAGGCTGCCGCCATGGCCCCGGAACCTCCGGAAAGCGAGGTAATCGCGTACCTGGGGAAGAAGAAGATCACCTATGGCGATTTCACCAAGTGGCTGAAGGTGATGGCCGGACCCCGGGCAGAGATGGTTCGCAAGAACCCCGCCAACCGCGCCCAGGTGCAAAAGCAGTATCTGGAACTGCAGATCCTGGCCGCCAAGGGACGGAAGGACAAGCTCCAGACCACCCCCGAATTCAAGACCCTCCTCGCCGCCCTGGAGCAGCAGTGCTATGCCAGGGTTCTCATGGACGAAGACCGGCCCGGAAGCCCCACCCAGAAGCTGAAAGCGAAGGCCGAGAACCCGACGGAAGAAGAGGTCCGAGCCTATTTCACAGCCAACAGTGAACGGTATGCCACTCAGGAGAAATTCACCGCCCGCCACATCCTGGTGAGTCTCAAGGGCATGCCAGGGGGCAAGGGCCTGACTGAGGAGGAGGCCATGGCCAGGCTCGGCAAAATCCAAGAAGAACTGAAGGCCGGGAAGAAGCTGGAGGACTTGGCCAAGGAGTTCTCCGACGATCCCGGAAGCAAGGACAAGGGTGGTCTTTACACCGACGTTCCCTATGGGCGCTTCGCCAAGGAGTTCGAGGAGGCTGTTCGAAAACAGGAGATCGGCCAGGTCGGAGAACCGGTCAAGACCACCTTCGGTTACCACCTCATCCAGGTGGTGGCCCGCCATCCCAAGGAACCTGCCGATTTCGAGAAGGTGAAGGACACGGTCCGGAAGCAGATGATCCCCGAGCGCCAGGAGAAACTGAAGCAGGAGGTCATGGATCAGGCCAAGAAGGACGTGGGTTATCGGGAGGTCTCGGGCCTTCCGGACTCGCCTGAAAAGCCTCTAGCCACCCCCAAGGCACCCTGAGACCAGAACATATCCTTGGTTTTCAAGGAACGAAGACGGGACGCTCGACCTCGTCTTCAAGCCTCACGCTTGACATGGCCTTCATGACAGGAGTATCCAGGGACACTCGCTTCCTTCAAGAGGCCCCATGCCCGTGTTTCCCGCCGAATCCTGTTTGGCCAGCCAGTTGCAGCGGGGCAAGGGGCCATGGCTGACCCCGCCGGGGCGCATGAGGACCGGAAGCCGGGAGTGAAGGTGCGCGAACACACCCCCGACCGGGACCCGGACTTTCCAGAGGCGGCTCCTGAAGCCCTGCTGGCGGAACTGCGTGCCATCCTGCCGCCCGGTTCGCTCATCACCGACGAGGAACTGCTGCGGCCCTACGAATGCGACGGCCTGTCCGCCTACCGCAGGCTGCCCCTGGCCGTGGCCCTGCCCGAAGACGAAGCGCAGGTGGTGGCCATCCTGAGAGCCTGTCACCGGGCGGGCGTCCCCATCGTGCCGCGGGGCGCGGGGACGGGCCTTTCGGCCGGCTCCATGCCCCACCCCCAGGGGGTGCTGCTGAGCCTGGCGAAGCTCAACCGCATCCTCCACCTCGACCCCGTGGCTCGGGTGGCTGTGGTGCAGACAGGGGTGCGGAATCTGGCGATCTCCGAGGCGGCCCTGCCCCATGGCCTGTACTACGCGCCCGACCCGAGTTCCCAGATCGCCTGCACCATCGGCGGGAACGTGGCGGAGAACGCCGGTGGTGTGCACTGCCTCAAGTATGGCCTCACCGTGCACAACGTGCTCCGCATCCGGGTCGTGACCATCGAGGGCGACATCCTGGAGCTCGGGAGCCACGCCCTGGACGCGCCCGGCTACGACCTGCTGGCCCTGTTCATCGGCTCCGAGGGGCTCCTCGGCGTCGTCACGGAAGTGACCGTCCGGCTCTCCCCCAAGCCGCAGACGGCCCAATGCATCATGGCCAGCTTCGACGATGTGAGGAAGGCGGGCGAAGCGGTGGCGGCCGTGATCGCCGCGGGCTCCATCCCGTCCGGCCTGGAGATGATGGACCAGGGCGTCACCGCGGCGGTGGAGCCCTTCGTCAACGCGGGTTACGACCTCGATGCCGTCGCCATCCTGCTCTGCGAATCGGACGGCACGCCCCAGGAAGTGGCGGAGGAGATCGCCCGCATGCGGGCCGTGCTCGAACGCAGCGGTGCCACGGGGATCCGCGTCTCGCGAAACGAGGTCGAACGCATCCGGTTCTGGGCGGGGCGCAAGGCGGCCTTCCCCTCGGCTGGACGCATCTCGCCCGATTACTACTGCATGGACGGCACGATCCCCCGCAAGCGTCTCGGCGACATGCTGACCGCCATCCGCGCCATGGAGAAGACCTACGGTCTGCGCTGCATCAACGTCTTCCATGCCGGCGACGGCAACCTGCATCCACTGATTCTCTATGACGCCAACGTACCTGGCCAGCTAGAACGCACCGAGGCCTTCGGGGCGGAAATCCTCCGGTTGTCCGTCTCGCTGGGCGGGACCATCACCGGCGAGCATGGCGTGGGCTTCGAGAAGCTCAACGCCATGTGTGAGCAGTTCACCTCTGACGAGCTGAAGGCCTTCCACGGCATCAAGCGCGCCTTCGATCCCCAGGGACTGCTCAACCCCATCAAGGCGATCCCCTCCCTGCACCGCTGCGCCGAGATGGGGCGCATGCACGTTCACCGCGGGGAACTGAAATTCCCGGAACTGGAGCGCCTGTGAGCATCGAGGCCTTCCGGGAACGCATCCTGAAGCGCACGCCGCTTTGCATCCGCAGCGGGGGCAGCAAGGATTTCTACGGAGGTTCCCTGGCCGGGGAACTGCTGGATGTGAGCGCCCACCGCGGCATCGTCACCTACGAACCCACGGAGCTGGTGGTGACGGCCCGGGCTGCCACCCCTTTGGCGGAGCTGGGCTCGGCGCTGGCAGAGCGCGGCCAGTGGCTGGCCTTCGAGCCGCCCAGTTTCCAGGGTGCCGCCACCCTCGGCGGGGCCCTGGCCGCCGGGCTATCGGGGCCGGGGCGGGCGAGCTACGGGGCCATGCGGGACTTCGTGCTGGGCGCGAAGGTCCTGGACGGCGAAGGACGGGTGCTGACCTTCGGTGGCCAGGTGATGAAGAACGTGGCCGGTTTCGATGTGTCCCGTCTGATGGCCGGCAGCCTGGGCACCCTGGGCCTGATCCTCGAGGTGTCCATCAAGGTGCTGCCCCTGCCCGTGGCCCAGGCCACCCTGCGGTTCCAGCTGCCCCTGGACCAGGCCCTGGAAACGATGAACCACTGGGCCGGACGGCCCCTTCCCATCACGGCCACGGCCTGGGAAGGCCAGCGGCTGCTGGTCCGGCTCGCGGGGGCCGAAGCGGCGGTCCGGGATGCCTGCGGGACTTTGGGTGGGGAGCGGGTGCCCGACGGGGAAGCTGCGGACTACTGGGTGGCGCTGCGGGACCAGCGGCACCCCTTCTTCGCGGGGGACGCGCCCCTGTGGCGCCTTTCCTTGCCATCCACCGCTACCCCGCTGGACCTGCCGGGAGACACGCTCATCGAATGGGGCGGCGCCCAGCGCTGGCTGCGGGGGGATCCCGATCCGGTCGCGCTGCGCGAAAGGGCGCGCAGGGCCGGGGGCCACGCCACCCTGTTCCGGGGCGGGGACCGGGCTACGGGTGTCTTCACGCCCCTCCCGGCGCCCCTGGCCGTCATCCATCGGCGCCTGAAGGCTGTCTTCGATCCGCATGGGGTCTTCAACCCCGGGCGCCTGCTCCCGGACCTCTGATGGAAACCCACCTCGCTGATTTCATCAAGGGCACCAGGGCCGGGCAGGAAGCCGAGGCCATCCTGCGGGCCTGTGTGCACTGCGGGTTCTGCACGGCCACCTGTCCCACCTACCAGGTGCTGGGGGATGAGCTGGATGGCCCCCGGGGGCGCATCTACCTCATCAAGTCGGTGCTGGAAGGCGAGGAGCCCACGGCCAAGACGCAGCTGCACCTGGATCGCTGCCTGAACTGCCGCTCCTGCGAGACCACCTGCCCCTCGGGGGTGCACTATTCGCGGCTGCTGGACATCGGGCGCGAGGTGGTGGATGCGAAAGTGCCGCGCAAGGGGCGGGATCGGCTGCTCCGAGGCGTCCTCAGAAACGCGCTGCCCCGAGCCGGTCTCTTCGGCGCGGCCCTGAGGCTGGGCCGGCTGGTGCGCCCGCTGCTGCCGCGGGTCCTCCAGGCCAAGGTTCCCGAACGAACCGGGGCGGGCACCCGCCCCTCGAACACCCATGAGCGGAAGATGATCGAGCTGGCCGGCTGTGTGCAGCCTTCGATGTACCCCAACATCAATGCGGCGGCGGCGCGGGTGCTGGACCGCCTGGGCATCACCCTGCTGGACGCGCCGGGCGTGGGGTGCTGCGGCGCGGTCCGGTTCCACCTCAACGATGTGGAGGCGGCCCGCGAGGATGCGCGCCGCCTCATCGATGCCTGGCTGCCCCTGCTGGAGGCCGGGGCCGAGGCCATCGTCATGACCGCATCCGGCTGCGGCGTCCATGTGCGCGACTACGGCCACCTGCTGCAGGACGATCCGGCCTATGCGTCCAAGGCCGCCCGAGTGGCGGCGGCCGTGCGGGATCTCAGCGAAGTGATCGCGAAGGAGCAGGAGCCCCTGACCGCCCTGCTGGAGGGCACCCGGAAGGACCGGCAGGGGGTCGCGACGGCCTTCCACAGCCCCTGCACGCTGCAGCACGGCCAGCAGATCCGGGGCGTGGTGGAGGGCCTGCTGCGGGCGGCGGGATTCACGCCCAGGCCCGTATCCAACGGGCACATGTGCTGTGGGGCGGCCGGCAGTTATTCCATCCTGGAACCGGAGTTGGCGGAGCAGCTGCGCGATCTCAAGGTGGAGTCCCTCACCGCGGGGTCACCAATCGTGATCGTCAGCGCCAACGCCGGGTGCATCGCCCACCTGCAGGCGGGCACGCCCGTGCCCGTGCAGCACTGGATCGAACTGATCGACCAGAGCCTGAGCGTGTAGACGCTAGAGGATGTGTTCCAGGAAGGACCGCGTGCGTTCTTCCTTGGGGCGGTTGAAGAGCTCGTCGGGCGGGCCGGATTCCACCACCAGGCCCTCATCCATGAAGACCACCCGGTCGGCCGCGGCGCGGGCGAAACCCATCTCGTGGGAGACCACCAGCATGGTCATGCCCTCCCGGGCCAGGTCCAGCATGACGTCCAGGACCTCCTTGATCATTTCCGGGTCCAGGGCGCTGGTGGGTTCGTCAAACAGCATGATCTTCGGCTGCATGGCCAGGGCCCGGGCGATGGCGACCCGCTGCTGCTGGCCGCCGGACAACTGGTCGGGATAGGCGTGGGCCTTGTCCGAAAGCCCCACGCGCGCCAGCAGGGCCCCGGCGCGCTCGAGCGTCACTGAGGCCTGCTCCCGCCTCACGATGCCCGGGGCGAGGGTGATGTTCTCGGTCACGGATAGGTGCGGAAACAGATTGAAGCTCTGGAACACCATGCCCACTTCCTCCCGGATCCGCCGGATATCGGCGTGGGGGCTGGTCACGCAGGTGTCCTCGATCCAGATCTCTCCCGAGCTGAGCGTCTCCAGGCGGTTCACGGACCGGAGCAGGGTGCTCTTGCCCGAACCCGAAGGACCGACGATGAGGATGACCTCGCCCCTGGCCACCTCGAGATCCACCCCCCGCAGGGCCTCGACCCGGCCGAAGCGCTTCCGGGCCTGCTGGATCCTAATGATGCTGTCGGCCATGGGTCCGCATCCTCTCTTCCATGAGGCCCACCAGACGGGAGAAAAAGAGCGTCATGATGAGGTAGATGAGGGCCACGACGGTATAGGCCTCCAGGTAGTCGAAGGTCGTCGAGGCGTATTCCCGGCCCCGGCGCAGCAGATCCGACACGGCCAGGATGGACACCAGGGAGGAATCCTTGAGCAGGGCGATGAACTCGTTGCCGATGGGGGGCAGGATCACCCGGATGGTCTGGGGCAGGATGATCCGCCACAGGGCCTGGGTCCTGGACAGGCCCAGGGCGAGGGCCGCTTCCATCTGCCCCTTGGGGATGGACTGGATGCCGGCCCGGAAGATCTCCGCCAGGTAGGCGCCGTAGCAGATGGACAGGGCGGCGATGGCCGAGACGAGCCCATTCAGGTGGAGCAGGGGCCCCAGCGCGTAGTAGATGTAGAACAGCTGGACCAGCAGCGGGATCCCCCGCACCACTTCCACGTAAACCGTGGCGATCCGGTTGATCACCGTGGTCCGGGCGATGCGTCCCAGACCGGCGAGCAGGCCGAGCACCAAGGCCACGCAGATGGACGCCAAGGTGACCGTGAAGGTCGCGGTGAGCCCCTCCGGCACGAAGGCGAGGATCTCCAGGAAAGGGTGCGGCCGGAAGAGGGGCAGCGCCACGGTGAGGGCGATGGCGCCGAAGAAGGCGATCTTCCAGGCCGCGAGGGTCTCGCGGTCCCCGGGGATGAGGGAGCTTTCGTTGAGGCGCATGGCGCTCGCCGGATCCGCCAAAGGCCGGCCCTTCGTCGTTCCGGTGGCTGGGATGGGATCGGTCATCGGCTACCTAGTCCATCCATTTGTGGACGAGCCTGGTCAGGGTTCCGTCCTTCTGGATGATGTCCAGGCCCCGATTGATCAGGTCCAGGGCCTTCTGATTGCCCTTCTTCACGGCGATCCCGTAGTGCTCATCGGTGAACGGCTTGCCCACGATCTTGAGCCGGCTCTTGTACCGCTCATTACGCAGGACGTAGTTCCGGGCCGTGGGGGTGTCCAGCACCACTGCGTCGATCCGGCCGACGTAGAGGTCCTCCACCGCCAGGCCCGCCTCGTCGTAGGACTTCAGGGTGATGGCCTTGAATTTGGCCACTTCGAGGGCGCCCGTGGTGCCGATCTGGGCNNCGCGAGCGCTCGGGGGTGATGGTGACGGAGGAAAGCACGGCGTCGAAGTCCCCGGCGGCGAGCCCGGCGAAGATGCCGTCCCAGGCCGTGTTCTTGACCACCGCCTCGAAGCCGGCGGCCTTAGCCACCGCCTGGATCATGTCGATGTCGAAGCCCACGATCTGCTTGTGGGCGTCCACCATTTCCATGGGCGGGAAGGTGCAGTCCGACCCGAACACCAGCCTGGGTGGAGCGGCCAGGAGGGGCAGGGCGGCGATGGCGAAGGTGGTGGCGGCGAGGAGTGCCTTCTGGAGCAGGTTCATTTTTTCTCCGTCTTAGGACCACGGCTCCGAGGGTTCCAGGGCAGCGCGGGTCCGAGTGCGGGCGATTAATTCGGCGGTTCGGTGGGCGCGTAGACGGCTTGCCACTGCGCAGCGGTCATTTGTTCCTTCATCTTGAAGCGTCCCCCCACGATCTGCTTGCGCGTGTCGCTGCGCTGCTTTTCGAGGGCGGCGTGGATGACCAGGAAGGCGGCCTCGGAAGCCTGGCGGTCCTTGTTGAGCTTGGCCAATTCCTTGCCCGCTTCCTTCTGCTGCTTGCCCAGTTCGGCCTCGGCCTTCAGCATCGCCTTGTTAAGCTCGATGATCTGCTTGGCCTTCGCCTCGTCCTGAACTTGGGCTTTGACGGGTTTCGCGACATCCATCACCAGACCCTGGTTGCCGGAGCCGAATAAGTAGTAGTAGAGCAGGGCCCAGATCATGGTCGTGTCTCCTCAGAGGCCCATCAGACCGAGTTTTTCGGAGGTCAGCTTTTTCCACTCGTCATCCGTGGCCATCTTAGCCATGGCGAAGCGGATGGCCATGGCCTTGGTGAAGCTGTCCTTCCGTTGGGCCTGCAGTCGCTCTCCAAGGGCCTGGAAGGCCTCCGGGGTGGCCTTGTAGTCCAGGTTCAGGCGCTGCTGTTCCATCAGCAGGTCCTCCAGCTGGGTGGCACTGCGGCGCAGCTGCTCCGAACCCCGGTCCGCCAGGTTCAGCATCTGGTCCAGCCGGGGTTGATCCGGCACCGTTTCCCGCAGGACCTTCTTCACCTCCTCGATGTTGGCGTCGACCTGCTGCTCTGCAGTGAGGGGCGGCTTCTTCGAACAGCCCGTGGCGCCCAGGCCCGCCAGCAGAAGGCCCGCGACCGCGAAGGCGGGCATGAACGCGGATGCGCGTCGCAAGGCAGGCCTTGGGGTTCGCATGGATGGCTCCTCCGTGTGTTTGGGCTGGCCTTGATTCTACCGCCGCTATCCGGCATTCAGGCCGCCGGTCCATCCCTTAAATTGAATGCACGGCCCCACGGCATGCAGGGTCCCTGGCTTGGTGCCAGAAAGAACCCGGGCCGCACCCGTTGGATTCGGGTGCGGCCCGGTGCTGCGAGTCAAACGTTCTCGGCAATTCGGCCTTACTTGCTGCCGCTTGCGCCCACGGTCAGCTTGTCCAGAGCATCGCCAAGGCTGAAGCTGCCGGCCTTCTGGCTGGGCGGGAACTCCTTGAATGTGCCGATGAACTGGCCGGTGATGGCCTGCACCGGCACGAAGATAAAGGCGTGGTTGAGCAGCCAGTCGTAGTAGGTGTTCGAGGTGATGTCGGCGCGCTCAATGGGATCCGTGCGCAGGTTGAAGATCTTCGGCACCCGCAGGGTGACAAACGGAGTGCTCCAAATCTTCATCGTGCCCTGGGCCTGCTGTTCCTCGAAGACAATCTTCCAGTTGTCGTAGCGCAGTCCGACCAGCTCGGCGTCGTCGTTGAAGTAGAAGAACTCCTTGCGGGGATCCTCCTTGGTTTCGCCTGTCAGCAGGGGCAGCATGTTGTAGCCGTCCAGATGCACCTTGAAGGTCTTGTCCCCGACCTTCATGCCCTTCAGGAGCTGTTCCTTCACATCAGGTACGCCCACTGCGGCCATGACGGTGGACACCCAGTCCAGGTGAGACACGATGTCGTTGGAGACCGTACCGGCCTGGAGGTGGCCGGGCCAGCGCACCATGGCGGGCACGCGGAAGGCGCCTTCCCAGTTGGAATACTTCTCGCTGCGGAAGGGCGTCATGGCCGCGTCGGGCCAGGAGTTCATGTGCGGGCCGTTGTAGGTGGAATAGATGACGAGGGTGTCATCGGCGATGCCGAGGTCATCAGGGCCTTGAGAATCGTCCCCACCCTGTTCGG
>PMJK01000033.1:0-12139 GCA_003158505.1 Holophagaceae bacterium | reverse complement strand
GGCGTATTCCAGCTTGAGGGGGAACCCCAGCTTGAAGATCAGCCCCAGGCCCGGCGTGGTGCGCAGAGGCGGGAAGGTGGGGGGAATGCGCATGGTGGGGTCGTTGGGGCCCGTTTTGGTGGGATCGACGGGAACCGTGACCCAGAGCAGGTTGCTGTAGACCTGGCCGGAATCGACAAAGACTTCGCCCCAGACACTCTGCCCTCCGAACAGCGGGAACCGGTATTCCAGGCTGATCACGGCAATGGCCTGGCCGCCCAATGGGATGAGCTGCGACGGCTGCGTTGCGGTGCCTGTGGTCCGCGCCACCTCCCCCAGCATGTCCGGCTCCACGCCGCGCACCGTGTAGGACCCGCCCCCGAAGAAGCGCTCGGACAAGGGCAGTTCCTGGGAGGTTGAGGACGTCGGGCGCGCCAGCCCCAGCCGGAGGCCGGCCATCACCACCCCGTTCTCGGCATTGAATCCCATCGCCCAGTTCCACTGGTGCCGCAGGTCCAGCTTCACGAAGCTGCTGTTGGTGGAGGTGCCAAAGGCCTGGGCCGCCAGTTCCAGCCGCCCCATGAAATAGGTCCCCTGGGTGGGGTCGGCGGGGCGGTCCCTCCGGTCCACGGTCACCTGCAGGTAGGGGGCGGAAATGATGCTGCGGGGTGGGGTCTTGGCCAGCAGGAGGAGGTCCTCCGTCGAGAGCAGTGGAACGCCATTACTGTCGGTATTGGCCTCCACCTCCACGCGCTCGAAGCGGTACCCGAATTGGACGGTCTGCACCGGACCGATCTTCCATTCGATGTTCGAAAGGAAGCGTCGCCGCCGTGCGAAATAGGCCGCCTGGGCCTCTTCGATGTAGGCGGCTTCGGTATGGAAGCGGGTGCGGGAAGGCAGCCAGGTGTCGAAGGTGCCCGGCATGAACCAGGGATCCGTGTAGCCGATGCCGAAGACGTCCAGGGACCGCTTGATGTCGCCGGTGGGAAAGGCCTCGCGCAGGGCCGGGATGTTCAGCGTCTGGTCCCCGGCGCGGATGCCGTAGTCCAGGACCCGCCCCATGCCGCCGATGTTCTGCTGCTGCGCGTTCAGGTCGAAGTGGTAGCCCTGGATGTTGTCATAGCCGAAGCCCTCCGTGAACACCCAGGGGCTCCGCTCCTCCAGCCGGAGGGCCAGGTCGCCGCGCTGCCAGGGCTGCTGGCCCTGTCCGGGAAGATCCTTCAGGGTGAGCAGGTCCACGCGCTGGAAGGCCCCCAGGCCGCCCAGCTGGATCTGGCCCTGATCCAGTTTGGCGGGGTCCAGCGGGGCACCGGTCGGCAGTTCCATCTCGCGCAGCACGGCGCGGGCCCGGGTCCGGTCGCTGCCCTCCACCACCAGGCGCCGGGCGTGATCCAGGGGCTGGGACGGGATCTGGATCCGGACGATGGGCTGGGACGCGTCCTCCTCGAAGGCGAGTTTCACCTGGGGGTTCGCCGCTCCGGCGGAGGAAAGCCGCCGGCGCAGGTCCGACACCACCAGGGCCAGATCATTCCGGTTCAGGGGCAGCGGCGGCTGGAAGGTCAGCCGCACCCCCTGGGGAGTGGACTCCATCGTTCCATGGGTGCCCTGGAGGTGCCGCCGATTCGCATAATACTGGGTGCTGCCGGCCACCAGCACGGGCCGGTCGGACATCGCGAGCAGCAGGCTTTGGGACAGGTTCTGCCGGGGAAAGCCGGGCTCGTCGGGCAGGTCCAGCACCAGGGCGTTGACGAACCGGCGCTGCCCTTCATGAATGATCAGGCGCAGGTCAACGGAGCCATCCTTGGCCGTCTCCACGCGACGCCGGATGCGCACGTCGGGGAAGCCCCGCTGCAGGTAGTAGGCGGTCACCCGGTCTTCCAGGGCCAGGACGGCCTCGGACTTGGCGAGGGGCGCCAGCAGCAGGTACCGCTTGGGCATGGCGGCCGCCGCATGCAGCTCCTTGTCGGACAGCTCGCGATTGCCCTCGAACAACACCCGACCGAGGTCCCGCTGGGGGCCCCGTTCCACGACATAGGTGACGGTCACCGCCTCGGGCCAGTCCGCCGTTCCAGCGGTCACCTTGCGTTCGTAGGTGACCTTCGTTTCCGGGTAGCCCTGATTGCGGAAATAGGTCGTGATGCGGCCCGCTCCCTCCTCGAGCAGGCTCGGCGAGTACCGGTCCGCCCGGGCCAAGGGCACGAATTCCGACAGCCAGGGCCGGCCCCACACGATGGCCAGCGGGTTCAACCCTATGGCCCGAAGGGTCACCTTGGGCCCCGGATGGATCTCGAGCAGCATCACGCCCGGCTCGCTGGTGGGTTCCAGCCGCACGGAGCTCTCGAGCCGATCGTTCTTCACCAGCCGCTGCCGGATGTTCCGCTGGGCCTCGCGGATGACAGTCGGCGTCCAGAACGAGACCCCCGGCCGGAGGCCGGCGATCTTCAGGAGGGATTCCCGCGTGTAAGGCGCAGGATCCCCTTCGATGCGAATCTCCCGGATCATGGCAGGAGCGCCGAGGGTCAGCGTCAGCCGCAGATGGCGGCCTGCCTGCTCCTGGATGGCCGTGACCTTGGCCTCGGGATAACCGGCCTCTCTCAACCGCTGCTCGGCGACCCCCGTGAGCACCGTCCTTCGCTCGGGCCCCAGGTATTGGCCCTTGCGAAGTTCAGGAAGCAGGGTCTTCCGCAGGGCTTTCGGAACGGCATCCCCTTCCCAGCGCCAGGTGGCCAGGGGCATCAGCGGGGTCAGCCTCAGGACCACCGCGCCATCCGCCCCGATGGTTCCTTCCACCGAAAGATACCGGTCGACGAGGCGCACCGCAGCCAGGGCCTGCTGGAATTCCGCGTCCTCCACGGATTGGCCGGGCTTCAAGCCCAGGGCCGCCGCGGCAAACTGGCGGTCATCCTCATTGCCGCCTTCGATCTGGATCGCCTTCAGGACGCGAGCGGAATCGGCCTTCAGGCCGCCGACCGAAGCCAGGACCAGAAGGCCGGTGCCCAGGACGGTGCGCAGGCGGACCGTCATCAGAATCCGGCCAGGCCGCCCTCGGTGGCCCCCACGTCAAAGACCGCAAGCAGGCTGGTCATTGAGCTTGGGGCGATTCAGCTTCATGGGAGCCTCGGAGGGTGCGGTCAGTGTAGCAAGGCTGCCGCACCCGGGCGCGGCTAGCGATGCTTCCAAAGATCGAAGGGTCGGGCCCCCACCAGGAAGGACACCTCGTTGTTCTTTTGGGTTCCGTTCGTGCTCGTCCCCCGGGTCTGGGTCTGTCCGTAGGCCAGCTCCACATAGAAATTGCGCACGATGGAACGGACGATCAGGCCGGTCCCCAGGACGCGCAGGCCGCCGCTGAGCTGCTGGGGGCTGGCGGCGGCCCGGGTCCAGTCCACCCGCGGCATCAGCTGCACCCCCAGCCCCAGCACGCCCACAGAAGTGAAGGGCAGGCCCAGGCTGACCGTGCCGAAGTTGGGCAGCAAGTAGGAGGCGCTGTTGCTGCCGATGATGGAATTGCTGCCGCCCAGGATGTACCAGCGGTCCACGGGGGTGTGCCAGCCGAGCCCGAGCTCCGCTCCCAGGTCCAGACTCACGTCCACGCCGGGAATGGCCTGCAGATGGCGGAACTGCCCGTGGGCGAATTCGAAGGGATCCTGAGTGACCCGATTCGCTTCGGCGGAAAGGCTGCTGCCGCCGCGCAGGCGGAACACGGAACCCGAGGTGGGCAGCAGGTGGTAGTCGAGGTTGTCCCATTCCAGGGAGGCCTGGGCGACCTGGGAGGTGCCCTCGGGTTCCGGCACGCCAAACAGGTCGAAGGTGGAAGTGCGCTGGTCGACGTCGATCCGGGCGAGGGCCTTGTCCTCCTGCCCGAAACGGAACCAGAGCCCCAGTCCTTCACCCCCGTACTTGAGCCGGGAATCGAGCCCCGGATTGGGTGGCGCGCCCACCATTCGAAGATCGGAATGGAAGGTCTCGCGAAAGCCGTAGCCATAGAGTTCCCCACCCACCCCCGGGAGGCTCGCCAGATCCCGGGCGAGGGAGACCGTGCCCTGCTGCTGGAGCGAGTTGAAGGACCCCTGGAAGCGCGCCGTGGAGCCAAAGCCCAAGGGGTTGCGCACCTTGGCATCCACGGCGAAGTGGCCGCCCCAGGTGGTCTCGTAGGCCACCTGGAGACCCAGCGTGAAGACCCGTTCCCGCTCCGGATCGAGGTGGAGGATCACGCCTTCGGGGGTGGATTCGATCTGACCATCGAGGCTGGTGCAGTTGAACCGGTTCCGGGTCTCGTCCAGGTGCAGGAGGAGAGCCTGAACGGAAATGGGGGCGCCCACCAGCGGGGCGAACAGACGGGCGATGGCATCCCGGAATCCGCCGGGAGGGATCTCCACGGCCTTGAGGCGAATCGGTGCCGCCTGCAGGTGCAGCGCGCCGGTGGCAGGGTCGAAGGCCGTCCCCCGGAAGGAGGTCAGGGTTTCGCCAAAGGCCACCTGCCGGATGAACCCATCCAGGGCCACGGCGTCGAAGGGCTGGCCCTCCTGGAGGCCCTCCCGGGCGGCGAGCCGGCGGAACCGGGCGGCTTCGGCGGCGGGCAGGCCGGCGTCCAGCTCCAGTTCCACGTGGCGGACGGCGGGCTGGAGTTGGAGCCGCAGCACGGCCTCGCCCTCGGCCCTGGGCGGCAGGGTGATGGCCGCGCTCTGGATGGGAAGGGACTGGTGGAGATGGCGCAGCAGGCGGAAGAGATCCCTGCGGAGCAGGGGGCCTTCTCGCGGCAGGCAGGCCTTCAGGAGGGCGTCCAGCCCTGCGGGAGCCGCGCCTTCCACCCGCAGCCCGCGGGCCTCGGGGACCGTGGCCTGCGGTCCATACAGCAGGGCTTCGAGGGCCGGGAGGCCTTCGTCGAAGGCGGTGCGCCCGGCGGCCACCAGCTGGTCCACCTGCTCCCGGAACTCGAAGTCGTTGGCCGTGTCCGTGTGGGGGGCCAGGAGCAGGTCCGCCTGCTGGTGGCTGAGGCGTTCGATTTGGCGCATGGCGGTGTCCAGGGACCGGCCCATGAGCGTGCCCGGATCCATGATCTTCGAGGCATCCCAGCTGCGCCCGATGTCGACGCCCACCTGGAGCATGCCGGGGAAGGCCTGCCGGGAGGCGGCCACGGGGAGGTTCTCCACCAGCCCGCCGTCCACCAGCTGGTGGCCGCGGACCTCCACCGGCGCCAAGACGCCGGGGATGGACATGGAGGCCCGAACCGCTTCCGGCAGGTAGCCGCTGCGGAAGACCCAGGGGTCGCCGGACTGCAGATCCGAGGCCACGATGCGCACGGGGATGCGGCCGCGATCGAAGTCGCTGCCCACCTCCAGGAAGGCCCGTCCCAGAAGCCGCCACAGGAGGTAGCTCAGCCGCCGGGCCCGTTCCTGCCCGGGCAACAGGTCCAGGTTCCCGTGGACGAAGTCGATCTCGAAGAGATTGGACCGGCGGATCTCATCCTCGCTGAGGGTGCAGCCCGGGGAGCGCAGCCGGTCGTCCAGCGGTGCGCCGAAATCGATGTCCTTGAAGAGCTGCTGGATGGCCTTGGGGGAGTAGCCGGCGCCGATGAGGCCCGCGATCAGGGCGCCGCCGCTGGTGCCGGTGAGGCCGCCCACGGGAATGCCCTCCTCCTCGAAGCGCTGGAGGATCCCAATGTGGGCCAGCGCCTTGGCGGAGCCGCCCCGGAGCGCCAGGGCCACGGGCTTCTGACCGGGGGCCAGCCACTGGGGGGCGAACCGCGTGACGCCGTCCGGCGCCTGGGGCTGGAGGCGCAGCACCTCCTGGGCGCAGAGCGAGGCCCCGCAACAGACCAAGCCCAGGAATAGCCCACCCAATCTCATGCCTGCTCCGGGATCCCCCTTAAGGTGCCTGAATTGCGGGAAAACCCAAAACCCTGGGGCCTGGCTCGGCTTCAGAGGTCCGAGGCCGTGAAGAGCCCAGGTTCGGCCACGCGCGGGGGTGCCGGGGCGTGCGATCGGTATTCCTCCGCCCTGATCAGCGACCCTGCCCGAATACCCAGGAGGCGCAGTTTCCGATCCAGGGGCACGCGCTTCAGGCAGGTCCGGACCGCATCGCGCAGGGCGTTGGTATCGGCGACCGGAACCTCGAGGGCATGGTCCCGCGTGATCGTCGAGAAATCCTCGTAGCGCAACTTGAGGCCCACGTTCCCGGCCAGGTAGCCCTTGCGCGCGAGGTCCTCCGCCAGGCGCTCGCAGAGGTTGAGGAGTATGCGCGTGAGTTCTTCCCGATCGTGCTTGGGATGAAGATCCCGTTCGAAGGTGGTCTCCCGGCTGATGGACTTGGGTTCCCGCGAGGTCGTCAGGGGCCGCTCGTCCCGCCCATGGGCCACCTCGTGCAGCCAGGCGCCATAGCTCTTGCCGAAGCGATCCACGAGAAACGCCGGATCAGCTTCGGCCAGTTCCCCGATGGTGCGGATCTGGAAGGATTCCAGCTTGGCGCTGGCCTTGGGGCCGATGCCGTTGATGGCCGAGCAGGGCAGGGGCCAGATCCGGGTCGGGATGTCTTCCAGGCCCAGAATCGTGAGGCCATCGGGCTTCTGGAACTCGGAGGCGATTTTGGAGAGCAGCTTGTTGGGCGTCACGCCGATGGAACAGGAGAGCCCCGTGGCCCCACGCACGGCCTCCTTGAGTCGCTGGGCGAGGGCTCGCGTCTCGCCAGGCACGTCCGTGAGATCGAGGTAGATCTCGTCGATGCCCCGGTCCTCGATCCGGGGCGCGATGGCGGCCACGGCGGCCTTGAAGGTGCGCGAAATCCGGCTGTAGGTTTCGTAGTCGCCGGGCAGCAGGATGGCCTCCGGGGCCAGCGCCGCCGCCTTCATCAGACCCATGCCCGAACGCACGCCGAAGGCGCGGGCCTCGTAGGTGGCCGTGGTCACCACACCGCGGCCGGCGTAGGTACAAAGGCGCTGGAACCCTTCTGAATCCGTGAGGGCGGTGCGGCGACGGCCGCCGATGACCACGGGCTGTCCCCGCAGCTCCGGATAGCGCAGCAGCTCCACCGACGCGAAATAGGCGTCCATGTCCAAGTGGGCGATGCGGCGAGTTGCGGCGGGTTCGTTGCCGACGTCCCCCGTGGAATCGTTCGAGAGGGTCATCCCGACGGCGCTTTCAGGCCGCTACGGCAGCGCCGGAAGTTCGATCCCGGCCATTTTCTGCACCATCCTGACCACCTGGCAGCTGTAGCCGAATTCGTTGTCGTACCAGACGTACAGCACGCAACGGTTCCCCTCGGCGATCGTCGCCAGGGAATCCACCACGCCGGCATGGCGGGAACCGACGAAATCGCTGGAAACTACTTCCGGTGAATTGGTGTAGTCGATCTGGTTCTGAAGGGGCGATTCCAGGGACATGCCCCGCAGGTAGCTGTTGATTTCGGCCACCGTCGCCTCCTGGCCCAGCTCCAGGTTGAGGATGGCCAGCGACACGTTGGGAGTCGGCACCCGGATGGCGTTGCCGGTCAGTTTGCCGCCCAGCTCCGGGATGACCTTGGCCACCGCCTTGGCGGCGCCGGTCTCGGTGATGACCATGTTCAGGGGCGCGCTGCGGCCCCGGCGGGAGGCCTTGTGGTAGTTGTCGATCAGGTTCTGGTCGTTGGTATAGGAATGGCAGGTCTCGATGTGGCCGTGAACGATGCCGTACCGGTCGTTGAGGGCTTTCAGGACCGGCACGATGGCATTGGTGGTGCAGCTGGCCGCCGAGAAGATCTGCTCCTGGTCCGTGATCAGGTCGTGGTTGACCCCGGCCACCACATTGGGGATGTCCCCTTTGCCCGGAGCGGTCAGGATGACCTTGGCGATGCCCGGCGCCAGGAGGTGCCTGCCCAGCCCCGCCCGGTCCCGCCACTTGCCGGTGTTGTCGATCAGGATGGCGTTGCGGATGCCGTACTGGGTGTAGTCGACACTTTCGGGAGAATCCGCGTAGATGATGCGGATCATGTTGCCGTTGGCGATGATGGCGTTCTCTTCCTCATCAATGGTGATGATGCCGTTGAAAGGCCCGTGGACCGAGTCGCGGCGCAGCAGACTGGCGCGCTTGAGGAGGTCATCCGCGGCACCCTTCCGCACGACGGCGGCCTTGAGGCGGAATTTCTCGCCGCTGCCGGCCTTCTCGATGAGGATGCGGGCCAGCAGGCGGCCGATGCGGCCGAACCCGTAGAGGACGATGTCCTGCGGTTCATCCAGGATGGGGCCCACACCGGTGTGGACGCTGGCCAGTTCCCTGCGCACGTAGGCTTCCGCGAACAAGCCGCCGCCTTCGGTGCCGAAGTGGAAGGTCAGCTTGCCCAGGTCGATGCGCGCCGGAGCCAGATCCAGCTTGCTGATCGCCTCCAGCAGGGGCCATGAATCCGCTACCGACAGCTCGTTATCGAGGATCTGCCGGGCGAAGCGGTGGGCCTTGAGAATGTCGATGGCCGTGCTGTTGACCAGGGAGCGGCCGTACACGGTGACCACGATGTTCTTGTCCCGGTAGAGACTGCCGATGACAGGCAGCATCCGTTCCGCGATGGCTTCCTGGGATTGCCATTCCTTGAGGTAATTGTCCGGTTTTGAACCATGCATAGTGGGCCCTTCTCCTGATTGAAATCCAAGGTCTGAACCGTGACTCGGTCCAAACACTCCATTTTGACCCGGGGAGGAGGGGCCGACAAGGAAAGCTAACAAGGTGGAGGTTGACTCATGTAAAGGAGCCCCCGCGGATGCGACTCGGTGGACCATTGCGAGCCCAGCACTCAGCCTTCCCAGGGGACTTACCATGGATTATCCAGATCCAAGGTTAGGGTCTCGCGGTACCGAACTCGGTGTCACCTTTGTAGGATCAATCGTCAGGTCCCATGCCGGCCAGGCAACTTCGGGGGTCATCGTCATGCGCTACCTCATCCGACCTTTCCTGACCTGGCTGCTGTCCGCGGCCCAGGCTTTCGCATTCCAGGTGGGATGGCAGGAGATCCACGTCCCATGCGGTGACCGGGACGCCACCGTGGCACTGTATTACCCGACCCAGGCGAAGGCGCACGCCATCGCCATGGGCCCCTTCACTGTGAACGTGGCCATGTACGCGGACCCGGAACCCACGTTCAAGGGTCTGATCCTGGTCAGCCACGGCGTCGGTGGTTCGGAACTCGGACACAGCCGGCTCTGTGAGGCCCTTGCAGACCATGGCTACATGGTGGCAGCTCTTCGGCATCCGGGGGATAACTGGCAGGAGGACACTCTGCTGAAGAAGCCTCCGGAGCGGTACTGGTCCGTGCGGCCGCGCCAGATTTCCCAGGTCCTCGACGCGCTGCTGGCCGAACCGAAGTGGAAGGACCGCATACCCCGCGACGCTCACGGCCCGCGCATCGGGGCCCTGGGGCATTCCGCCGGCGGCTACACGGTGCTGGCCCTGGCCGGAGGGAAGCCTGATCTGACGCGACTGCGCCAGCATTGCCTCAAGGAAGGCGCGGAGGACCCGATATTTTGCAGCATGGGACGCCCGGCGCAGGAACCCGCACCTCCGGCGGTGCCGGCCGTCCAGAGTGCGGAACTGAAGGACCCGCGAGTGCGGGCGGTGGCGGCCCTGGCGCCGGTGGGTGTCCTGTTCACTGCGGAGTCACTGGCGGGTGTGCGGATCCCGAGCGCCATCTGGGAAGCGGCCAGCGACCGGTACCTGGTGCCGAAGTTCCATGCGGAATGGGTGGCCAGGAACCTGCCTGGCGCGGAGCTGCACAGGGTGCCCAACGCTTGGCACTTCGCGTTCATGAATACACCAACCATGGCCATCGCCACACCAGACGGGGACATCGCAGCGGATCCGCCCGGGTTCGATCGGAAGACCTTCCTCGCCACCCTGGGTGAGGAACTCGCCGCCTACTTCGACAGGGCGCTTCAGTAATCAGGGTTCTGCACAAACAGGCAATTGACGTTTCTGCGACACATAGATGATTCCCACAAGCGGCGACCTCCCATTGGTGGGTGGTGCCATCTGAATGTCGCAGGCTGCCGGTACCGGCAGCTATATCTGGGCATGTCCACTACTCCGCAGGCCCGCCTTTCGCTCACCTGGAAGGCCCGCCACAAAAGCACCATGGCCTTCCGCTAGTCAGCGGCCTCAGAATTTTTTCTGAGTAGGCACCTCAAGGGCCTCGATGTCCACCTCCCCGAGTTGGATATCCAGAGTCACCGCGGGCGCGTCGAGTTGCCATTCAACTCGGCAGGGAAGAGCCACTAGCAGATTCGAGGCAGTTGCTCTCCGGTGGGAAGGTCGAGGATGCGGTCCGTGCCGAGACGGGTGCGGAGGGTGACCGGGACCTGGCCGGATTCGAGAACCCGCCCGATGATGGCCGCACCCTCTCCGTCTGGCAGCCGGTGCAGAGCCGCCAGGGCCGTTTCGGCCTGGGGTCCGGGGACGAAGGCCACCAGCCGGCCCTCGCAGGCCACGTGGAGGGGGTCGAGGCCCAGCAGCTCGCAGGCCGCCGCCACGGCGGCAGCAATGGGTATGTCTCGCTCCCGCACCTCCAGGGCCAGTCCGCTGTCCAGGGCGATTTCGTTGAGCACTGCCCCGAGCCCGCCCCGCGTCGGATCCCGCAGGCAGTGGACGTCGATGCCCGCTGCCCAGAGCGCTTCGGCCAGGTGATGGACCGGAGCGCAGTCGCTTTGCACCGGAGACGCAAAGGCGAGACCTTCCCGCACGGAGAGTACGGCCACGCCGTGCCGGCCCAGGTCTCCAGAGACGAGGATGGCATCGCCCGGGCGGACCTGGCGGGGGCCTACCTGACGCCCCTGGGGAACCAGACCGATGCCCGCGGTGTTGATGTAGACGCCGTCGCCCCGGCCCCGGTCCACCACCTTGATGTCCCCGGTGACGATGTCCACGCCGCAGCGGAGGGCCGCGCGCTGCATGGAAGCCACGTGGGTTGCCAGCTCGGCCAGGGGAAGGCCTTCCTCCAGGATGAGGGCACAGCTCAGGAAGCGGGGCAGGGCCCCCCCGCAGGCGAGGTCATTCACCGTCCCGTAGACCGCCAGCTCGCCGATGTCCCCGCCGGGGAAGGTCCTTGGCGAAACCACGAAGCTATCGGTGGTGAAGGCCAGCCGGGCTCCCCCCAGGTCCAGCAGGGCGGCATCGTGGCGGGCGTCCAGGGCGGGATTGGCGAAGGCGGGGACGAGCAGGGATTCGATGAGGTTGCGCATGACCCGGCCACCGCCACCGTGGGCCATCTGGACCGTGTCAGCCGGAAGGGGGAGCGGGCATTCCAGGTGGAATTCGGCCATGTCAGGCTTCTCCGGGGCGGCGGTAGCGGTAGTGGGCGGCGCAGGCCCCTTCAGTGCTGACCATGGTGGCGCCGAGGGGATGTTCCGGGGTGCAGCGAGTGCCGAAGGCGGGGCAGTCCCGGGGCCACAGGATGCCCTGGAGCACCTCGCCGCTGCGGCACTCGGGGGATTCGGAACCGCCGAGGCCTGTCACCCCGAAGCGGAGTTCCGCGTCCAGGTCCTCGAAGCCCTCCCGCAGGGCGAACCCGCTGCGGGGGATGTCACCCAGGCCCCGCCAGGCCCGGTCCACCACCTGGAAGACCTCCTCCAGAAGCGCCCGGGCGGTGGGGTTGCCGCCGGGGGCGACCACCCGCTCATAGGCGTTGGTCACTTCGGCCCGGCCCTCCTCCAGTTGCGTCACACAGTCCAGGATGCCCCGGAGCAGGTCCACCGGTTCGAACCCAGTGACCACGATGGGAACGTGGTGGCGTGCGGCAAGCGGGAGGTATTCCTCCGTGCCCATGACGGCGCAGACGTGGCCGGCGGCGAGGAAGGCGTCCACTTGGGCCTTGCCGGATTCCAGCAGCAGTTCCAGGGCCGGGGGCACCCGCACGTGGGACACCAGGAGGCTGAGGTTGCGCAGGCCCAGCCGACGCGCTTCCCGCACCGCCAGGGCGTTGGCAGGGGCGGTCGTCTCGAAGCCCACGGCGAAGAACACCACCTCCCGCTCGGGCAGGCGCGTCGCCAACTGGACCGCGTCCAGGGCCGAGTAGACGATCCGGACATCCCCGCCCCGGGATTTCACGCGCAGCAGATCCTCGCTGGAGCCCGGCACCCGGAGCATGTCCCCGAAGGAGCAGAACACCACGCCGGGCCGGGCGGCGATGGCCAGGGCCTTGTCGATGAAGG
>PMJK01000166.1 GCA_003158505.1 Holophagaceae bacterium | reverse complement strand
GGCGACATGTACCTGATGTTCGATGCCAGCAGCATCTTCGGCCGCAAGCACGGCGCCTTCCTGATCGGCCCCGGCTTCGAGTACTGGAACTACAAGTTCGGCGGCAAGATCTTCACTTCTTATCCGGGTGCCAACCCCTTCGGAGCCTGGCAGGGTCTGAACAACGAGCGGACCACCGCCCTGATGCTCTCGGCCGAATTCCACTTCTAGCCATTCCTGAACACCCGCGCGGGAGCCCTCTCCCGCGCGGATTTTGTCTGAGTTTCGCTGCATGATCTCCTTCACCTACCGATGCACAGATTGTGGGCGGCAATACTCCCGCGAGCAGGTTCGCTATCTGTGTCCGGAATGTGGGAAGGCATATCACCCCGGCATCCCCCTCACGGGTGTGTTGGAGGTCGTTTTCGATTACGCCGCGATTCGAGGTGCCTTCGACCCGAGTCGCCCGGACTGGAACCTCTTCTGCGCCGTGGAACCCGAGTTCCACCCGCCCCTGGCCGTGGGCCGCACGCCCCTGGCCCCGGTGGACCGCCTGGGCGCGGAGCTGGGGCTGGACCGCCTCTGGGTCAAGAACGACGGCCTCAATCCCAGTGGCAGCCTCAAGGATCGCGCCTCATTCCTGGTGGTCGCCGAAGCGCGTCGCCTGGGCATCGACCTCATCGTGGCCGCCTCCACCGGCAATGCCGCCTCGGCCCTGGCCGCGGTCTGCGCCTCCGCCGGACTACAGGCCCTCATCTTCGTACCGCAGAATGCCCCGAAGGCCAAACTCGTGCAGATGCTCCTTTGCGGGGCCACGGTGATCCCCGTGAAGGGGACCTACGACGACGCCTTCCGCCTTTCCCTGGAATACACCGACAAGCGCGGCGGGCTGAACCGCAACACCGCCTACCATCCCCTCACCCTCGAGGGCAAGAAGACCGCCGGTCTGGAGATCTGGGCGCAGCTCGGGTACCAGGTGCCCGATGCCATCTGCGTGTCCGTGGGCGATGGGGTGATCCTTGGGGGGGTGTACAAGGCCTTTGTGGATCTGAAACGGGCCGGCCTCATCGACCGTCTCCCGCAACTCATCGGCGTCCAGGCGGAGACCTCCGACGCCATCCACCGCTACGTCCAGACGGGTGTCTACTCGGATGCGGTCCATCCCACCACCCGGGCGGATTCCATTTCAGTCACCTGCCCCAGCAATGCTCATGGGGCCCGGCGCGCCATCCTGGAGAGCGAAGGACGGACGATCACCGTCTCGGACGAAGAAATTTTCACAGCCCAGAGCCGCTTGACCAGCCGCACGGGCATCTTCACCGAACCCGCTGGGGCCGCCGCCTTGGCGGGGCTCGTGAAACTCCAGGCGGGTCCCGACGCCTTGCCCCAGGATGCGAAGGTAGTGGTTCTGGCCACCGGCCATGGTTTGAAGGATATTGATGGTCCGCTCGGACGCCTCCGGATCCCGGAAGCGGTGGAGCCGAGGCTGGAGGCCCTGCGCCCATGAAGATTCTCATCCAGAACGGCAGGATCGCCCTCGGCGGCCGGCTGGAGAACGCGGATCTTCTGCTCGAGGGGAATCGCATCGTCGGGATCGGAAATGGGCTCGGGGCTGCCCCGGACCGGGTGGTGGATGCCCGGGGATGCTACGTCCTGCCTGGTTTCATCGATTTCCACACCCACGTGGGCGACCGCATCGGGCGCTTCGAGTTGGCGGACGATTATGAGAGTGGCACTCGCATCGCGGCCCTGAACGGGATCACCACCCTGTGCACCTTCGTCACCCAGGGACCCGATGAAACCCTCCGGAAGGCTCTGCAGCGCGCTCGCCGACGGGCCCAGGGCCAATGCCATTCGGACGTGGCCTGGCACCTCACACCCACAGCCTTCGAGGAAGGGGACTGGGAGGATCTGGGCCGTCTCGCCGAGGCGGGCTACCGCACCCTGAAGTTCTATACCACCTACAAGGGCGCGGGTCTCTTCGTGGATCAGGAACGCCTGGATGAAAGCTTCCGGAGGATGGGGCCCCTGGGCGCCCACTTCCTGGTCCACTGCGAAGACGACGACCTGCTGGCCGAAGTGGATGCGGGCTCGCTGGACCTCTCGAAGGCCTCGGCCCATGCCCGGCTGCGCCCCGGGGCCGCGGAGATCCGATCCGTGGAAGCCCTGGTATCACTGGCGGCCCAAAGACATGTGCCCCTGCATGTGGTTCATGTGTCCACGGTGGGGGCCGCCCGGCGTATCCAGGCGGCCCGCGGGTCGCAGGATGTCTCCAGCGAGACCTGCCCCCAGTACCTCTGGCTGGATGAGTCCTGGCTGGACCGGCCGGATGGGCACCGNNGCCTTCGACATGATCGCCACCGACCACTGCGCCTTCTGCCGGGCCGACAAGGATGACTGGGACGGTCGGGACGTCCGCGAGGTCGCCAACGGCCTGGCAGGGCTGGGGGGATTACCCCATCTGGCCTGGAAGCTCTGGGCGGATGATCCCGATCAGGCTGCCCTGGAACTGGCCCTGCGCCTGTCCGAGAATCCCGCCCAACGCCTGGGGCAGGGGCACCGCAAGGGGGCGCTGCGCCCGGGGCTCGACGCGGATGTGGTCCTGCTGGACCCCAACGGACCTGAACGCCCGATCCAGTCCTCCCTCACCGATGCCCCGGAACCCTATCCAGGCTTCACATCACCGCTTTCCTTTCGCGCAGTCTTCCTCCGGGGTGTTCCCGTCGTCGAGCAGGATCGCCTCCTCGATCCGGCCCATCCCCGAGGCCTGCCCCTTCAGGGGTCAGCCTGAGCGCTGGGGATGGGACCCACTTTGAACTTCCTTCAGGAGCCCTCATGCCCGCCCTTGCCGACAACGTCAAAGCCTTTCAGGCACTGAAG
>PMJK01000149.1:10142-10865 GCA_003158505.1 Holophagaceae bacterium | reverse complement strand
ATACATGTGGAACACGTATTAGAGATTTTAGCCATGCGCCTTCCATTGTGTGCACGGCCACTCCGTTCGGAAGCCCACTTACATATTTATCACCAAGGAGCAATCTGACCTTGGCACCCCGCTCCACAAGACCTTCTATCGTTTTAAAGAAGGTTGCCGCCCCTTTCCCATCTCCCATGCTCCATAGTGGAAGAGTCGAAATCATTAAAATATTTAATGGAGGTTTAAGTGTCGACAATTTAAATTCCTCCAAACTACGAATAAGACATAAACCGTTCAATTAGCCTTCCAATCTTGCAAAGCTAATCATGGTATGGATTGTTATGTTGGGCGCATAAGGGAATTCAAATCGAATAATTGGCAGATCGGTTAATTCTGCTTCTAATTCAAAGCAGGTCTTCGTCGAATTATTGCATATAATACTATTGCTTGAACGAAGTGGAATGTGTATGCGACCGACGATGCCAGCGCAGCCCCTGTAATTCCCATTCTAGGGATGAGTGTAAGATCAAGAACAATGGTTATAACCAGCGAGCTACCTGAAATGATCGAAGAATACTGTGGATAGCCGCGACCTAATATGTCAGCAAATAATATTTTGGCTAGCCCCAATAGGATCACTCCCGGCAGCAAAACTAACATTGGAACATAGGCTCCAAGAAATGCCCTTGAAAGAAGAATTCGAATAATGAGCTTCCCGAAGATGATGAGGCCAAGTGCCCC
>PMJK01000149.1:0-10126 GCA_003158505.1 Holophagaceae bacterium | reverse complement strand
ACCCCACCTGGGCCAATGAATGAATTGACAATGAACGTGTCTAAGCGGTAGTTGAAGAATTGAAGAAGGTTCGCCACGTAGGCCTTAATTCCATAACTCAACACTGGTTTTGTGACCTGAAGATCCCACTTGCACCAATTCCTTCCCACCTTTGCCCTCAAGATCAGCATCGCCCCCACCATCAATGCCAAGTTGCTTCCCAGGGAAGCCAGGATCGCCCCAGGCACTCCCAATCGCAGCCAGACAATGAAGACTATGGATAACACAGGCACTAACACGGCTTGGCCGGTATTCAATATAGCTAGACTATTCATCTGCCTCAACCCGAGCAATAGAGATGTCAGGTTTGCATTGAGTAAATAGATTGGCAGGACCAGCAATCCCAGAAAAAGCAGCGGTAAACGGATACCCGGTACGATCACAGCTAGGAAATGTCCCGATAGGAGAATCAGAATCAATAGATATCCTAATATTGATCCGAAGAGGGTTAAAACCATCCCGTTGGCTGCCAATTTGGGGACCGCAATTTTCCCAGATCCGGCGAAATAGATATTAGATACATTGACTCCGAACCCGAGGATCAGTTGAAGTACACCCGGAATCATCAACGCGAGGGCGTACTGCCCTTTGCCTACCGGTCCCAACCACCGGGCCGTTATGGCGGCCGTGACCATCGAACAGGCTAAAACTAGGCCCTGGCTTAGGAAGGTGACGCCGACTTGGCGTGCGAATACGCTTTTAGCCGAAGCGAAGAATGATCTTACCGGTCCCATCTCAGGGGGGGGGTGCACTGTTCCCACTTCATTCATGCCGTTGCCCTTTGCAATTTTCGTGGTCCTTGCGTCATTCCTAGGTCTTCAGATGAGTCCGGCATCGTATCAATAACAGACGGTCCTCAGCGGTTCCGGGTTCTGAATTCGAATGTCTAGCCCTGGAGGACTTTCAGGATGCCCGCGAGGACCACCTTGTCGTTGAAGGAGCGTTCAACGTAGTCATGGCCGGCTAGATTCGGCTTCCATGCCCCAACGGCCATTCGACTGATCCCCTCCTGCAAGAGGTCCTTGGCACTCTCATCACTTCTGACCTGCGTCGTACAAGGGAAGGGATAGGTATAGCCAACCTCGCACCCCCATCTCAGCGCCTCAATGACCGAAAAGGCCAATCCATCGTGGTCGGGCAATCTTAGATAGTGCGTAGCCCGACGGTACTCGGATGGCATGTCATCCACCCACCCGAGAAGGGTTACATTGGAGGGAATAGATTCGGCCATGGCCTGAATCCCAGCCAACCTGAACGGTACGTTGGGGAATGCTGCAGCCAGCCTCAAGAGTCTTGGTAATCCATAGAATGTTTCGCGACCTTCACCGACATAACCAAGGACAGATATACTCGCGCGGTCGGGAATAGCGGCTCCATCGATAGAAATCGCGGCAAGGGGTACCAGAGTTGCCTCGATTCCGATCGCCTTCAGTTCTTCCTGGATCCATGGAACCTCACAACAATGGACCACTCCATCCACGAAGCGCCTGTCCACCCGGCCCGCTTCCATGGCGGCACGAGCTTCGAGTACATCGGTCCCGACCCAGTGCATCACCACCCGCTTTCGCAGCCGAAGGGCCAGCTTGATTCCCGCGTGTGGACCCAAAGTACTGCTAATCATATAGAGGACATCACTGTTCGCGATGGCCCAGCCGGTCCGTACATTTCTCAATCGACCGAGATCCGGCTTCAAACACCTGAAATCCCAATCTGGCTTAAACTCTGACAATTGGCCCTGCAACAATTTGCTGAAATACGGAAGTCCCAATATTAACACATGCATTTCAGTCCTTTTTCACACCTTTAATTCGCCTGTAGTCAAATTATTGTTATTAATATCATAAGAACTGTTACTTTGAGACCCACTTGTCCTTTCCTGTTTATATTCTTTCATAGCATCCAAATAAATATTGATCCGACAAAATCACTCCGTCTAATTNNTCTCTAATTAACAAATATTCAAAAATCCACCGGATGACCCGACCCGGCCCACTGGGAAGCAGAAAACGCCTTACTCAATCCCTCTGGAATCAAAGGCATTGGATAATTGTCTTCACCGTGCGCGCCTGTAGGCTTGAAGGCAGTTCAGGCCAGACTGGTAGGCTTAGGACTTCTACTGAAGCAGCCTCGGCCAGAGGGCAACTGACCTGTGCATGGCTACTCTGATAAAGCTTCAACCGGTGGCACGGCACGGGGTAATAGACCATCGTGCCAATGCCAGCTGCCGCCAACTGGGCCTGGAGAGTATCCCGGTCCCTTCCCTTTACGCGAACGGTGTACTGGTGGAAGACGTGGCCCTCCACCACTGTCGGCGCCACGATCTGGTCATTCTCCTTGAACAAGTCCCCGTACCGGAGAGCGACCTGCCTCCTTNNAGAGATCGATATGGGGCAATTTCACCCGCAGCATGGCGGCTTGCAGTTCGTCCAGGCGTGAGTTGTAACCGACTGCCTCGTTGAAATACTTCTTACGGCTGCCGTGAACGCGGAGCATGCGTGCGGTCGCCGCGAGTTCGTCATCGTCGGTCGTGATCATGCCTCCATCGCCAAAGGCGCTGAGATTCTTGGTTGGGAAGAAGCTGAAGCAACCGAAGGCGCCCATGATTCCGACCTTCCGCCCCTTCCAGGTGGCACCAAAGCTCTGGGCACAGTCTTCGACGATCTTCAGCCCATGTTTGTCTGCGACGGCCTGGATGCGGTCCAGGTCACAGGGGCGCCCAAAAAGGTGCACGGGAATGATCGCCTTGGTGCGCGCGGTGATCGCAGCCGGGATCAGGGCAGGGTCGATGTTGAACGTATCTTCCTCAATGTCCACGAAGACCGGCGTGGCGCCCACGTGGCTGATGGCCTCAGCGGTGGCAAAGAAGGTGAAGGGGGTAGTGATGACCTCATCTCCGGGACCAATATTCAGCGCCCGCAAGGCGATGTAGAGGGCATCGGTTCCAGAGTTCAAGCCGATGGCATGCTTTACCCCCAGGTAGGCGGCGCATTCCTGCTCGAAGGCCTTCTCTTCGGGCCCAAGGATGAACTGACCTGACCGCATCACGCGCTGAAAGGCCGCATTGAACTCATCCCAGTGGGCTTGGATCTGGGGCTGAAGGTCGAGAATGGGAATTTGCGTCTGCACGCTCATCAAACCACCTTGCTGACGATGCCTTCGGTGTTCTTCCGATACCGCTGACCGTAGGTGGTGAGGGCTTCGTTCGCAGCATTGAAGACCAGCCGTTCGCCCCGCTCGCACATGTAACCGATCACCCGGGCCGGGACACCCGCCACCATGGCGTAAGGGGGTACATCCTTGGTGACCACGGCCCCGGCCGCCACAAAGGCGCATTCATGCAAGGTGACTCCGCACACGATGGTGGCGTTGGCGCCGATAGAGGCACCCCGTTTCACGCGCGTGGTGAGGTAATCCTCCGTGGTGTTGCGGGGAAAGAGGCAACGGGGGGTGGTCACATTGGTGAACACCATGCTGGGGCCACAGAAGACATAGTCCTCGAGGATCACGCCCTCGTAGAGGCTGACATTGTTCTGGATCTTGCAGAAATCCCCGATGGTGACGCCGTTGGCCACCATGCAGTTCTGGCCCAGGATGGTGTGTTTTCCTATCACGGCCTTGGGGTAGACGTGGCAGAAGTGCCAGACCTTGGTGGCCTCGCCTAGTTGGGCCCCCTCGTCGACCACGGCAGTGGGGTGAATGTACGCTGGTTTCTCCATGGCCACTTCCTAGAGCAGAACGACGTTGGGTTTGGGACCGTCCACCCGCTTCAGGGCGTTCCGGGTATCGAGGATCTGAATGGATTCCTTCACCACCAAGGCATAATCCACCGCTGTGTGGTCAGTCAGGATCAATACCAGATCGGCCTGATGCAGGTTTCCCGCGGTGAGGGGCACGCTGCGCAGGTCATGACCGTGTTCGGTAAAGTGGGGGATGTGGGGATCGTGGTAGGTGATGTCAGCGCCGCGCTGGGCCAGCAGGTGCAGCACCTCCGTGCTGGGGCTTTCACGGGGGTCGTCGATGTCCTTCTTGTAGGCCACGCCCAGCACAAGCACCCGGGCTCCGCGCAATCCTTTTCCCTGGTCGCTAAGCAGGCGCATGGCCTTCTCCACCACGAATTCGGGCATATGGCGGTTGATCTCACCGGCCAATGCGATGAAGCGGGTATTGAAATTGAATTCCCGGGCCTTCCACTCAAGGTAGTGGGGATCCAGGGGAATGCAGTGGCCGCCTACCCCGGGACCGGGGTAGAAGGGCATGATGCCGAAGGGCTTGGTGAAGGCGGCATCCAGTATCTCCCAGACGTTCAATCCCATGCGATCGCAGAGCAGGGTCAGTTCGTTGACCAGAGCGATATTCACCGCCCGGAAGGTGTTCTCGAAGACCTTGGTCATTTCAGCCGCGGCCGCGCTGCTGACAGGCACGATGTTCAGGATGGTCTTCCGGTACAGCGCCACGGCGATTTCGCGGCTGGCGGGATCTGAGGCTCCGACAACCTTATTAGTATTCTTGGTCGTGTAGCGCCGATTTCCGGGGTCCACACGTTCCGGGCTATGGGCCAGGAAAAAGTCCACACCGACCTTGAGACCGGACTGCTCCAGGATGGGCTTCATGATTTCATCGGTGGTGCCGGGGTAGGTGGTGCTCTCTAGGCTGATGAGCTGCCCCGGGCGCAGGCGTTTCGCTATTTCCCGGGTAACGGCCTCGACGTATTGAAGGTCGGGATTCAGGTTTTTCGTGAGGGGCGTCGGAACGGCGATGATCAGCACATCCATGTCGGCCAACCGATCCATGTCGGTGGTGGCCTCGATGAATCCGCCAGACACCAATTCGCGGAGTTCTTCGTCATCCACATCGCCGATAAAGTTCTTCCCCTGGTTCACCAGATCCACCCGGTGGACGCTACGGTCGAAGCCCAGCACCTTGAATCCGACCTTCCCCTTTTCAACGGCGAAGGGAAGTCCTACATAGCCCAATCCAACGACCCCCACCTTGGCTGTCGTGGCTTCGATCTTTGCCAGGAGGTCCTGGACCAGTTCAGGGGTCGACATGACAGCGTTCTCCACAGCTCACCCACGGCCGAGCGGTACGCTCTGGGGCACGTAATGAAGGTGCACCTCTCGTCCCGTGAAAGCAGATTCATAGAGGGCATTGATGATCTCGAGCGATTTGCGCCCTTCAAGGCCATCCAGCATGGATCGTCGGCCTGAATCCAGACAGGCCAGCATATCCTCATAGAACGGCTGGTGTCCGAAGCCGTAGACATTGGGAGGATCGGTGATGGCCCGGATGGCATCTTCATCTTCCGGAGCGGGTTCAGTGAAATTCCAAGTCACCATGCGATTCACGCTGAATCCGCCGACCACGACAGAACCCTTTTCGCCAAGAACTGAGATGCTACCCTCCAAATCCTTCGGGCGAGTGGCGGTGGTGGCCTCCACCACGCCGAGGGCCCCACTCTTGAACTTGAGAACAGCCACGCCGGTATCCTCGGCCTCGATGTTCACGAGCCGGGTGGAAATGTAGGACTTCACGGACTCCACGGGCCCCATCAGCCACTGGAGCAAGTCGATGTGATGACTGGCCTGGTTGGTGAATACGCCACCATCCAGTTTCCAAGTGCCGCGCCACGGGGCTTGATCGTAGTAATCCTGACCGCGGGACCAACGGATACGGACGGTACCCAGCACCATTTTCCCGAAGCGACCTTGATCCACAGCCCCCCGGAGCTGCTGGATGGCAGGGTTGAATCGGTTCTGCTTCACCACGAACAATCGCGTGCCATGGGTTTCACAGGCCTCGATGAGGTTATCCGCATCCTCTAGGGTCAGAGCCATGGGTTTCTCAACCACCACCACCGACACATAAGGAGCCAACTGACTGCCGATGCGAGGATGCGATCCAGAATCCGTGAGGATGCTCACGATATCTGGTTTCTCTTTTTTTACCATCTCAACGGCATCCAGATAGTAAGGGATCCCAAGCGGTTCGGCGGTCTCCCGGGCCCGGTCTTCAATCACATCGCAGACCGCCACGAGGCGCAACTCGGGAAGTTGAGCCATAACTTGCACATGCCGTTTAGAAATTCGGCCACATCCAACAATGGCGATCGTCTTCACTGTGATTCTCCAGTCTCGGCTTCCTGTCCATCGAACAGTCGTTTCTTGATCCACTCCCGGTTTTCAATGCCCCAGGCGGCAAGGCCCGATAGAAGGAACAGCGCCATCACGATTTTGCTTCGCACCGGCCCGCTCTTTTCAATGGGCAAGTTACCCGGATCCAGCATGTTGAGAATGGGAATATCATTCTTCTCCTCCAGCAAGGCCTGTTCACGGTTCATGGCGATGGCACTGACCAGTTGCTGGCGGAGCCGGAGTTCTGTTTCAAGGCGGGTGCCTTTGAGTCGCACGGCGGGGTCACCGCTGCTCTGGAAATTTCGGTTGCCTTCAAGGAAGCGGCGCAGAATGTCTTCCGCCTCGTCCATCTCTCGGCGGGCGTCGGTGAGTCGGGCTTCAGCGAAGGCGGCTTTGGCGCCACCACGAGTGCGCCCCTTCTCCTGGAGAAACACCTCAAGGAGTTTTCCAGCTCGCTGCACGATGAGCTGGGACAGTTCGGGGGACTGGGTTTCGGCGCTGATGGCAATCACCTTGGATTTTAGATCGCGGGAGGCGGACAGGATTCCACTCACACTCTGAACGGCCCTATCCATATTCGACGCGTGGAGGTAATCGTAGAGGGTGCCCTTTGCGATCCGCTCTGCCCCAAAACGCCAGGAACGCAGGTGGTACTGGAATTCGGTCTGAAGCAGTTGCTCCCGCAGCCAGCGGCTGTTGAGGACGTCCACGAAGTTGGCATCGCTGCTGTCTCCCCCGGGCACATTGATACCGAATGCGGCGGCGGCGCTGGCCAGGCTCCCAAAACCACTTGAGCCCTTGGATTCCACTGGTAATAGCCGCGCCTCGGATTTGTAGGAGTTCGGCATGGAGAGGGTGTACAGGGCCGTAAGCAGGCCTACCGCGAAGGCCCACTGGAGGGGCCTCTTCAGGCTGGCTTTCAGGTCCAGGACGGGGGCATCCGATGATTGAGGCATAAGAAGTAAGGCTACCAGATTCAAGCCTGAAAGCCTCGTTCCTGGTTAGTGTTGGATGGCACAAAAAGGGCGGGATCGCTCCCGCCCTTTTTGTTTAATGACTGGGGTCTCTGGCTACAGGTCCTCGCCATCGATCTCGGTCATGCCTTGCAGTTCTTCGACGTGCTGGGCCATGCGGGCGTATTCGTCGTCGAAGTCGTCGCCTCCGGTGAACTCGTTGAGGCTGGGCTCGGGGTACTCGCCCTCCTCGATCTCCAGGTTCCGATAATTGGCTCTGCCTTTGTCGGCAGAGATTCAGACGGGGTAAGACCCTCTCACCACCGGGCGGAAAGCTCCACGAACCACCGGAAGCCGTTCCCCTGGTTGCCCAGGATGTAGTTCACGGCGGAGCGGCCTTCCCAGGCGCAGCCGGCGCGGACGGTGCGGGCCCCGTCCATGTTCCAGGCGAGCTCTCCCTGGACGTCCGTGAAGCGATCCTCGGAGGGAATGGCCCCTGGATAAGCGGCCGCCCACAGGTTCGGGGCGTCCCGGAAGGGCCGATCCCCCCGGATGAACCAGAAGGTGCTGGTGAGCCTGGACGTGACATCGCATTCGAGGCGCAGGGTAGTGAAGTCCGCTTCCCCCCCCAGGGCCTCCCCGAGCGGATCCCCGTCCCGGTAGAAGCCCACGTTATAAATGTTGTTCACGAAGGACCGGTAACCCGGTCCAGCTGGATTGGACGTACTCCGACGCTCGATCCCCAATCGGATGCCGGGCCACTGGAACAGCACGCCGAAGGTGTCATCCGGGACGATGAGGTTCGGCACCACCTTGTTGTTCACGTCATACCAGGCCCGCCGGTAGTTGGTTTCCAAGGCGTACCGCATGTCCCTGCTCACATCCTGGCCGATCCAGTAGAGGGGCTTGTGGATGAGCACGCCCCATTCCAGGGTCATGCCCTTGGTGCCCCGGCTGATGTAGCCCCAGCTATGCTCCGCCGAGAAGAGGTTCGCCAGGGGTTCCAGCTGAAACCGCATGCCCAGGTCGAAATTGGTGGAACTGAGGGCCCCGTTCACATACTTCGGGGCTGGATGGTTCGGATCGGAGAAGTTGATCGAGGTCTCGGCCAGGGGATCCTTCAACCCGGTCATGGCGGTCAGGTAATCCTTCAGGTTGTAGCCAGAGGTCATGGCCACGCCATTCCGGGTCCCGCCCCAGAGGACGGTCCAGTTGGCATAGCACTCGATCTTCCCGTCATGGAAGGAGCCGTCGACGCGGTAGCCGCTGAACAGGGGGGCTTCGGGCTCGCCATTGGCCTGGATCAGGGCGGCGAGGTAGGCGGGCTCCTGGGAGTTGTCGGGAATCCGGCGGTCGTTTTCCAGCTTCCCCATGAACCACTGGAAGCCCCAGGTCCCGAGCGAAACCCCTAAGAGTCTGAGTTGAGTGTGAGGAGACGCCACGCGGAATCTCGGGAAGGGGCGATCCGCCTCCCCCAGCAGATACCCCCCCGTCAGGCCGTAGCCCCAGACCAGGGGCTCGTCTTCAAGACCCAGCTTCCAGCCGCCCTGGCTCTGCCAGGAGAGGTGGCCCTGGTGGATGGTCAGGCGGTCGCCGCCCATTTGATCCCGGAAGGCCAGGGCCTTGACGGCGAAGGACCAGGCTTCCCGGTTGATGCCGCCTTCCACAGAGATGCCGGCCCCTGTGAGGCTGTTACCCATACCGAGCGAGTCGATGAGGGTGGCCGGCGAGCCGCTCTGGTTGGCGGCCCACACGCCTCCGCCTAGCCAGGAGGCCACGTCCTTCGGCACATCGGCGCCCAGGACTTGGCGCGCATTCCAGCCCTCCGGTGCCTGACTCATCAGGGATCCACAGCTAAGCAGGAGAGTCCACAGGGCGAATCGATGCCGTTTCTTGGAAGCCTTGGTAGGATTGGTTTGAGGTGATGGGGTTTCTAGCAACAAAAACCTCGTAATCCCTGATCCAGGCCAAGAATCAGGATCGGCAGGTAGGACGATTGGAAGAGACCTCTAAGACGGAGTATCCAGAGATGACATTATCTCAATCCGAAGGTCACTGCAGCGATCTCCGAATTCCACGGCAGTCCCGGTACCGGGTGGCATAACTAGGGCGGGATCGCTCCCGCCCTAGTGGTTCGATGACTAGAGTCTCCGGCTACAGGTCTTCGCCGTCGATCTCGGTCATGCCTTGCAGTTCTTCGACGTGCTGGGCCATGCGGGCGTATTCGTCGTCGAAGTCGTCGCCTCCGGTGAACTCGTTGAGGCTGGGCTCGGGGTACTCGCCCTCCTCGATCTCCAGGTTCCGGTAGTGGGCCATGCCGGTGCCGGCGGGGATCAGGCGGCCTAGGATCACGTTCTCCTTGAGGCCACGCAGGTAGTCCACGCGGCCTTCCAGGGCGGCCTCGGTGAGGACACGGGTGGTCTCCTGGAAGCTGGCGGCCGAGATGAAGCTTTCGGATGTCAGCGCGGCCTTGGTGATGCCCAGCAGCAGGGGCTCGCAGGTGGCGGGCTGGCCGCCGTCCTTGAGGGCCTGCTCGTTGATCTCCTTGAAGCGGTGCTTGTCGACCTTCTCCTCGACGATGAGCTGAGTGTCGCCCACGTCGGTGATGAGGACCCAGCGCATCATCTGGCGGATGATCACCTCGATGTGCTTGTCGTTGATCACCACGCCCTGGGCCCGGTAGACCTCCTGGACCTCGTTGACGAGGAAGGCCTGGAGGGCCCGGTCGCCCTGGACCTTTAGGAGGTCGTGGGGGCTGACGGCGCCTTCGGTGAGCTTCTCGCCGGCGCGGATCTCGTCGCCGTCCTGCACCTGGATGTGCTTGCCGCGAGGGATCAGGTACTCGCCCTTCTCGCCCGTCTCCGCCTCGACCACGACCTTCTGGTTGCCGCGGACGCGGTTGCCATAGCGGGCGATGCCGGTGACTTCGCTGATGATGGCGGGTTCCTTGGGCTTGCGGCCTTCGAAGAGCTCGGTCACGCGCGGCAGGCCGCCCGTGATGTC
>PMJK01000024.1 GCA_003158505.1 Holophagaceae bacterium | reverse complement strand
GGCCGAGGGCCTGAACCGCATCGAGGGCATCACCTGCAACGTCATCGCCGGCGCCATGTACGCCTTCCCCAACATCACCCTGCCGCCGGGCCGCACGGACTTCGACTACGCCATGGCCCTGCTGGAGCAGACGGGCATCTGCGTCGTGCCGGGGTCTGGCTTCGGCCAGGCCGACGGGACCGCGCACTTCCGCACCACTATCCTGCCGCCCACCGAAAAACTCCACAAGGTGGTGAAGGACCTCGGCGAGTTCCATCGGAACTACAAATAGGCCACCACCGAGACACGGAGGATCCCATGCGTCCTGAGCATCCCATCGTCCTTATCACTGGCGCCTCCAGCGGCTTCGGCGCGGCCATGGCGCGGCTGCTGGCCTCCCAGGGCTGCCACCTCGCGCTCGGCGCCCGCCGCGTGGAGCGCGTGCAGGCCCTGGCCGACGAACTCACAAAGGCCCATGGCATCAAGGCCTTCGCCGGGGCCGTGGACACCCGGGACACCGCCAGCGTGAATGCGTTCGTGGATGCCGCGGCTTTGGCCCTTGGCGGATTGAACGTCCTGGTGGCCAATGCAGGCCTCGCCAGCGGCACCTACAAGATGTGGGAGACGCCGGACGAGGATCTGGAAGCCATGATGCGCACCAACGTCGAAGGTGTGGTGAAGACCATCCGCGCCGGCATTCCCCACCTCCGCAAGGCCGGCTGGGGCCATGTCTTCTTCCTCGGCTCCACGGCGGGCCACCAGCCCTACGAAGGCGGCAGCGTCTACTGCGCATCGAAATTCGGCGTGAAGGCCATGGCCCAGAGCCTCCGCCTGGAGTTGTGCGGTGAGCAGATCCGCGTGACCTCGGTGGACCCGGGCATGGCCGAGACCGAGTTCTCCAATGTACGCATGAAGGATGATGACAAGGCCAAGGCCGTCTACCAAGGTGTGAAGCCGCTCTCGGCGCTCGATGTGGCGGAGTGCGTGCGCTGGTGCCTCATGCTGCCCGACCATGTGAACATCGACGAGATGCTCGTGAAGTGCCTGGACCAGGCCTCCGTGCACAAAGTCCACCGGAGGGCCTGATCACGCTGGAAATCCTTGGTCTCGCGAAACCAACCCGTAGAAGGGAGAGAACCATGCCCTACTGCATGACGAAGGTCTTGAAGGGCGATCCGACTGAGCACGAGGCGAAGGTGAGGGCTGCTTTGGCGGAGCAGGGCTTCGGCATCCTCAGCGAGATCGATGTGGAGGCGACGCTGCGCGCCAAACTTGGCGCCGAGATTGGCCGTTACAAGATCCTGGGGGCCTGCAACCCCGCCTTCGCCAAGGGCGCGCTGGACCTGGAGCCCCGTATCGGCGTCATGCTGCCCTGCAACGTGGTCCTGCGCGGGGTGGAAGGTGGCACCGAGATCTCCTTCGTGGATCCGGTGGCCTCGATGGCGGCGATCGACAACCCGGCCTTGATGGCCCATGCGAAGGCGGTGGGGGACAAGCTGCGCCAGGCGTTCGAGATGACCTCCTGAACCACAGCGCTCAATCTCTGCTCAACCGCAGCGTCAGGGGCAGGGCGGCGAGCATGGCCAGGGCCCCCAGGGCCCAGCCCGTGCGGTAGCCGTAGTGGCCGATGGTCCAGCCCAGGCTGAAGCTGCCAAGGCCGATGCCGGCGTCGAAGGCGAAGAGCAGGGCGCCGAAGGCCGACCCGCGCCGTTTCGGGTCCGTGGACTCCAGCAGCTTCGTGTTGAGGAGGGTGTGCAGCATGCTGTAGCCCGCACCGTAGAGCAGGGCTGATACCACGTGGCGTAAGGTGCCGCCGGGCAGGATGGCCAGCAGGACCAAGCCCGCGAAGGCCCCCAGGAGCATCCCCGGGAGTTTGCGGATGGGGCGCCTGCCGAAGCCGCGCCGCAGCATGACCAGGCGCATGATCACCATGCCCACGGCCATGAAGGACAGGAAGGCCGAAGGCAGCTTCATCCCCAGGGCCAGGGCCTCCTGGGCCGTGTAGGTGCCCAGGGCGCCATAGCCCAGGGCCACGCAGAACAGGATCAGGCAGGGCGTGGCCACCGAGGCATCGGGCCACCTGAAACCTTCGGGGCGGCCGTGGGGATGGTCCACGGGTAGGGTGGTCGCCAGGGCGCCCAGCAGCAGGAAGAGGAGGGCCAGATACCAGCCGATGGGTGCGAAGCCCCAGCGCTCGAAGATCCACAGGCCCAGCAGCGGCCCCACGATGACGCCACCCGGGCTGGCCAGACCGTAGAGGCTGAGGCCATCAGCGCGGCGATCCTCGGGCAGCACATGGGCCAGCGAGGCCATGGTGGCCGTGAGCAAGCCCGACCAGACGATGCCGTGGGGCACCGCCAGGAGGTAGAATCCCCAGCGGTTGGACATCAGGGAGTAGGCGCCCAGGAAGAGGGCATAGAGCAAGGCCGCCGTGACCACCAGGCGGCGGTGCCCCACCCGGTCACCCAGAGGGCCCGTGAAGAGCGCGCCCAGGGCGCTGCCGGCGGTGAACAGGCTCATGAAGCGGCCGCTTTCCGCCAGGCTCGCGCCCAGCTCCCGCAGGCGCAGCGGCACCGTGGGAAAGAGCTGGAAGGCCGCAAAAAACGTGACGAAGGTGAGCGTCCACACCAGGGCAAACTGCCGCGTCATGAGCCGCCTGCGGGGGGTGGAAAGATCCTTCATGGATCCAGGATGGCAGAGGGCTCAGGTTCGGAGGTCACCGCCCGGCCCTTCCGGACGAGGCGGCGGGCCACGGGGATGGACAGGGCCATCAGCAGGGCCCCGATGGCCCAGCCCCGGCGGAAACCAAAGTGCTCCATGACCCAGCCCAGGCCCAGGGCCCCGAAGGCCGTGGCCGCATCGAAGGCGAAAAACAGGGCACCCACCGCGGCGCCGACCCGCGCGGGTGCCGTGGTGGCGAAGATATTCATGATGAGCAGGGTGTGCGCCATGCCGTAGCCCGCACCGTAGATGAGCCCCGCCAGCAAGTGACGGACCATGCCGCCCGGCAGGAAGGCCAGCAGGGCGTAGCCTGCCGAGGCCAGCACGATCATGGAGGGGAGCAGACTCACCGGGCGGCGTCCCATTCCAGTGAGCGCCAGCAGGCCGCGGATGGCCATCATGCCCAGGGCGAAGCAGGTGAGGAAGGTGGCGGGCCAGGCCATCCCCAGAGCCTTTGCTTCCTGGGCGCTGTAGGGTGGCATGGGCCCGAAGCCGAGGCCCACGAGCAGCATCACGGCCACTGTTCCCCACACGGCCCGATCGGGCCATTGGAACAGGGCAATGGCTTCGATCTCGCGTGGCGTTTCCTTCGGCAGGGCGCCGATGAGGCCGTGCAGGACCGCGAAGACGCCCGCCAGCAGGATCAGCATCCAGGCGAAACCCAGGTGCGGCATCAGCCACAGGCCCACCAGCGGACCCACGGCCACGCCGCCGGGTCCCGTGAGGCCGAAGAACGAAAGGCCCTGGGCTCGGTGTCGCAACGGCAGGATGCCCCCCACTTTGGCGACGGAGGCAGTCCGGAGGGCCGACCAGAGTACGCCATGGAGGGGCGCCAGCAGGTAGAACATCCAGCGCACCTTCAGGAAGCCGTAGACCACGAGGATCGCCACCAGGGCCAGGGATGCCACGCGCAGCACCCGGCGCTGGCCCAGGCGATCGCCGAGGGGTCCCGTGAACAGCGACCCGAAGCCCGAGCCCAGCATGAAGGCCGTCTGGAAACGGCCGCTCTCGGCGAGGCTCGCGCCCAGGTCGCGGAGGTGCAGGGGCACCACTGGGAAGAGCTGGTAACCCGCGGCGAATACCAGGAAGTAGAAGGCACAGAGGATGACGAAGGGCGCCGTCAGGAACCCCGGCTGCTTTGATTCCTCCGCATTCGCCATACCTTCAGGATCGCATGGGCTGACCATACATCCCCAGCGCATCGACTTTGTCTTGAAGAACGGGCGCCGCTACGCTTGAAACATCATGACGACCGAAGCCGAGCTGAAGGAAAAACTGCGAAAGATCGAGACTCTCTTCGCCGGGGCCGCCACAGCGGGCGAGCGCGATGCGGCCCAGGCCGCCCGGGAGCGCATCCAGGCGAAGTTACGCGACACGGAGGCAAGGGAGAAAGCCGTTGAGATGCGCTTCGCCCTGGGCGACGGCTGGAACCTCAAACTCTTCCTGGCGCTGTGCCGTCGTTACGGGCTGAAACCCTACCGCAAGCACGGCCAGCGCAGGACGACTGTGATGCTCAAGGTCGTTCCCAGTTTCGCGAACGATATTCTTTGGCCCGAATTCACTCAGTTGGCCGACGCCCTGATGGAATACCTCGACGAGGCCACCGAGCGCATCATCCGGGAAGAGGTCTTCAAGGACACCGGGGACCCGTCGGAGTTCTGATCCTTATCAGCGTAATATCGGAGCCTTGCCCCGAGGTCTCCATGCATTTGGATCAGTTCCATTCCGAGGTTGAGCGCATCCGCAAAGGCGGCGCTGCCAAGGCCCACGAGAAGAACGCGGAGGCCGGCAAGCTCTTCGCCCGGGAACGCATCGCCCTGCTGGTGGACGAGGGCAGCTTCGTGGAGGACGGCCTCTTTGCCAATGCCCTGGCGAAGGACCTGCCGGCCGATGGCGTCATCACGGGCACGGCAGTGGTGGCGGGCCGCCCCGTGGCGCTGATGGCCAATGACAGCACCATCAAGGCCGGCAGCTGGGGCGCCCGCACGGTGGAGAAGATCATCCGCATCCAGGAAGTGGCGCTGCGCATGAAAGTCCCCATGCTCTACTTGGTGGACAGCGCCGGGGCCCGCATCACGGACCAGCTCGACATGTTTCCGGGCCGCCGCCATGCGGGAACCATCTTCCACATGGAGGTGGCGCTCTCGGGCCTGGTGCCCCANNGGCTCGCCCCGCATGGCGGAGATGGTCATCGGCGAGAAGATCTCGCTGGAGGACCTGGGGGGCGCGAAGATGCACTGTTCCGTGAGCGGCTGCGGCGACTTCCTGTGCAAGACCGAGACCGAGGCCATCGCCCTCTGCCAACAGTATCTGGCCTACTTCCCCCAGCACTGCGAAGACGCGTTGCCCGTGGTCCCGCCGAAGGCGGTATCGCCCAAGGCGAAGGCCCTGGGCGCCATCGTGCCCCCGGACATCATGGCCCCCTTCCAGATGAAGGACTTCATCGAGGGGCTGGTGGATGAGGGCAGCTTCCTTGAGGTGAAGAAGCTCTTCGCCGGGGAGATCATCACGGGACTGGCGCGACTGGACGGGAAGCCCGTGGGTATCCTTGCCAACCAGCCCCGGGTGAAGGGCGGCGTGCTCTTCGTGGACAGCGCCGACAAGGCCACGCGCTTCATCACCCTCTGCGACGCCTTCGGCCTTCCCCTGGTGTTCCTCAGCGATGTGCCGGGCTTCATGATCGGCAGCGCCGTGGAAAAGCAGGGCATCATCCGCCACGGGGCGAAGATGATCAGCTCCATGGCCAGCTGCAGCACACCGCGCATCTGCGTGGTGGTGCGCAAGGCCTACGGAGCGGGCCTCTATGCCATGAGCGGGCCCGGCTTCGATCCGGACGCCACGCTGGCACTGCCCACAGCCAGCATCGCGGTCATGGGCGCCGAAGCCGCCGTGAATGCCGTCTTCGCCAACAAGATCGCGGAGAAACCCGAAGAGGAACGCATAGCCTACGTTCAGCAGCTTCGGGACGAGTACAACGAGGACATCAACCTGAAGAAGCTGGGGGCTGAACTTCATGTGGACGCCATCGTGGATCCTGCCGATTTGCGCCATGAGCTCATCACCCGCCTCGCCCGCGCCCGCCGCCGCGAAGTCTGGCCCGCCAAGCGCCGAGCCGTCACACCGGTTTGAGCCACCGCACGGCTCGTTCAGGCTTAGAAGAAAGAAGGATTTGCCTCTGATGAACACCGATGAACACCAATAAAAGAACGAGAACGGTACGAGGCTGAGGGGTACGACCCAACCCGTGCCTCGAAGATCTCCTTAGGCCAAAGGCGACTGAATCACGCAGAGAACGCGGGGAGCCGGAGAGGACTCAGGGGCGTGCCGACCCAACCCGCACGGGCTCGCCGAAGGCGACCTCTGGCCCAACCGGAGCCCATGCTTTCGAGGTAATACCCCGGGACAAGCTATTCACTCATGTTTTTAATCGGTGTTCATCGGTGTTAATCGGTGGTTAAAAAAGCAGTTGTCTTTCTGCTCTTGTCGCATTTGTTGCGCTATGCTTCCGGGGACTTTCCGGGGGGTGGGCATGTTCCGTCGCGTGGAGGACTTCAAGACCATCTGGCAGCAAGAGGCGGACAAGACCCTGGCGGTTTTAGCGGCCATTCCGGACGCGGCGGCCCACCAGGCCGTGGACGCCCAGCACCGCGACCTGCGGCGCATGGCCTGGCACCTGGTGGAGACGGTGCTGGAGCTGCCCCAGAACCTGGGCCTCAAGGTGAAGGGGCCCGTGGGCCTCGGCCCGGATGGCTTCATCGCCACGCCACCGCCGCCCACCGTGGCAGAGATTTCTGCCACCTACCGTACCTTGAGCGATTCCCTGCTGGACCACATCGGCAGCTGGAGCAACACCGAGCTGGGCCGCAACTTCAGCCTCTACGGCGAGACCTGGACCGGCGCCTTCGCGCTCTACGTTCTCGTCAGCCACCAGACCCACCATCGCGGCCAGATGACCGTCCTCATGCGCCAGGCGGGCTTGCACATCCCCAGCCTCTACGGCCCCACCAAGGAAGGCTGGGCTGAACTCGGGTTAGAGGCACCGAAAGTCTGACCCGAAACCACCCATTCATCTTCAACCAAGCGGTCCGTGCCGGACTCTCAATAGCTAGGCCCAGCGGTTTGAAGACCCGCATATTACGGGATGACAGCGCCGGGACACAGGATGGATGGGTCGGCTTGGCACGGGCTTTTCGAGATCTTTGCTTGTTGGGAGATGAGATGAATCGCCGATCTGACATCCAGGACTCCCTGTTCGTGAAAGCTCTTCCAGGCCATCCCATTCCCCGTGGATCCAGATCAGGCAAGCGCCATCGGTTCCTCTACCAGATGGCATCAGGCCTGCTGGTTGCCTTGGGGCTGGCCTGCGGAGGCGGGGGCGGCAGCTCTGCGCCGCCCCCTCCTCCGGCACCCACCATCCAATCCTTCTCCGCCAGTCCGAGCGCCGTCACGGCAGGCCGTCAGACCGTCCTCACGGCCCTCTACAGCAATGGCCAAGGGGTTGTAACCCCGGGCTCAACTTATCTGTCCAGCGGCTACTCCGGGGGCGGAGTTTATGTCAAGCAGAACACCACTTTCACGCTCACGGTGACCAATCCCGCCGGCGTGACAGCCACGGCCACTACCACCGCCCAGGTCACCATTCCTCCCGTGGGTTTCCAATCCACCGGGAACACGGTCGTGGCCCGAAGCCGTCACACAGCCACGCTGCTTGCCGATGGAAGGGTGCTCCTCGTGGGGGGCACAGGATCCTACGGCTACTTTTACAGTTCGGAAGTGTACGATCCAGCCATGGGTGTCTTCAGCATGATTGGCCCCACGATGCCGATGACTTCTGGGCAGACGGCCACCCGGCTGCAAGATGGCAGGGTGCTCCTGGCCGGAGGTGCCAGCGGTTACAACAGCGACGGTGTGGAGCAGCCTCTGGCCAGCACCATTATCTTCGATCCCATCACTTCCTCCTTTAGCGGCGGCCCTGTGATGGGCACCGCAAGGTGCAACCACACAGCCACGCTCCTGCCCAACGGGCAAGTACTGATCAGTGGTGGCCTGGGGCTGGTGGATTCCAGCCTCATCCACCTTTCCAGCGCTGAGCTCTATGATCCCGTGGCCAACGTTTTCACGCCCACGGGATCCATGGTGAATGCCCGGTCGGGGTACAACGCCGGGTTCACAACCACTCTCCTCCCTGGGGGCAAGGTGCTCGTCGTTGGTGACGATAGCTCTACTACCAGCGCTGAGCTCTACGATTCCTCCACGGGCGTCTTTACCTCCACTGGATCCATGACAGCCTCGCGTTGGAATCTCTCGGCCACCCTTCTGGGGAACGGGAAGGTCCTTGTTGCTGGACTGGGCTTTAGCTTGACCGGCAGTGCGGATCTCTACGACCTGGCCTCGGGCGCCTTCACGTCCGTTGGTTCATTCGGTGAGATCATGGGTTACCACACGGCCATCCTCCTCTCCGATGGCACTGTCCTCATTGCCGGTGGGGGCCCCGATGGTGGTCCCTACAACTCGGGCAGCACCTATGCCTGGATCTACGACCCATCCAACGGGTCCGTTCAGGATACTGGCTCCCTTGTCATCCCCAGGGTGTTCCATTCAGCCACGCTTCTGTCCAGTGGGAAGGTGCTGGTGGCTGGGGGCCAGACGTCCTATAGCGTGGCTTCAGGGGAACTTTATGGATTCGCTGCCCCGTGACTCTGCTCCTGCGAGGGCGGCCTCGGGTTGTCATCGGTACTCTCCGCCACTCACGCACCTCTGTCCGAGCTAATGCCGTCACCGCGGCCGCCTGTTGACTTCCACCAGGGGCTATCCTGGGTGCCCTTGTCCTGGAGGTTCCCATGCGTTGCCGTATGCTTCTGTTCTGTCTCGTTGCGCTCTGCCTGCCATCCGCGGACCTTACGTTCCAGAAGATCGGCCGGGGCCCCGGTGTCCTCCTGATCCATGGCTTTGGCGGGAACAAGGAAGTGTGGACGGGCGTGGCGGCCGAGCTCGCGTGGGACCACACGGTCCTGAGTGTCGATCTGCCGGGCAGTGGCGGAAGTCCTGGCCCCTCGGTGGTGGAGGGACGTGCGGATTTCGGCGTCCTGGCCAAGGATCTGGCGATCCTGGTGCGGAAGGAGGGCCTCTTGCCCTGCCTGGTGGTGGGTCATTCCATGGGCGGTCCCATCGCCGCGCGGACAGTCCTCGAAGATCCCGGCGCCTTCCGGGGATTGGTCCTCGTGGACAGCTTCCTGAGCGCCATTCCTGCGGGCTGGGTGGAATCCATCGTCGTGGCACTCGGGAAGGATCCAGCCCCGGCCCTGGCCCCCTTCATGGGCCCGATCTCGGCCGGGCCGGCGCAGACGGAGCGATTGGTGACCGATGCCCTGAAGGTGCCTGTCCCAGTCCTCCAGGCTTACCTACGGGCCATGGCCCGAGATCCCCTGGCCGCCCGCCAGGCGCAGCTCCGCTTGCCTGTGCTGCAGCTCGCGGCGGGGCCGTTGGAAGTCGATCCGGCCAAGGCAGCAGCGACCCTGGTCCAGCATGGCTTCAAGGACCTGCCGACCTTCCGGGTCATCCATTTCCCCACCGCCAAACACTGGATCATGTGGGATGCGCCTGAAGCCTTCCTGATTGCCGTGCGGGCTTTCGAGGCGGGGCTGGGGCGCTGAGGGGCGGGTACCATGGGCTGGAGTTGAAGGTCCGATCCACAGGCCTTCTGGGGGGGCGCACATGAACCGGACAATGCAAGCGTTGGCCCTGGGCTTCACCCTGCTAGTGGCAGCCTGCACCCGTCTTCCCGAAGGTGTCCGTCCCGTCCAGGGCTTCGAGCTTAAGCGCTACCTTGGTGAATGGCACGAAGTGGCCCGGATGGACCATCGGTTCGAACGAGGGCTGACCAAGGTCACAGCGACCTACAGCCTGCGCGAGGATGGTAGCGTCAAGGTATTGAACCGGGGCTGGAATGACTCCAAGGCTCAGTGGAAGGAGGCCGAGGGAAGGGCGGTCTTCATCGGTTCAAGCAGCGAAGGACGCCTCAAGGTGTCCTTCTTCGGACCCTTCTACGGCGCCTACACCATCCTCGCCTTGGACCCGGACCGCTACTCCATGATCTGCGGGCCGAACCGCTCCTATTTTTGGATCCTGGCGCGGGAACCCAAGCTGGATCCGAACACCATGGAGACACTCCTGGCTCGGGCGCGGGAGCTCGGCTTCGCCACGGATGATTTGATTTACCTTTGAGGCTCCGGCTGGGTGCTTGGGCCGAAGCCTGCGAATGGTGCCTTGGCCTTTCTCGGCTTGTCGCGCGTGAGAACACGCGATGGGCGCCGCGGTGGGGTGCCTTTCCCCCTGGGTTGCGGGCGGTCCGGTGTCCTGCAAGGATGGCGGATCCCCGGGAGAATCCATGCGTGTTTCGCGCTTGTTTGCTGTTCCAGTTCTGCTCACGATGGCGGCGGGGGCTGCGGCCCAGACCCAGGTCAAGGCCACGACCCACGCTCTGGAACTGATTCCAGCCCAGGCTCAGGTGGTGGTGTACTTCCCTGATTTGAAAAGCCTGGAGGCGAAGTGGTCCAAGGTCGTGGGCCATTTCGGGGGGAAGGACGGCTTCCTAAAGCTCCAGGGCCAGACGGGCATTGACCCCTCCCGGCTGGGGCCGGGGCCCCTCCTTCGAGTCTCATTCCGGGACTCCAGCGCCGCTGAGACTTGGGTCTGGCTGCTCCCTGCGAAGGATCCGCAGGCGGCCCTCACGGGTCTGAAGCCTAAGGGAACGGGCGGCGTATGGACCTGGGAGGCACCAGCGCCTCCGCCTAAAGCGCATCCGAAGATGCAGGCCAAGGCGCCTGCTCCAGCCCCGCGGTTCGGCACTGCCAAGGGCGGGTACCTGGTGGTGGCTGATCGCGAAGCCAGCCTGGCGGCCTTCAAGAAGCCCGCCCGCACCCTCTCCGTCGAACTGGCTCCCTACGCGACCTGGATGGCGCGTCATGACGTCAGCGTGGTGGTCACCCGGGCCGCTGTCGAGGAAGCTGCTCGATCGGCCAGCCAATCCTTCAAGCGCCCGCCTGCGGAACCCAAGGATGGCGAGAAGCCCGCCAAGCCGGGGGCCAAGCTGGTGGCGCGCCTCCAGGCCAAGCTCGACCGCTGGGCCGAGCTGGCCAAGACCAGCGTGCACCACGTGCTGGGAAGCCTGGATATCTCCGAGGGCGGAGGCTTGATGGTGGAAGCCCGGGCCCTCCTCAGCCCAGGCAGCCCGCTCAGCCGGGAACTGGAGACCCTGCCGCCGGTGGTGGGGCATCCCTTGAAGGGGCTGGCCACGTCGGACTTCGCCCTGGCCTTCGGCGGGGAGTGGACCGCCCTGTTCGACTTCCAGTCGGCGTTCATGGAGGATCTCGACAAGGGGGGGAAGGTCCAACCCGCCACCTTGGCCCGGCTGCAGAAGGCCATGGAATTCCAGAGCGGCCTGACCCGCTCGATGGCGGCAATCTTCTCCGCGCCCGCGCCGCGCGGATCCATGATGAGCGGCCTGATCTCGTTGGTCCGCGTGTCCGATAGCCAGGCCTACCTGGCTGCCATGGAAGAGACCAGCAAGGCGCAGAGGGCTTTCTTCCAGGATCTGGGGATGCCGGAGGCCGTCTCATTCTCCCGCGACATCCTGCCGGGCGTGCCGAGCTGCGGCATGACCACCCGCCTGGACCTGAAGAACGAGGATCCCGCCGCCGCCTCGGCCCGCGCGGCCATGGCCATGATCTTCGGGGGGGAATCCATCCAGATGTCCATGGGTGCGCTGGATGACCACCGGTTGCTGGCGGTCATGGGCAATCCCGAACTGCTCAAGGCCAGGATGGAAGCCCTCCAGAAGACACCAGAGGCAATCGCTCTCAGCATCCTGGCGGTGGAGCCGGATCTGGGCCGGGACTACCGGTTCGCGCTCTACCTCGACCCCCGCGGCATACGGGACTTAGCGCAGGTGGTGGTCGGGATATTCGGCGGATCCACCGAGAAGCAACTGCCGATCATCCCCGAGGTTCCCGCCGCGGGCTTCACCCTATCGCTGGATCCCTCCGTGGTGGAACTGCGGGGATCCGTACGGGCCGAGACCCTCGACGCCACCGCCACCCTGGTCAAGGCCATCGGGGCTCTGCTTGCCGAGAAGAGAATGGGCGAGGCGAAGCCCTAAGGCTGACCTTCATTCTGCATGAACCTTTGAGATCGATCGTCTGACGGCCAAGCCCCCAGGTGACACCTGGGGGCTTGGGTTCGATCCTCATATCTAGTGGTTCATCCCTTGTTCTCGCCGCCTGTCTTCAAGGAAGCCCTGGTGTTCCCTTGCAGAGTGGCCTGGGCACCCTGGACGAGCACTTTCGCCTCGTCCAGCTTCCCTTTCGTGAATGTGGGGGCATGGACGCCCCAGGAGCCATCCTTCTTGATGGATTTCACGATGTCCCGGGTCTGGTTGACCATCAGCTGGACCTGGGCCTTCTGGGCCTTTCCGAGCCGGCTCTTGGTGAGCATCGGGCCCAGCTTTTTGAGGGAGGCTTCCACCTCGGCGAGGCCCGCCTTCACGGGGTTCTCCCAGGTCATGACCCTGTCGTAGATCATGCGCTGGTTCGTGAAGAGCAGCTCCTTGGGCTGGGAGGACTGCGCGGGGCTGTGGCATCCGCCCGTCTGCGCGAGATCCGGGTCGCCCCAGCTGGTGCGGCCACAGGACCACATCAGATCGATATAGGGTTTTCCATCCTTCTTCGTGAGGCGCCAGGCGCCGCCCTTGTAGTTCCGGTCCTTGCCCTCGGGGGGGTTGAGCGTCTTGGCCTCGGGGTCGACGAGAATCTTCCAGATGTGGGAAGCCCGCTGGGTATCGAAGCCGCCGTAGTCCGGGTACTGGATGGAGACAAAGTTCTCGCAGCTGCCCATGACCGGCATGTGGCAGCTGGTGCAGCGGTTGCCGCCATGGATCTCGTTGTTGGCGAAGAACTCGCCCTGGGTCTTGTGGCAATCCTGGCATTGCTTCTTCAGGGCCGGGATCGTGTAGGGGTCCTTCCAATCGTTGGCGGTCACCTCATGGGGATCGTGGCAGGTCCCGCAGCTCATCCCATGCTCCTTATGGGTGGTGTAGTAGGACTGGGAGCCTTCCGTGCCGCAGGAGGGGCAGCCGCCCTTGAAGTAGGCCGAGAAACCGCGCTTGGGATCCTTCTTGGCCTCATCCGCGTTCCAGGCAAAGCGCTGGTGGCAGCGCTCGCAGTTGGAGGGCATGCCGGTTCCCCGCGCGCCCACCAGGTGGGCTCCGGCGCCGTGGCATTCCTCGCAGGTGATGCCCTTGTTGATCGTGTGCTTGCGCAGTTCCTCGGGTTTGCCGAGGGCGGCCATGAGCTCGTCCTGGTTCTTGAAGTCGAACTTGAAGGCGTGGCAGACCTCGCAGTAGGAACTGGCGGGCTGGAAGAGCATGTTCTTCCGGTTCTTGGCGCCGTAGGAGTTGGTCCCCCAAACGCCGGATCCCTGGTCGCCGAAATCCGCTAGCGTCGTGGGGAAGCCCGGAACATAGGCCGCGATCTTCTTGGCGACATCGGGCGTGAGGGATTCGGCCCAGCTTCGGCTGAACTGGTTGCCGCCAGCCACGAGGGTTCCCGTCTTGTCGTTGAGGTTGCCGCCCTCGATGTGGTAGGTGCCGCGGACGAGCCACTTGTCCAGGAAGCCGTACTTGGTGCGGGGCGTGCCGATGATGGCGTAGACGGAATCGGCGGTGATCCCTGGAGGCAGCACGGCGGCTTGGCTGCCGTACAGGCCCTTGGTGAGGTCCTTGTCCGGGATTTCCACCATTTCGTCCGGGAAGCGCACGACCATGGCGTGCCGCGAGCGGGACCACTTCTCGTACTGCATCGGATGGCATTCCCCGCACTTCTTCGCGCCGACGAACTTGTTGGGGAGATCCAGGATGGATTCCATCCCCAGCCGGTAGGTGATCGCGGTCTGCCGATTGTTCTGGGCTGCGTAATCCTTGCCGCCACCGAACTCGACGAACTCTTCTTCGCGGTCGCTGATCTGGTACTTGCCGACCAGCCGGCCGTTCTTTTCGTAGTCGGTGAAGAGCGGGTGGTTCTTCTTCAGGAAATCGTAGAAGGCCTTCTCCTGCTCCACGTAACCTTCGAGGGTGCGGGGGCTTTCTTCCCGCTTCTCCTTGGCACTTGGTTTGGCTGGAGCCGCCTTGTGAGGCGCCTCGGCCACGGTTGCCTTGCTTTGGGTGGGAGTGGCTGGCTGGCTTCCCGCTGCCTTCTCGGTTGCCCGCAAGCCCACGAGGAGGGCGAACCCCCCGACGATGGCTGCGATTCGTCCCCATTTCCGTTGCACGATCCACCTCCAGATGGGACCAGCAGGCGTTCACCTCCGACCCGTGGTTATTGGAAAGGTCATTTACTCCTTCTGCTGCATCCATTGAAGGAGCCTGGAAATCTGAGCCGGACCGATGAATGGCACTCATGGGTGGTTCGGGGTTCCAGGGGACATTCAATAGATGATCATTACGTCGTTAATTAGTAGGCCCAAACATTAATGATCAACAGGTAGTCTTTAGTGATCCTGGGCACAAATCACGACCCCATGCGGAGGCATGGGGTCCCGACGAGGGTCAGCCCCGTCTGACGAATGCGACCGTCTACTTCACGGGATCCGACAAGTGGATGCACAAGTAGGGTTCGACTTTCCGGTCCACGGAGTCCGACCCTAAGGGTTCATCCGGGGCATCGGGGTACTTTTCATCGATGATCACCTGCCCTTGAGAGTCCAGGAAGCCGATGTAGGTGACCCGCTTCACGTGGCGATGGCAGTCCATCTGGAAGATGTTGACCATGGACTTCACCCCGGCGAACCCCGCCGCGGAAATGGGGCTCTCATAGATGGAAACCAGCTTGACTGATTGGTAGGCGCCTTTTGGGTGGATGGTTGACTGGTCGATGTAGGCTTTGTACTTCTTCCCGTTGCCGGGATTGATGGCCTCCGCGAGGAACGTGAGGTCGCCCGCGTACCCGAGGGACACCGAGAGGGCTGCGAGGGCGATCAGACGTCTGAGCATAGGCAGAGTCCACAAGAAGGGGAGCACGTGCGAAGGGTGGAGTGACCTCGAACCTGGATACTAGCGCTTCCGAGACAGTTTCCTAGCCAGTTCCTGGGCCTCGGGATGTCCGAAGCCTGCCGCGGCCACGCCGTAGATTCCGGCGCAGAGGGCCACCAGGGGCAGTAACCTGAGCGCAAGATTCACACGGGTGAAGGTGTGGGGGGTGTCCAGTGCGAGGATCCGCGCGCCACCCCAGGCCAGCAGGCCCATGAGGATGCAGGCGGCCAGGGCGCGGACGGTGCTGTTCAGGAGGGGGCGGAGATTCAGTTCCGGCAGGCGGGAGCCCAGGCGCAGCATGACGCCCACCATGCCCGCGAGGCTGGCGAGGCCGTTAGCCAGGGCCAGGCCGCCGGTGCCCAGGGGCTTCATCAGGATCAGGCTGAGGGCCACGTTGAGCACCAGCGTGCCGCCTGCCAGGGTCGCGGGACCCCGGTAGTCCTTGAGGGCATAGAGGGCCTGATTGCCCAGGCGCTGGGCGGCCACGAACACGAGACCGACGGACTGGAACACCAGCGTGGCGGCCGTCCAGTCCGCGGCGGCGGTTGTGTAGGCCCCCGTGCGGAAGAGCAGGGCGCAGATGGGTCGGGCCAGCACCGCCAGGCCCACGGAGGCCGGTAGCACCAGCAGGGCCGAGGCCGAGATCGACTGCGTGAGGCTGCGGTTCATCGCGGGCCAGTCCCGGGCCGCAGCCTGCCGCGACAGCGTGGGCAGCCCGGCGGTGGCGAGGCTCATGGCGAAGAGTCCCATCACCATCTCGGCCATCATGCCGCTGTTGAGGAGGATCATCTGGGCGCCGTTGGGCAGCCTGGAAGCCAGCATCGTGCTGATGAGCGCGTTGATGGGATAGATGCCGGCCGCCAGCAGGCCCGGTCCCATGCGGCGCAGGATCTTGCGGACCCAGGGATCCCGCAGATGGAGGCCAAAGGCAAAGCCGAAGCCCTCCTTCCGCACGGCCGGGAGCACCACCAGTAACTGGACAATGCCGCCTGCCAGCACGGCGAGGGCACATACGACAGAAACTGTCTCAAAGGATACCGGGCCTTTGCGCTCCAGAACGCGGAGGGTAGTCCAGCCGAAGGCGATGAAGGCGAAGTTCCAGAAGATGGACACCGAGGCCGCCAGGGCGAAGCGGTGGCGCAGGTTCAACAGACCCGTGAAACCCGCCGTGAGGCTCACCAGGGCCAGGTAGGGGAACATGAGGCGGCCCAGCCGGGCGGTGAGCTGGCCCTGGACCTCGGGGCGCCCCAGGGTGAGCAGGCCCGCCAGGGGTCCCATGCACAGCAGCACCAGGGCCACGCCCAGCAGCAGGATGACTAGCAGGGTGCCGAGAAACCGGGCCGCCACGGCCTTCACGGCGGTCTCTCCCTCTGTCGCTTCAACTTCGGATAGGGTGGGCAGGAAGGCGGCGGTCATGGTGCCTTCGGCGGTGAAGCGGCGTAGCAGGTTGGGCAGTCGAAAGGCCACGGCAAAGGCGTCCGCCGCCGCACCCGCCCCCAGCACATGGCTGAGGAAGAAGGTCTGGGCCAATCCCGTAAGGCGGCTCAGCAGCGTCATGAAGGACACTACGGCCGCCGAGCGCAGAAGACTGGGCGGGCGGGGCGCTGGGCTCATGCCGTGAGCGATAGGTGGAGGCGCTGGAACATGGACCGAGGATAGCGCGGGCGAGCGGGAGTGTCAGGCCAGGCTCGATGCCACATGCCGAGCAGCGGCCTCGGCCTCTCCTAAAAAACATACCCTTCCTATCTCAACTGAGGCGCCACTGGAAGGGTCTCAACAGCTAGCCCTTGGATTGGGAAGGACCCCAATCCTTTTTTCTACCACGGAGGAGTCATGTCCAGCCTGAGCGTTTCATCCAGCACCACCAACCCCTACCAGCCATCCAGCCAGAGTCAGGGCACGGTGCAGAGCGAGTTCCAGGCACTGGGCCAGGCCCTCCAGTCCGGCAATCTCACGGCGGCCCAGCAGGCCTTCAGCGCCCTCCAGCAGAACCCTTCCCAGGGCACATCCTCCACCAGCGGCCAGTCCTCCAGCCAGAATTCCTTCGCAGCCCTGGGTCAGGCCCTCCAGTCCGGCAATCTCGCGGCGGCCCAGCAGGCGTTTTCCCAGATCCAGCAGGCCGGTGGGCACCATCACCATCACCACCACGGATCCCAGAACAGCTCCAGTTCCACCGCGGCCACCACGGCATCCCCCACTTCCGCCGGGACGGGCGCGAACACCGCCACGGGCACTTCAGGAACGGACCTAACGGCATAGATCATCTGATTTGCCCTGGAACGCGCCTCTCCTCGGGAACAGCATGGAATCGCCAGATCCGCCTTCCTGTGCGGGCAGGCTCGGGAGTCTACTCACACAGCCTTTCAGTGACCTCCAACCCCTGTTGGCCGAGGAGGCGGAAGTGCTCTGGAGGACCCTGCACTGGCAGGTGGAGCCTTGGGAAGGCCCCATGGGAGGGCTGGCTTGGATCGGTGAGGGGAAGCTCCTGGGGTACCTGCCCCTCCGGGTGAGCGGCCATACGCTTGTCGTGGGACGCATGTTCGCATCCCGGTGCGGGCCTACTGAAGTGGTGGAAGCGGACCTCCTGGACGCCGCCATTCATGGCGCCTTCTCCGATCCCCTGATTCAGGGTATTTCTGGGGAACTTCTCAAGGTGGCCCCCGCAACCCTGGATCGGCTGCTTTCAGGCTGGCCTGGGCAGGTTCGGCTTCGCCTGCTCATGGAGGTGACCTGGATCCCTTCTGGGGATGCCTGGAACGGGAGTGCCTTGGAGCCTTGGCATATGGATCATCTGGTTCCCGCATCGGGGCTGCTGCGAAGGGCCTATGCAGAAGTGCCTCATTTTCTCACTGATCCGGCCTTGAATGTCCAGGAGGTGACCGTCCGCCTCCTGGAACGAATCATCACCCATCCGATTTGCGGAACGTTCGAGCCCGGAGCTTCCTTTGTGGCCCGGGCCCCGGAATCCGGTCACCTGCTGGGCTTTGTCCTGGCCTCCAGGATGGGAGCGGACCAGGGACATGTGTCCGAAGTGGCCGTTGATCCAGACGCCAGCCAAAGAGGTATCGGGAAAGCCCTTGTCACAAAGGCCTTGGACGCCCTCCAGAAGCTGGGGTGCCGGACGTCCCATCTCGCCGTCGATCAGGACAATTTCAAGGCCATCGGTCTTTACAAAAGTCTCGGATTTCTCGAGTACCACCGATTTCCCGACCTCCGCCTAGAGCGGGGAGCCCGGGATTCATTTCCGGCCCAGTTCTTCGGAAGCGAAGTGGGCTAAGCGGAGAGTGGTGTGTTCGCCGCCTTGGTCTGCTGTGGAATTGCGCCTTTTTACATTCGTGATCCAGCCACAACCAGGATGATGGCGACAGAAGGGTCTATATCAGCCAGTCCCTCGACTTGCATCATTGTTAAATTCACACCAGGGCCAGGATCAGACGATAAGGAGGGCAACTATTACTCGGAGTAGTCCCATGCTGACCCGTGCCTTCCTTGTTCCCGCCCTCATTTGCTTGACCGGTACGCTCTGCGCTCAGGATCAGAAGGCCAACGCCAAGGCACTCGTCAAGGAAGCCATTGCCTTGGCTAAGACCAAAGGCCTTCAGGCCCTCCTCAAAGAGGTCAACAACCCGAAAAGGCGATTCCATGTCCGGAGCGGCGAGGACAATTACATCTTCGTCTACGATGAGCAGGGCACCTGTCTTGGCCAGGGATTCCGGGGAAACCTGGTGGGCGTGAACCGGATGAACGTGAAGGATCCCGACGGGAAGTTCTACATCCAGGAACTGATCAAGACCGGTCTCACCAAGGGCGGCGGATGGGTCGACTACAAGTACCCCAATCCCACCACCGGAAAGGTCCTCGACAAGACCACCTATGTGGAGTCCTTCGATGGAAAGATCGTGGGCTGTGGCGTCTACAAGTAGCTAGCACCCGGTATTTGTCAGACATCTTGGGAGTCTCCTCATCATGGAAGTCGCACGGAATTCGCGTTGCAGCGCGGGAATTCAGATCATCGACGAGCAGCCTTTGATGGGAGGTCGGCTTCGGCTTCACATCAACGAAAGGAACTTGGGCTTCATGTCATTCCCGGCCTCGAGGACCCTGGGCAGCGTCGAATAACCATGCGGTCTTCAAAAACAATCCCCGAACCTGAGACTCCGTTCTTTGTCTGGTCCAGCGTGGAGCACACCATTGGCGTGACCGTCTTCGATGAGGAACACCAGCGGCTCGCCGCGCTGATGAGCCAGGTGCACGCTACCTTGAAGGATAAGCAAGATCGAGCCCTGGCCCAGAACTTGATGGGAGCGCTCATCTATGAAACCTGGGTTCATTTCGACCACGAAGAACGGGTCATGGCGGAGGTCGGCTTTCATGGGCGGGAAGCCCATGTTGCGGAACATGCGGCCTTGATCCAGCAGGCCAAGGACCTGCTCAAAAAGGTGCAGAGGGGGGACCTCAACTCCCAGGCCATGCCCGATTTTCTGGTGACCTGGCTCATTCCCCATATCCAGATTACTGACCGCAAGTATGCGGCATGCCTGCAGCGCCACGGGTTCCGTTGAATGGAGCCGGCGAATCCGATGCGGGGCCCCGCACGGATGAGCATTGCCTGGAAACGTGAGCGAAGCTAAGGCTACAGCACCACTCGCAACCTCATTACCATCGCCCACCTGTTGGCAGATCGCTATGGCCCACCCACCTGAAATGGAAAGAAGCCTTCAGAATCGACAGGTCAGACCAAAGCTGACGGCCTGCGCCGAGAAATCTGCGCTCATATTACCCACCGCGATCTTGGGGGTGGAACCCGCGATCCGTAGCTCCGTACCGATGTTGGTGTTGAACTGGTATCCCAGGAGCACGCTGGTGCCCAGTGCGGATTTGGAATCATTGACGTTCGCCACGGGCACCTGAACCATGTCAATTTTCACGCTGGTATTCTGGACTCCGAGCCCAACGCCGAAGTACCACCCGCCACCCTGAACCGCGCCCTGTCCCAACAATAGTTCCGCGCCTACCCAGAGCGTCTTGATTGTCGAGGCGGTCGTGAGACCCGGGAATTGGGCTTCCAACACAGCGTACCGCCCGCTGTAGTTGGCAATATCCAAGCGGGGGCGGATGAGGGCGCCCGCAGAAATGGGGAGATCGACGTGAAGGCCGTAGGTCGCAGAGGTCTTCCCATCGACTGCATCCTTGAGGTCGCCGCGGGGTGAGGAAACGCCGCCGTGGATGCCGAAGAAGACCCTAGGAACGGATTCGTCCATTCGCCGAGATGAGGTCTCCCTCGCCTTGGTCTCCACTGCGGATTCTGCGGCGTTTCCATGTTCCTGATTGAAGTTGTAAATGAAGGCCGTAAGTGAAGCGTCTCCCCCGGCCTCACGGATTTCGGATTGGGTAGTCGCGGTGGACTGGTATGCCAATCCCTCATGCCGGATCAGATCCTTGATTTCAGACTCGGGCGTTCCCGCTTTGATCAACGTGATGATGCGTTCCTTCGTCACGCCGCCGGCCATTAAGGCACATGAGGCAAGGCATGCGAGAATACATCGGCGCATAAACTCTCCAACGATCGGGTGAGAACTGAAAGGGAGGACTTTGACGATTTAAGCGATGAATCATTATAGACATGACGGTCCCCTAAATAAAGTCCCAAAATGAACCCTGCGAAAAATCCCATGTTCTGCTTGCATTTGTGGGAAACGGGGCGCTTGGATTCCGACTACCTCATTACCCTCTCAGAACTCACTGGGGGTAAGCGCGAATCTACCGTTCTTCGACCGCCGCCATCCCTGAACCCGCCGTTGCAGGCGATTCACTACTGACGGTAGGGGTTCCTGTTCTTGAAGTGCCATGGGTCCTCCTCGGGACTCGTGAGGCTATCGGCCAGCAGCCAGCCAGTTCACGCATACTTGCAGTCAGGACACCACCCATCTGTCGAACGGTCGAGCTCCCTCCGAGTTTTGCGGGATGTGGTAAAGATGCGGTAACGACAGAAACGGTCATCCGTAAGGATGGCTGTAAATGCTGTAATAATTGGAGCCGCCTGCCGGAATCGAACCGGCGACCTCCAGATTACAAAGCTGGAGCTCTACCAACTGAGCTAAGGCGGCACGGGTTCCAGTCTATCGGATTCCACGGCGTACATGCACCGCGCCAGGGGAGGTGGTGGCCGACCTCATTGTTACCCTCAGCGATGCGGGTGCCCCGCTCGTCAGGCGACCTTTAGTCGCCTGCCTCGCGACCCGTGCTGAGCCTGTGGCCGACCGGGTTGTTACTCTCAGCGGTGCGGGTGCCCCGCTCGTCAGGCGACCTTTAGTCGCCTGCCTCGCGACCCGCAGCCGCTTCGACCTTCTTCAACCCTTCCAGAAAGGTCTCCAGCCACTTGGTGGAGAAGGTTCCGGCGATGAAGTCGGGCTGGTCCATGATGCGGCGGTGCAGGGGGGCGGTGGTCTTGATGCCTTCGATCACCAGGGTGTCCAAGGCCCGGCGCATGCGGGCGATGGCCTCGGGGCGGTTGGCGCCGTAGGCGATGAGCTTGGCCACCATGGAATCGTAGTGGGGCGGGATGACCGCATCCTGGTGCATGGCGGTATCGACGCGGATGCCGGGGCCGCCGGGAAAGTGCAGGGCGGTGATGCGGCCGGGGCTCGGCGTGAACTTGTAGGGATCCTCGGCATTGATGCGGCACTCGATGGCGTGGCCCTTCTGGACCACATCCGCCTGGATGAAGCTCAGCTTGTGGCCCGCGGCGATACGCAGTTGTTCCTTCACGATGTCGATGCCCGTGACCAGTTCGGTGACGGGATGCTCCACCTGCACCCGGGTATTCATCTCCATGAAGAAGAAGTCGCCGCGCTTGTCGAGCAGGAATTCGATGGTGCCAGCGTTGTAGTAGCCGACAGACTTGGCGGCCTTCACAGCAGTGTCGCAGATGCGTTGGCGCAGGGCCGGGTCGAGGACCGCGCTGGGGCTTTCCTCGATGAGCTTCTGGTGGCGGCGCTGGATGGAGCACTCGCGCTCGCCCAGGTGCACCACATTGCCGAAGAGGTCGCCCATGATCTGAACTTCGATGTGGCGGGGCTCCAGGAGGTATTTCTCCATGTAGACGCTATCATCACCAAAGGCGCTCTTCGCCTCGCTGCGGGCGGTGTGGTAGAGATCCGGCAGCTCCTCGGGGTTGTTGACGATGCGCATGCCGCGCCCACCCCCACCCGCGCTGGCCTTGACGATGACGGGATAGCCGATCTGCTCGGCCACCACCAGGGCCTCCTCCACCGTTTCCACCAGGCCGTCGCTGCCGGGCATGAGGGGCACGCCTGCGGCCTGCATGGTGGCCTTGGCCTGGGCCTTGTTGCCCATCTTGCGGATGATCTCGGCGCTGGGCCCGATGAACGTGATGCCGCAGGCCAGGCAGACTTCCACGAAGTGGGCGTTCTCACTGAGGAAGCCGTAGCCGGGGTGGATGGCCTCGGCGCCCGTGACTTCCGCCGCCGCGATCACCTGGGGAATGTTCAGGTAGGACTTCGAAGATGGCGCGGGCCCGATGCAGACTTCCTCGTCGGCGAAGCGCACATGGAGGGCGTTGCGGTCGGCCTCGGAATAGACGGCCACGGTCTGGATGCCCATTTCCTTGCAGGCCAGGATCACCCGGAGGGCGATCTCGCCGCGGTTGGCGATGAGGACCTTCTTGAAGGGCGGCGCGTCCACGGGGACCGTGAGGGCCTGGGACGACTTGCGTTTGATGGCGGCGCCCATGTCTAGCCGATCCGGACTGCGAAGAGACGCTCGCCATATTCCACAGGCGTTCCGTTCTCCACCAGCACCTTGACCACCTCCCCCGCCAGGTCGCTTTCGATCTCGTTCATGAGCTTCATTGCCTCGATGATGCAGAGGGTCTGGCCGGGTTTTACGTAATCACCTGGGGACACGAAGGGCGCGGCGGTGGGGCTGGAGGCGCGGTAGAAGGTGCCGACGATGGGGCTGGTGACGTAGTGGATGCCCGGCTCCTCCACAGGCGCCGCCGGTTGCTGCAGGAGGGAGGATACGATCGGGACCGGATGGGCCGCAGGCGCTGGGGCGGCCATCACCAGGGGGGCGGCCATTGGCGCCTGGGCCACAGCTGGCGGGCCGTCCTTGCGGATGCGGAACCGCATGTCCCCGGCCTCGAATTCGAATTCCTGGAAGGGCTCCCGGCCCACGAGGGCGATGAGGGCCTTGATCTCCTCGAGGCCGATGGTATGGACCGACGTCTTGGTCACCACAGGGGCTGCCTTGGCGGCGGCGCGAGGGGCCAGTGTCTTCTTCTGGGCAGCGGACGGCTTACGAGAGGTGCTCATCAGGGCTCCAACGGTCAGGTCAGACTGGGGAAGGGATCGAGCATATCAAATCAAGAGAGGATGGTTAGGTCAGGATTCTTCGGAAGGCTCCACCAGGGGAGCCTTCTTCTTGAGCCGGGGGCCGGTTTCTTCCGGGCGGAACTCTTTGCGGGCCGCATCAAGAATACCATTTAGGAATTGTGTGCCTTCCTGGTCACTGAATTCCTTCACAATTTCCAGGGCCTCGTTGATGACGATGGGGAAGGGTACTTCTTTCACGTACATGAGCTCATAGAGACCGAGGCGAAGCAGGTTCCGGTCCACGGCGGCCATGCGGTGGATCTTCCAGTGCTCGGCGTACTTCGCCAAAACACCGTCGATCTCCTCCAACTGGCCGTGAACTCCGTCCACCAGGCGCCTGGCATAGTAGAAGGCATCCCGGTTCAGGTCCTGGATGGCGTAGAAACCAGCAAATACCTGATCCGGCTGATAGCCGGTCAGGTCCATGGCATACAGCATCTGGAGGGCATACTCGCGCCCCCGGCGACGAACACCCATCTATTTTCTTCCTTTTTTCCCGCCAAGGGCATGGGACAAATCCACCATCTCCAGGACACTCTGGGCGGCTTCCCAGCCCTTGTTGCCCATCTTGGCGCCGGCCCGGTCGATGGCCTGCTCCACGCTGTCCGTAGTGAGGACGCCGAAGGACAGGGGCAGGCCCGTGTCCAGGGCCACCTGGGCTGCGCCCTTGGTGACCTCGGCGGCGATCATATCGAAATGGGGTGTGCCGCCGCGGATCACCGCGCCCAGTACGATGACGCCGGCATAGCGGCCGCTCAGGGCCGCCAGCTTGGCGGCCTGGGGCAGCTCGAAGCTCCCGGGGACACGGATGAGGTCCATCTGGTCTTCCGTTCCGCCGTGGCGGAGGATGCAGTCCTTGGCGCCGTCGATGAGGCGCTCCACGATGAAGTCGTTCCAGCGCGAAGCCACCAAGGCAAAGCGATCGCCCTCGTGAACGCGGATGTGGCCCTCAAAGATCCCCATGGGAACCCCCCGAAAGGTGGTTAAGAACTGATGAGACTAGCATACCCCGTTCGATCGATCACTCAGAAAACGGCCCGGGAGCGTCGCCCCCGGGCCGTTTTCTGAGCAGGAAACTAGACTGTCACGGTGTCCGCAATTTCACGGAAGTCGGGAATCTGGTCGAAGTTCATGTAGCGGTAAATGTCCTTCGACTTCGCGGCCACGATGCCGACCAGGGCCATGTACTCGGCCACGGTGGGGATCTTGCCCATCAGGGCGCAGATGGCCGCCAGTTCGGCGGATCCCAGGTAGACCCGGGTATCGATGCCCAGGCGGTTGGGGAAGTTGCGGGTGGAGGTGGACATGGC
>PMJK01000075.1:5515-5893 GCA_003158505.1 Holophagaceae bacterium | reverse complement strand
GACACGAGGGCGGGGCGAAGTTGCAGGTTCATGGATTCTCCTTAGGCCGCGAGATGGAAGGCGACGAGCAGCCAGTCGATGGCCTTGATACCGATGAAGGGCACGATGAGGCCGCCGACGCCGTACCAGAGCAGGTTGCGCTGCAATAGCTTGGCGGCGCCCACGGGCCGGTACTTCACACCGCGCAGGGACAAGGGGATGAGTACGACGATGATGAGGGCGTTGAAGANNGCTGAAGGTGGTCAGCGAGCCGCGAGTCATGAGCATCTGCTTGCCAATCTCCACAATCTCGATGAGCTTCGTGGGATTGGAATCCAGATCCACCATGTTCCCGGCCTCCTTGGCGGCCTGGGTGCCGCTGTTCATGGCCACGGCCAC
>PMJK01000075.1:397-5477 GCA_003158505.1 Holophagaceae bacterium | reverse complement strand
ATGCCGCCCTTCACGATGTCCTTGAGCTGGATGACGCCCAGGGCGTGAGCGCCTTCCGCCACCACCAGCGGCGTGCCGCCGGCCATGGCGATCTGATCCACCGTGCGGCGCAGGTCGTCGGGGAACTTGCCGCCCTGGGACTGGACGTAGTCCTCGATGGCGGAAGCAGCACCCTTGCGGATCTGCCGCTCGCCGAGGTTGACGCCGCTCATGCGGGTCTGGGCGGTGAAGGGCACGAAGTGGGCGTCCAGGGCGTGGATGTCGCGCTCCCGGAGGTCGTACAGTTCCTTGGCCAGCACCACGATGCTGCGGCCTTCGGGGGTTTCATCGGATAAGGAAGAGAGTTGGGCGGCGTCCGCCAGTCGCTTGATGTCGATGCCTTCCGCGGGGAGGAAGGCCACGGCCTGGCGATTGCCCAGGGTGATGGTGCCGGTCTTGTCCAGGAGCANNGCGATGCCGATGGCGCTGAGCAGGGCGCCGATGGTGGTGGGGATGAGGCAGACCAGCAGGGATACCAGCACCGTGAGGGTCACGGGGTTGCCCTGGCCGGCGGCCTTGATGGAGAAAATGGAATAGGGCAACAGGGTGGCCACGGCCAGCAGGAAGATGATGGTGAGGCCCGCCAGGAGGATGTCCAGGGCGATCTCGTTGGGCGTCTTCTGACGCTTGGCGCCTTCCACCATGGCGATCATGCGGTCGAGGAAGCTTTCGCCCGGGTTCGAGGCGATGCGGATCACCAGCCAGTCGGAGAGCACCAGGGTGCCTCCGGTGACGGCGGAGCGGTCGCCACCGCTTTCGCGGATGACGGGGGCGCTTTCGCCGGTGATGGCGCTTTCGTTCACCGAGGCCACACCCTCCACCACTTCGCCATCCCCGGGGATGGTTTCACCGGCTACGACGAGAACCAGGTCGTTGATGCGAAGATCGGGGGCGTCGACAATTTTGAACGCGCCTTGCCGATCGGTTCCGTCCAGCTTCTTGGCCTTCACGTCTCGCTTGGATTTGCGCAGGGAGTCGGCCTGAGCCTTGCCCCGGCCTTCGGCCATGGCTTCCGCGAAATTGGCGAAGAGCAAGGTGAACCAGAGCCACAGGGCGATGGCGAGGATGAAGGTGGTCCGGGCCTCACCGTGTCCGGCGAGCGCTTGCAACCACAGGCCTGTGGTGAAGGCGCTACAGATCCACACGGTGAACATGACCGGGTTCCGAAGTTGATGAATCGGATTCAACTTCCGGAAGGAGTCGAACACCGCGCGACGCACGATGCTGGGTTCGAAGAGGGGGCGGGCTTGGATGTCCTGCCTGGAGTGGGAAACCATGAATGGCCTCGTGGAGAGAGAGCGTGAACTAGCGTGAGAAGAAAATGACGATGAGCAGCAGCAGCACCGGAATGGCCATGGCGAGGAACAGCCGGAACCAGGCGTTCACCTGTCCTTGTGGGGAAGGAGACTGCTGGGAATCGTTGGAGAGGTTGGTCATCGAGGAATGAGACACGATCCAACTCATCGCAGGGCCAGGTGTTCGGCGATGGGGCCGAGGGCCAGGCTCGGGAAGAAGGTGAGGGCGCCCACGAGGAGCACCACGCCGACCAGCACGCCAACAAAGAGCGGTGTGTGGGTGGGTAGGGTGCCCAGGCTCTCGGGGGTGTACTTCTTCTTCACCAGGGAGCCCGCCAGCGCCAGCACCGGCCAGAAGGTGCCGAAGCGGCCGATGAGCATGGCGATGCCGAGGCCGTAATTGTAGAAGTGGGTATTGGCGTTGAGGCCCGCGAAAGCGCTGCCGTTGTTGTTGGAGGCACTGCTCCAGGCGTAGAGGATCTGGCTGAAGCCGTGGGGCCCGGGGTTGCTCACGGAGGCGACGGCGTTGGCCACCAGCACGGAGACGGCGGTGCCGATGAGCACGGCAGCGCAGGGCAGGAGGATGGCGATGGAGGCCATCTTCATTTCGAAGGCTTCCACCTTCTTGCCCAGGTACTCCGGCGTGCGGCCCACCATGAGGCCGCCGATGAAGACGCCCACGAGGGCGAACATGAGCATGCCGTAGAGGCCCGAACCCACACCGCCAAACACCACTTCGCCCAGCTGCATGAGCCACATGGGCACCAGGCCGCCCAGGGGCGTGAAGGAATCGTGCATGGAATTGACGGAGCCGTTGGAGGCAGAACAGGTGGCCGTGGCCCAGAGGGCCGATCCACCAGGGCCGAAGCGCAGCTCTTTGCCCTCCATGTTGCCGCCGGGTTGTTCAGCACCAGGCACCATGCTGGCCACCTGGTTCACGCCCAGGCGGGTCAGGGCGGGGTTGCCCTTCACCTCGGCTTGGGTGCAAACGGCCAGGGCACCGACGAAGATGATGGTCATGGCGGCCAGCAGGGCCCAGCCCTGGCGCCGATCCTTCACCATGCGCCCGAAAGTGATGCAAAGACCCGCGGCAATGCCGAGGATGCTCAGCATCTGGACAAAATTGGAAATGGGCGAGCTGTTCTCGAAGGGGTGGGCCCCATTGGCGTTGAAGAAGCCGCCGNNTTGATGGCGATCTGCGAGGCCGCCGGACCCATGGCAATCACCTGGCCGCCCGCCGTGTGGACGTAGGCCGAGAAGTTCTGAATCAGGCCCTGGGACACCAGGAAGAGGGCGTAGACGAAAGCCATGGGCAGCAGGATGTAGAGGGTGCTGCGCACCAGGTCCACCCAGGCGTTGCCCAGGCCCGTGGCGCTGCGGCGCGTGATGCCCCGGATCAGTGCCACCAGGACGGCAATGCCCGTGGCGGCGGAGATGAAGTTCTGCACGGTGAGGCCCAGCATCTGGGTCAGGTAGCTCAGCGTGCTCTCACCGCCGTAGGCCTGCCAGTTGGTGTTGGTGATGAAGCTCACGGCAGTGTTGAAGGAGAGATCCGTCGGCACGTTCCCCTGATGCTCGGGGTTGAGGGGGAGATGTACCTGGGTCTTCATCAGCAGGAACACAGCCGCCAGGCCGAGCAGCTTGATGAGCGTGATGGACCAGGCATAGGCCTTCCAGCCCATGTCCTCATCTTCCTTGATGCCCATGAGGCGGTATAGGCCGCGCTCCAGGGGACCGATGACCGGATGGAGGAAGGTGCGCTCGCCCTCCAGGACCTTGGCCATGAAGTTCCCCAAAGGGAAGGCCAAGCCGAGGAGCAGGATGATGTAGAGGATGTTCTGGGTCCAGGCGTGCGTCATTGGAACTTCTCCGGCTTCAGCAGGGCGAAGGTGAGGTAGCCCAGCAGGCCCAGGGCCAGCAGGGACGCGATGAGGAGGGTTGGATTCATGAGTTACTCCCGGAAAGAGACAACAACAGGGCTATCAGGGCAATCGCCAGGGGACTCCAGCAGAGGGCCAGCATGAAGAACTCGTCCCATCGGCCACCCTTGGCGTGGCGAATATAGAGCGAAGTCCGGGTCCCGGCCCAGCCCACCACCAGGGCCAGGGACAGGAGCGGGACGAACATCAACGGCATAAGGGCGTCCAGAGGAAACCATCATCGGGGGGACTGCCGGAAGCTGGTGCGAGGCTTTTCGAAGGTCCGTGTGCAAACGGGAATCCAGAGGCGGGGCGCGCCCCGACGATGGCCGTTGTATATCAGGCCCATCTTCATCAGCCGCTGAATGGGACGTTGCATCGCCACCCCAAAGAGCCGGCGCATCAGGGCCGGTCCCACAGAATGGTGCTGGGGGGTGTTAAGACGGTGTTAGGAGTTGGGGCGTGAACGTTAAGCCGTTGTTAGCATCCGCTGGGTCCTTCCAGGCATGGGCGGCATAAGGGGCCGCAGCAAAATAACCAGAACAGCACCAGTCATTTCGTAACGGCCCCTAAAGGTGCGTTGCGACGGGTTGCCACCAGATTCCCGCGAGCATGGATAATGCCTCATCCATGCTCAGTCTCCGTTCAAACCTCACCTTCCTCTCAATCCTGCTCGCTCCCTCTGTCGCCCAGGCCTGCGGCGCCTGTGGCTGCACGCTGAACTCCGACTGGGCGAGCCAGGGCTATGCGGTCCAGCCGGGCTTCCGGCTCGACCTGCGCTACGACTACTTCAACCAGGACCAGCTGCGTTCGGGCACTCAGTCCGTGGACCGGGGTTCCTACCCTATTCCCAACGACCAGGAGATCCAGCAGAAGACCCTCAACCGCAACCTCACCTTGACGCTGGACTACTCGCCCAATGCCGACTGGGGCCTGGCCCTGGTGGTCCCCACCTACAACCGCTACCACATGACCGTCGCGGCTGGCGACACGGACCCCTCCTTCTCCCAGGCCAGCGGTCTCGGGGATGTGCGGGTCCTGGGCCGCTACCAGGGTTTCTCCGATGACCATTCGTTTGGGGTGCAGTTCGGCGTGAAACTGCCCACGGGGGGCACCAAGCAGACCTTCAATGCAGGCGCCGAGGTGGGCCAACCCCTGGACGCGGGCCTGCAACTGGGCACCGGCACCACGGACCTGCTGTTGGGGTTCTACGCCTTCGGCAGTCTCACGCCGGATTGGGGCTGCTTCGGCCAGGTGCTCTTCCAGAAGCCCATGGCCGAAAGAAATGGGTTCAGGCCTGGCGATGGTGTGAACGCGAGTCTGGGTCTGCGCTACACCGGTTTCGCCGAGTTCACGCCGCAGCTGCAGCTGAACCTGCGGGCCGAAGGCCGGGAATCCGGCCTCATCGCGGACACCCCCAACAGTGGCGCCACCCTGGCCTACCTCAGCCCCGGCCTGACCTACAGCATCAGCCATTCCCTCCAGATCTACGCCTTCGGCCAGGTGCCCGTGGCCCAGCGGGTGAACGGCCTCCAGCTCGAGCCCCGGTTCAGCGTTTCCCTGGGCCTGCACTGGAGCTTCTGAGGAACGCGAGGCTGGAGGGGACTCGGTTTCCTTGTAGAATCAAGGGTTCCGATGGAGTTCCCCCATGCCGTTCCAGCCCCTGACCCAGGAACCCGAGATCCAGCGCCGCTGGCTCGAGTCCGGCGCATTCCGCGCCAAGCGGGCTGCTGAGCTGCTCCCGGGCTCCAGGACCTTCTACATGCTGGTCATGCTGCCCTATCCCAGCGGCCGCATCCACATGGGCCACGTGCGCAACTACACCCT
>PMJK01000075.1:0-299 GCA_003158505.1 Holophagaceae bacterium | reverse complement strand
AGCTTCCAGGACGACTACTACCGCTGGAACCAGTGGCTCTTCCTGAAAATGTGGGAGCGGGGCGATGTCTTCCGCGCCATGCGTACCGTGAACTGGTGCGAGGCGCTGGGTACCGTCCTCGCCAACGAGCAGGTGGTGGACGGCAAGGACGAGCGCACGGGGCACCCCGTCACGCAGAAGCCCCTGGAGCAGTACTTTTTCAAGACGACCAAGTACGCGGACGAGTTGCTGGCCTGTCTGGATGGCCTGGACTGGCCCGAGAACGTGAAGACCATGCAGCGCTATTGGATCGGCCGCTC
>PMJK01000163.1 GCA_003158505.1 Holophagaceae bacterium | reverse complement strand
CCATCCGACTCAATCGTCCCACCTGGGCGGTAATTGCGGCCCCGGACCTAAACTACCCCGGGTGAGAGAACGATTACTGGACAAGGGTTTCTGCGGGTTGGAAAATAGGTGTCACTGCACCTTTCCATTTTCTTCTTCATTCCCTCGGCATTGGCACGGAAGAACGGCTGGCAGCCGCTTCTCCGGCTTTTACGATCGATTCCTTTTCTCACCCTTTCTATTGGCACAGAGGCGGCTCATGTCCGAAGACCTCTTCCCCGTGAAGCCCCACATCCAGGAGCGGGCGCACATCAAGACGATGGAGGAATACCAGCGGCTGTACCGTCTATCGCTGGACAATCCGGAATGGTTCTGGGGCGAGCAGGCCAAGGCGCTGACCTGGTTTCATCCCTGGCATTCCGTGTTCGACGCGGACTACAAGGAAGTGGATTTCTCCTGGTTCTCGGGCGGCCGCATCAATGCCTGCTTCAACTGTGTGGATCGTCATCTTCCCCATCTTGGGGACAAGACCGCCCTGATCTGGGCCCAGGACGAGCCCGGTCAGTACACCCACATCACCTACCGCGACCTGAAACACAATGTGGCCCGGGTCGCCAATGTCCTGCTACACCATGGTGTGAAGAAGGGTGATCGGGTCTGCATCTACCTGACCATGATCCCCGAACTGGTCTACACCATGCTCGCCTGCGCCCGCATCGGTGCCGTGCACTCGGTGGTCTTCGGCGGATTCTCGGCGGAGGCCCTGCGCGACCGCATCGTGGACGCCCGTTGCAAGGTCGTGGTGACGGCCAATGAAGGGCTGCGCGGAGGCAAGAGGGTCCCCCTGAAGCGAATCGTGGATCGCGCCATCGAAGGCATGTCCCTGGTGGAGACCGTGATCGTGGCGAGGCGCACGGACGGGGAGGTCCCGATGCAGCCGGGTCGCGATCTCTGGCTGGATGAGGAGACCGCCAAACAGCGATCGACTTGCACGAACGAATGGATGGGAGCGGAGGACCCTCTTTTCATCCTGTACACATCCGGCAGCACAGGTAAGCCCAAGGGCCTGCTGCACACCACGGGGGGCTATCTCACTTACGCCTCGTTCACCCACAAGCTGGTCTTTGACTACCATCCGGAGGACATCTATTTCTGCGCCGCGGACATTGGCTGGGTGACGGGCCACAGTTACATCGTCTATGGCCCCCTGGCCAACGGGGCCACCTCGGTCCTCTTTGAGTCCACGCCGCTTTATCCGGATGCCGGCCGCTACTGGCAGATCATCGACGACCTCAAGGTGAGCATCTTCTACACGGCTCCCACGGCCTTGCGCGCCCTGGGCCAGGCGGGAGACGACTGGGTCAAGAAATCCAGCCGCAAATCCCTCCGGATTCTCGGCACCGTGGGTGAACCCATCAACCCGGAAGTCTGGCGCTGGTATCATGATGTGGTGGGCGAAGGTCGCTGCGCCGTCGTGGATACGTGGTGGCAGACCGAGACCGGNNCGGCGGCATCCTCATCACGCCGCTCCCGGGTGTCACTCCCACCAAGCCGGGCTCCGCCACCTTGCCTTTCTTCGGCGTGAAACCTGTGATCGTGGATCCTGCCACCGGCGTGCCCATGGAAGGCAATGATGTATCCGGGGCCCTCTGCCTGGGCGCTCCCTGGCCTGGCCAGGCGCGCACCGTTCACGGCGACCACAAGCGGTTCCGGGAATCCTACTTCACCCAGTATCCGGGCTACTACTTCACGGGAGACGGGGCCAGGCGGGATGAAGACGGCTATTACTGGATCACGGGCCGCATCGACGACGTGATCAATGTCAGCGGCCATCGTCTGGGCACAGCCGAAGTGGAGAGCGCCCTCGTGGCTCACGAAGCGGTTGCCGAAGCCGCCGTGGTGGGTTACCCGCACCCCCTGAAGGGCCAGGGTATCTACTGCTATGTGCTGCTCAACAGCGGCTACACGGAGAACGGGAACCAGCAGCTCATGGGCGCGCTCAAAGAACAGGTCCGGCATGTCATTGGTGCCTTTGCTGCGCCTGATGTCATCCACATCGCCTCNNAAGATCATGCGCCGCATCCTGCGGAAGATCGCTTCCGGGGAGTACGACGGCATGGGGGACCTCTCCACCCTGGCCGACCCCGATGTGGTCAGTCGACTCATCGAGGAACACCAGGAATTCAACGCCTGACGTCCTCCGGGGGTTCTCCCCGCAGCGCGTGCGCTGCGGGGATCTATGGGCTCGCTGCGCGAATACCCCCGGACCCTGCGCGAAAGCCCAGCAGAGCTGGGTTTTCGCTTTTCTGCGCTCTAGGGCCTAGACGTCTATTGAGGCAAGCCGCACACGAAGGCTCGGACCAGGGACTCGAAGCGTCCTGCGGCCGCGGCGCCGGCTGCCAGGACTTCCTGGTGGGTCAGGGCCTGGGGCAGGATGCCCGCCGCCATGTTGCACAGGCAGGAGATTCCAGCCACGCGCATGCCTTCATGCCGGGCGACGATGGCCTCAGGTACTGTGCTCATGCCGACGGCATCCGCGCCCAGTGTTCGAAAGGCCCGGATTTCGGCCGGGGTCTCGTAGCTGGGTCCAGTCAGTCCCAGGTAGACGCCCTCATGCAGGGTTTGGCCGAGGCCCAAGGCGCAGGCCTTCAACTGGCTCCGGAAGGCCGGGTCATAAATCGCTGTCATGTCCGGGAAACGCGGTCCGGGCTCCACGTTCGGCCCAATAAGCGGGTTGGTTCCGAACAGGTTGATGTGGTCAGTCAGGGCCATCAAGTCGCCCACGCCGAAGGCGGGATTCAGGGCCCCAGCGGCATTGGTGAGCAGCACGGCCCTCACACCGAGGCGCCCGTAGAGTCGCATGGGCGTCACAACGAGGGACATGGGGTGGCCCTCGTAGAAATGGAACCGGCCGGCCTGGAGAACCACCTTCCGACCCTCGAATGCACAGAAGACCACCCTGCCGCCATGCCCGGCCACGGTTGGAGCGGGGAACCCCGGCAGGTCGGTGAAGGGGATGGACACGCCCGTCCTTGCCTCGGCGCAGTCCGCCAAGGCGCCAAGTCCCGACCCAAGGACGATGGCCAGCTCAGGAACGAAGGGAGCTTTTCCCTTCAGGACCCGGAGCGCATCGGAGACAGCCATGAAGACTCCAGGGCCTGGGTCAATGGGTGGGCGTGAGTGCGAGCGTCACGGTGACATCCGGCTGGAGGACGGAAGGGCTGAGCAGACGGAGGCGCACAGGGTGGTAGAAGGGCACGGTGCTGTTGACGGGGATTACCAAGGGGTCCGTGATCCCGCCGGAGCCATAGAAGGTGAAGGTTCGCGGCAGCCTGGGCAGGTCGACCTCCAACTGGACCCCGGTCCCGAGCGCAGGCGTGATCGTGGCGGTCAGGGTGCAGGGTTTGTCCGCAGTCAGGTTGAATCCCGTGTAGAAGACTTCTCCCTCAGAGACATTGGGGTAGGCCAGGGTCGCACTGGGGTAGAGCTGGTTCACCTGCGTGGCCTTGGTCATGCTGAGGATCACCGGGGGTAGCGTGCCCGCGGGATCTGTTCCCCAGTTCGCGACAAAGGACGTATAGGCGCCGGTGGTCGGGCGGGGCCAGGGGATGCCGAAGGGCGATCCCAGGTTGGTCAGGACGGCATCGGTGAAGACATTCGCCAGATTCACGGGTTCGCGAGAGACCTGGGCTTCTTTGAGACGGTTGATCTGGGTATAGATGTTGAGAGGTTCAATGTCGATGGCGTTGCCGTTGATGTCTGTTCCAGTCAGTCCTCCGGGAGCCAGGAAGAATCGGGCAGCGGCTGATGGGTTCATGTTGGCCCAGTCGGAAACCACGCCCGGGGAGGGCTGGCTGTTGGCCTGGAGGATGACCTCCCAGGCAAAAGCCCGGATGGCCGGAGCGGAATAGGGGTTTAGCTGGGAGGCGCTGAGGCCGGTGATATCCCGGATGTCCACCAAGGATGCCAGGCCGGTACCCTGGGTATCGGCTAGATAGGGGGACTGGAGCACATTCGCGGCCATGACCTGGGCGAGTCCCTCAATTCGGGCCATATCCGGGCTGAGATCCGCCAGGGGTGCGTTGATGGGGTAGAGGGGATTCAGGGGGAAGGAGTAGGTGCGGCCCAGGTTTCCGCCGTAGAGGGTATTGCGCGCCAGCATGGGAAGGATCACCCCGGGGTCCCAGGCATCATCGTTGGTGGGGCCTCCCCGCAAGGTCCCGAAATAGACTGAGGTAGTCAGGGACTGAGGGATCAGATTGCGGTCGTACACGACATAGGAACCGCCGGAATCGACTCCCGGCCAATAGTGGAGGTCCAGACTGGCGCCAGGGGTGGCCGAGCCATAGACATTCAAGAAGCTGGCGATGGTGTCCCCGATGCCCAGGACCCGGCTGCCGGTTCCAGTTCGCCCAGGGAACTGGCTGGGATCGGTTTCGAGCACTGCTCCTGAAACATTGGCAGCCAGACCTGTAATTGAGTCGATGGCTGGATTGATGATCCACCACGCATCGTTCAGGCCGACCGTGAAATTCACGATGGAGTCCCCCGAGAACATCGTGGCGGGAGTATTGCTGTTCGACGGGACGGAACCATCGGCCGCCGCCCTCATGGCATATTGAACCCGATCAAGCACCGGTGTGGTGCTGCTGATACCCTGGGGTTCCGCGATCAAATTGATGACTTGGCTCGCCCCACCATTGAAGGTGCTCAGCAGCTCCACCATGGTGTAGTAGCCCGTGGGGACCCTGGTGGAATAGACACCGTTGGTGCCGGTGGACGTGGACCCGGCCAGGATCCACGCATTGGCGATGCTTCCATCCACCGCGGTCTGGGGCCTCAGTTGGTAGAAGCGAATAGTCACCCCCTGGGCCGGAAGGCTCACAAGGTTGGCTGGGTCAGTGGCATCGGCCAGCCCGGTGGGCACTCCAAAGGCGTCCTTGACCAGCGGGACGCGCTGGTACATCACGGTTCCGGTGACGGTTGCGGTGGGGACGCTGCTGCCGCCACCCTTCCCATGACAGGCCAAGGCCAAGGCCAACAGAACGATGGCCCCCAGGGTCTGGAGGGAAGCTCGGTACAGCGGCATGACCACCTCGAAACGGCGAAAGGACCCAGTCTATCACGGCCTCCCGGGCCGATCTCGCGTGGGGATCGGGAGGTGCGCTCTAGTCCTGTGCCGCGGAAGTTGGGGAAGTTCAGCGGAAGGAATTGGGTCCTAGGAGGGCATTCTGGACAGCCAACTCCGAGGGGACTTCCTCTTCATCATTGAGCACCGGAAGGGGATTCCGCTGCACTCCGTCCACCCTGAGTTCGAAGTGGAGATGAGGACCTGTGGCGTTGCCCGTGCGGCCAACTTCTGCGATCTTCTGCCCACGGCGGACAATGTCGCCCACCTGGACCAGGTTCAGGCTGTGATGGGCATAAAGGGTGGCCACCCCATTGCCATGATCGACCAGGACGTAGTTGCCATACCCCTTGTGGTTCCCAGAGAAGACCACCTGGCCGTCGAGCGCTGCGAAGACAGCAGTGCCGGTGGGGGCCGTCAGATCCACGCCCTTGTGGCGGCTTCTGTACCGGACGCGTTTTTTGCGTTGGTCTTTCACTCGGATGGTCTTGGTGCGCATCCGGGGACCCCAGGCCGAACTGATGGTTCGAGTCTGCACGGGCCAGAGCAGGTCGAGTCGGTCTGGATCGGCCGGCGCGAAGGTTGGCAGGAGCGCATTGAGCTCCGTCTCAGAGACTGGTGGCATTACCTGCTGCATGCGGGCCAGAAGTTGAGCCGTGGTACTGGGATTTTGATGGGGGTCGAGATTCATCGCACTGACCGGCCCATCGGCTGGGATGGATCCGCGCACCTGGTAGGGCAGCAGCTGCTCCAGGTGCGGCATCGGCGCTGGCACCACGATGGGGGTCCCCGGCAGGGCCACCAAGGCGGGTCGCGGTAGGGAGGGCGCCGGATGTTCTGCTCGCAAGCGGGCATCGGCCAAGCCCTCGGGCCGTCGAAGGTTCAAGCGGGTTCCAACCGTGAGTTTCGATAAGGATTTACCGGGATTCAGGTCCGCGAGTTCTCCCAGGCTTAGGCCATAGGTGCGCCCGACCTGGGCGGCCGTTTCACCTTTGCGAATCACATGGACCAAACCATCGGCAGACCGTGAGGAGGTCTTTTTGGAAGCCCGCCTTGGCGTGGCCTGGAGACCGAGGCTGAAGGACGCAAGTACGAGGGTCAGGACGGCAAGACGC
>PMJK01000110.1 GCA_003158505.1 Holophagaceae bacterium | reverse complement strand
AGAGTGCCTAACGAAACTCAGAGGGAACTGCGTTCCATCAATTGGCGGTCCGCGGCTGGGAGGCCTGCCAGCCAGGCCGATTCCTCGCCCGGTTCCGGAAGGATATGCCCGTACTCAGCCATTTGGCCCGGCGGGAGCTCGGCGATGTAGGCCCAGATCCGGTTGGGTGCGATGGCCCCGGCGCTGGCGATCTCGGCCACCAACTCAAGGAGCAGTTGCCTCTTTCGCTCGGGTGTTCGACCGGAGCGGATGTGGCCGTGCACGAACACCTGGTCCCCCTGCAGGGGGGCGCCGCCGACGAAATGATCGCCTTTGGCGACCTCCGTGAAAATGACCTGCGCGAAGAACGCCTGGGCTCCGGTCACCCGGTTATGCACGCGGGTAATCCCCTGGGCGATCCGCTGCTTTTTCTCGGCAGAAAGCAGTCCGGATGCGGCTACCACCCGATAAGTCGGCATGATCGTCTCCTTCATGGTGGAACGGGCAATGACGAACGGTGGGATGCACAGGGACGGGCCCTGGTGGCTAGTCTGGATGGTCCTACTCGGCGGTGAGGTCCACGATGCGCCCGCCGGTGATTTCGGCGAGCAGTGAGAAGGTCAGGGGCACCCCGGTGGCGTCCGTTCCCGCCGCCGGATAGATGGTCGGATAGAGCTCCAAATCCCGGTCCAGGAGAATCTCCACCCCCTCCAACGCGAAGGGGCAGACCCCACCCGGGCGATAGCCTGTGACCCGTTCGGTCTCGTCCGCGTCGGTCATGGAAACCCTGGCGCCGATCACACGCTTGAGCGCGGAGGAAGAGAGCCGCTTGTCGCCTGGGCAGACCACCATGTGAAAGCCACCGGATTTGTCCTTGAACAGGAGGGACTTCGCGATCCTCGCCGTCTCCACGCCGATGCGCCGGGCTGCTAGCTCAGCGGTGGGGGTGCTGCCCGGTTCAAACTCCAGCGCCACGAGGCCATGCGCCTCGAGAACCCTGAGTACCTTGGCCGAAATCATGCATGGATCCTGAGCAGCGATGGCGACATTGGGGATTACAAGGTCAGCTGTGCCCCGGATCGTGCTCCAGCTTGAACCCGATCAGGATCGTTACCTGGAATTCGGCGACCTCCCCGTCGCGGATGCGGCCCCGCTCCTCCTTCACCTCGAACCATTCCAAATGCCGGATGGACTTGCTCGCCTCGGCCACGGCCTTCTTCACCGCGTCCGAAAAACTGAGAGGGGAGGTCCCCACGATTTCGATCTTCTTGTGCACACCTGGCATAGGCATCCTCCCTGGGTAACAAGCAGCATCATAACCCGATGACCTGGTTCCCGCGGGAGTTCGTTGTCGTGACCTCCAATAAGGCCAGGCACCCGGTCATGGAATAGCCCGATTCATGCATCATCGGGGGTGAATCCCGCCCCCCGGCCCTGTCTGTATGAACATTGATGAAACCTGGGAGTGCGGAATCCCTTACCCTGACTTCAGCCCGTCCCGCCGCCGACTCCCCAGGAAACGCTCCCATGGACCCTGCCCACACCGACAAGGATCTGCCCCTGAAGGAGGACATCCGCCTGCTGGGGCGGTTGTTGGGAGATACGGTCCGGGAACAGGAAGGAGACGAGACTTTTCTGCTCATCGAGCGGATCCGACAGAGTTCCGTGCGCTTCCACCGGGCCCAGGATCCCGAGGCGAGGGAGAACCTGAAGAACATCCTCAAGGGCCTCAGCCCTGGCCGCGCCATCCTGGTGATCCGTGCCTTCAGCTACTTCTCCCAGCTCGCCAATCTGGCGGAAGACCAGCACCACACTCGTCGATCCCGGGCCCACCGCATGGGGGAACATCCCCCCAGGCCCAGTTCCCTGGGCCACGCCCTGGCCCAGGCCACCGAAGCGGGCCTCGACGCCCGCGGGCTGCGGGCGTTCTTTGACAGCGCCCAGGTCCGGCCCGTGCTCACCGCCCACCCGACCGAAGTGCATCGCAAGAGCATCCTCCATGCCCAGATGCAGATTGCCCGCCTTCTGGACGAGCGGGACCGCATCGCCTCCACACCCAGGGAAACCGCCCTGCGGGACGAACACCTCCAGCGCCAGGTGCTGCTGCTGTGGCAGACCCGCATGCTCCGGCCCTACCGGCCCTCGGTGACGGATGAAGTGGCGAGCGCCCTTTCCTATTTTGACCGCACTTTCCTGCGGGAGATCCCGGCCCTCTACGCGGACCTGGAAGACCGGCTCGGGCAGGACCCGACCCTGGGGGATGCAGAGCTTTCGCCATTCTTCCAGGTGGGCAGCTGGATCGGCGGAGACCGGGATGGCCACCCCCTCGTCACCGCCGATGTATTGGAACGGACCCTCAATATGCAGTCCCGGACCATCCTCGACTTCCTGTTGAAGGAGATCCTGCTACTCGCCGAGGAGCTTTCCCTCAGCCTCATGGTTTCACGGGCTTCGCAGGAAGTGCTCGACCTGGCGGAACGGTCGCCCGACCGGTCCCTCCAGCGGGCGGATGAGGCCTACCGTCGGGCCCTGAACTTCATGTTCGGTCGGCTCTCCGCCACCCACAAGAAGCTGTTCCTTTCTGAACTTGCAGCCCCCCCAAGCCCAGCGGAACCCTATCATTCCCCGGCCGATCTGAAAGCGGATCTGGATGCCCTGGACCGGTCCCTGCGGGCGCATGGGGGGCGACTACTGGCCCGGGGGCGCCTGCGGGATCTGCGGCGATCGGTATCTGTGTTCGGCTTCCACCTGGCCCCTGTGGACCTTCGGCAGAACTCCGAGGTCCATGGCCGGGTGGTGGCCGAGCTGCTGGAGGCCGTGCGCCCTGGCACTGGGTACCTTGGCCTGGATGAGGCCGAGAAGATCCGCCTGCTCGTCGCCGAGCTTGAAAGCCCCCGCCCCCTCGCTTCACCCTACCTCACCTACAGTGACGAGACCCGCGACGAACTGGCCGTGTTCCGTACCGCGGCGAAGGCTCATCACCGCTTGGGAGCCGAAGCTCTGCCCAGCTGCATCGTCAGTCATACGGAGGCCGTTTCGGACCTCCTGGAGGCTGCCGTGATGCTGCGGGAAGCCGGGATCCTGCGCCCGGCTGAAGGCCGACTGGATCTCAACATCATCCCGCTTTTTGAGACCATCCCGGACCTCCAGCGCTCCGGAGACATCCTGGATGAACTGCTGGGCCTGCCCATCTATCGCCGCCTGTTGGACAGCCGGGACGGCGTGCAGGAAGTGATGGTGGGCTATTCCGACAGCAACAAGGACGGCGGCTTCCTCACGTCCCTGTGGGAACTCTACAAGGCGGAATTGCGCCTCGTGGATGTGGCGAAGCGGCATGGCCTGCGCCTGCGCCTCTTCCATGGCCGCGGCGGGTCCGTCGGCCGGGGCGGCGGCCCCAGCTACGAGGCCATCCTCGCCCAGCCCCCTGGCACGGTCCAGGGCCAGATCCGCCTCACTGAGCAGGGCGAAGTGATCGCCGCCAAGTATGGCCATCCGGCCGTGGGACGCCGCAATCTGGAAGTGCTGGTGGCGGCCACCCTGGCGGCGAGCCTCCCGCACCGGGGGGAGGCGGCTGGGGAACCGGCCTTCCTGGAGGCCATGGACACCTTGTCGAAGGACGCATGCAAGGCCTATCAGGACCTGGTCTACGGCACCGAAGGCTTCGAGCGCTACTTCTGGGAGTCCACCCCCATCGCCGAGATCGCCCAGCTCAACATCGGATCCCGGCCCGCCAGCCGGAAGGGTGGGCGGGCCATCACCGACCTCCGGGCCATTCCCTGGGTCTTCAGCTGGAGCCAGTGCCGCGTGATGCTGCCCGGTTGGTACGGCGTCGGTTCGGCGGTCCGCGCTTTCCGGAGCGAGCGGGGCGAGGAGGGTCTGGCCCTGCTGAAGGAGATGTACGCCCGCTGGCCCTATTTCCGCAGCCTGATTTCCATGATGGACATGGTGCTCGCCAAGGTGGATCTGGCCATCGCCTCCTGCTACGCAGACCTGGTGGAGGACCGGGAGCTGAAGGAACGGATCTTCGGACGCATCAAGGAGGAGTGCGAGGCCTCCATCCTCGCCTTGCAGGTCATCACAGGTAAAGAGGCCCTGCTCGAGGATAACCCCGCCCTGAAGCGCTCCATCCAGCATCGTTTCCCCTACATGGACCCGATCAACCATCTCCAGGTGGAGCTGCTTCGCCGCTACCGCGCCGGGGACCCTGACCAGCGGATCCAGCGGGGGATCCTGCTCTCCATCAACGGCATCGCCGCAGGGCTGCGCAACAGCGGGTGAACCACCCCGGGGACCTCCAGAAAACCACTGGCCTGGCCTCCTGGATTCCAAGTACCTTGGATGTGGTTCTTTTGATCACTGAAAGGCATGTTGCGTCCATGGCCCACCCAGCCCTTCTGCCCGTTGTCCTCACGTGCAACACGGACCTCCGTTTCATCGACCTGATCCAGGTGGTGGGTGCCGAGTTCCTCAAGCACCTCAGCTTCAGCCAGGAGGACGGAGAGCGATTGTGGCTGGCGATCCAGGAAGGCATCGCCAACGCCATGCGCCATGGCAACCAGCTCCAGAAGGACAAACCGGTGAAGGTCACCTTCACGCCCCGGGTGGACCGCTTCGAGATCCGCATCGAGGATAAGGGACCGGGGATCGACCTGGATACCCTGCCGGACCCGAACCTGCCGGAGAACCTGCTGAAGCCCGGAGGACGGGGCGTCTATTTCATGCGCCAGGTGATGGACGAGGTCCACATGGAGTGCGCACCCGGCGGGTCCACGCTGGTGCTCGTGAAGGCCCGCAAGGTAAGAGAGCCTCACGCCTGAACGCGATTGTGGACACTGCCCATCAAGTCTTGGCCGATTCGGCGATGACGCCACATTCAGCAGGCATGCGCACATAGAACATGGACTGGCCCTCGCCCTGGAGGAAGGCCAGGAGGCGTTCGGTCTCCTCGTCCGTGGCCATGAAGGTCACTTCCACCGGCAGGTCTCCCGCCAGCTCGATGAAGTGGTCTGCGTGGATGTGCCCATGGCGGCCGTAGCCGGCAATGGCCTTGAAGGCCGTGCCGCCCTTGATGCCCAGCCGGCGGGCCTCCTCCAACAGCCACTCGTAGATCAGAACCCCATGGCGGGTGCGGTTCTCCTGCACGAAGAAAATCAGGTAGGTGCCTTTCATGACGCCTCCTCAGGCTTTCACGAAGACTTTGACGGTCAGGAGTCCCAGCAGGGTCATGACCAGCGACCCGGCCAGATGGGAGGCCATGTGCACCGCCGCCAAGGCGTACTCACCCCGGGTGAGCAGATGCATCGCCTCCGCCGAGAACGTGGAAAAGGTGGTGAGGCCCCCCAGAAAGCCCGTGATGACGAGGAGCCTTGCCTCGGGCGCCAGGCCCGGATGCTGGGCGAATACAGCGACGGCCACGCCCACAAGGTAGCCTCCAAGCAGGTTCGCCGCCAGGGTTCCCATCGGTATGGACGGCAGGATGGGATTCAGGAGGGCGCCCAGGCCCCAGCGCAGCCAGGCGCCCAGGGCTGCCCCGGCGCCGACCGCTAGAAAGGAATAGAAGCCCATGTCGCTCCGCCAATGGATTCAGGCTATCAGAGTATGTTTTCGAATCCCCGCGAGGCCCTGGACCTCATTTGACCAGCTGCCCTGCGGTCAGGAAACGTACCTGTCCCTTAGTGCGGGGCACCAGCTTTTCCAGAGCCTCCACGGTCTCGGGGTAAATGTGACCGATGATGAGCACGAACCCTTCCTTTTCAGCCAGTTTCAGGGCCCGCTCCCACTGCTTTTCCATCTCGGGGAAGGCCTTGTCGTCGTCGAGGAAGACCCGTCGCTGAACGGCCGGCACGCCCAGCTGTTCCGCCACGTCGTAGGCCACGCTGTCCTTCTCGGTGCGGCTGTCCACGAAGAAGTACTTCCGGACCTTGATCTCCTGGAGCACCCAGCCCATGCGCGTGCGGTCTGGCGTGATGCGACTGCCCATGTGGTTGTTCACACCCACACGATGGGGGATCTCATCCAGGGCCATGCGGACTCGGCGGCGGATCTCAGGTTCCGGCAGATTGAACAGGATGGCGTTGGGACCCGGGTCGTGGCCCGGACCGGGATAGCCGATGGGTTCCATGGGCAGGTGGAGCATGACCTCCTTGCCGAGGCGGTGGGCGATCTCCGCGCTTTCCCGGGTGTGCTCCTGGTAGGGCAGCACGGCCACGCTGAAGGGCACGGGGAGACTGCATAGCCGCGTCACCAGTTCCGGCTGCGCATAACCAAGGTCGTCGATGACGAGGGCGAAGCGAGGAAGGGAGTGTTCCGGAGGCTGGCGCTGAGGCTTGGCAGCCTCAGCGTTAGGCTTCGCCATCGGCTCAGGCTGTTTCTTCTCTGGTTTCCTGGGTTCGGGCTTCTTGGGTTCGGGTCTGGGGGTTTCGCGCTTCTCCGGCGCCTCGCGCTTGCCGCAGCCCTGCTGGCCGAGCATCAGGCCAGCGCCCAGGCCCAGGGCAAGCATGAGCACGGCCCAGCCCACCAGGGCGAGGGTAGATGTGCGTTTCCCCTTGGCTCGCGCCATCAGCGGATTGGTACCTTTGGCGGGACTGGCGCCGGTCCTGTGGCTGGTCCTGGCAGGGGTGCACCTTCTGGTTTTGAGGCCTCATGCTTCGGAGCCGGAATTGCCAGGGCGGTCAGCACCTTGGCCAGCGGATCCTCCGTGTCGGCCACTTTGAGCACCTGATCGGGCACCACGCCCTGGCGGTCCAGTTTTTCGCCTCCCAGACCCACCCACCGTTTGGATACGAGTTCCACCGCCCCGCCCTGCTTCAAGGCGAAGCGGGTGCGTTCCACACCGAAGCCCGGCGTCCGTTCGCCGAAGGTCCTGGCGCCATCCTTCTTGAGGCAGGAGGCCAGGACTTCCCCTGCCCCTAGGGTCGAGCGTCCCAGCAAAAGGGCCAGGCGGGCGAACACGGTTCCCGTGCCAGTCACGGGGAGCACACGGCTCGGTTTGCCAGCTTCCTCAAGGGTCGCAAAATTCCCCTTTGAGCCCAGCAGGCCCGCCACGGCCGCAGCTTCGTCCATGGACCCCTTTAGGCATTGACGGAGGTCCAGTACCAGGGTCTGCCCACGATCGGCCGGGGCGAGAACCTTCTTCAACTCCTCCGCCCGGCCAGGGGCGAGATCCGGCAGGGAGACCAGCAGAGCGCCCTGCCCTTGCTTGAGGACCACCGCACCGGGCGCGATCAATTGCCGTTGCACACTGGTCTTGGTGAGGTCGCCGGTGGCGTTGTAGCGGTAGAGATCCAGGGAGGATCCCACGGGGCCGCGCAGCTTGCGCTCCAGGGCCCAGGCACTGATGCGGCCCACGGAATCGCCATCCACCTTGCGGATCACGTCACCGGCCTGGATGCCAGCCTTGGCGGCGGGTCCACCAGGCACTACCGCCAGCACCGTGGCGTAGATTCCCCGCTTCACCACCACCAGACCGGCCTCGGCGGGGCCGGGATCGGGCAGGCGCAGATCCTCGGCGGTCAGGTAGGCATTGAGGGGATGGGACCGTTCCAGCACGGCCTGCACGCCACCCCAGACCACCTTCTCCATGTCCGGAGGATCGACGTAATTCTGCTGCACCAGCGAAAGCACGTCCTGGATATCAGACAAACCGGCCAGTGGGTCCTGAGGCGCGGCCTTGGCCTCCGCCGTCGGCTGGGGGCTCGGCGGGTTGGCCTGCTGCAGCACCGGGAGGGTGAAGGCGGCCACCAGAGGAAGCGACAGGACCGAGAGCCAGGTGCGAGCATGCATGGCTACAGTCTACGAGGAAATGGCCCTCTGGCTGCCGGGTTCAGTCAGACCTGCATATCCAGGGTCGTCTTAGCGAGCTCATCCGCCGTGCTGAGGACCTTGAGATTGGCTCGATACATGAGCTCGAAACCCATGCCCTGCATCGTTTCCGTGGGGAGGTCCACGTTGGAAGTCCCAGGGCCGGCGGGTGTCGAGTCCTGTGAGACGCCCGATACCCGCACCCCCCCCGAGGCTTCAGCCACCAGGTCGACGCGCTTGGCCTTGAATCCGTCCGACAGCTGGTTGGCCACGTTATTGGCCTGCACAGCCAGCCCCGCGCCGGAAGCGCTGAGACCGGAGAGTGCAATGCCGACCACGTCCATGGGCGATTTATCGGCACCCCCGGGGCGGACTTGACAGGATTATTAGGAGTTCTGGAACCAGGTGCTGCCGGACTGGAACCCCTTCTGCTTGGCGGTGGTCTGGGCATGGCGGGCCAGGGCCAGGTCGATGAGGCGGGTCAGCAGTTCCGCATAGGGCACGCCGCTGGCGGCCATCATCTTGGGATACATGGAAATGCTGGTGAAGCCTGGAATGAAGTTAAGTTCATTGAGGAAGACCTGGCCGGTCTGGCGCTCCAGGAAGAAGTCCACTCGGGCCATGCCATACCCATCGGTCGCGGCGAAAGCCTTGGCCGCGAGCCGGCGGATCTGATCGGCCAGTTCGTCGGGGATCTGGGCGGGAATCTCCGTGCGGCTTTTGCCGTGGATGTACTTGTCCTCGAAGGTGTAGAACTCGTCGGCCACGATCACTTCCCCAGGCTTGGATACCAGGGGCTCGTCCCCACCCAATACGGCCACCTCGATCTCGCGGACATCCAGCCCCTGCTCCACCAGCACGCGGCGATCGAAGGTGAAGGCCCGGTCGAGGGCCGTGGCCAGATTCTCGGTCCGCTTCACCTTCTCGACGCCGATGCTGCTGCCCAGGTTGGCGGGTTTCACGAACAGGGGCAGGCCCAGCTTCCCGCAGTCAGCGAGGCAGGTCAGTCGCTCGCGCCCCCAGTGTTCCTCGGTGAGCCCCACATAGGGAACGACCGGAAGACCCTCCGATTCCCAGAGCCGCTTGGTGATCCATTTGTCCATGCCCGCCGCCATGGCCAGGAGACCTCCACCGGTATAGGGACGGTGCAGCAGCTCCAGGTAGCCGTTGATCTGGCCATCCTCGCCGCCGGCGCCATGCAGGGCATTGAAGAAGAGGTCGGGCAGGCGGGTGGCCTCGGCGCCTTTCTCCAGGGGAAGGAAGGGCACATCGCTCCGCTGAGGCAGCTCTCCCGAGGCCAAGCGCGCGAAGGGGTCACCCTTCACCACCCATACGCCGTTCCGCGCGATGCCCATGGGCCGCACGTCGAAACGCGCCCGGTCCAGATGCTCGGCGATGGCTCGCGCCGTGACGATGGAGACTTCGTGTTCCGGGGATTCCCCGCCGAAGAGTAGGCCGACGCTCAGTGTCTCGCGCATAGGACCACTGTATTCCAACCGAGGGCCGGGGAACACTGTGACACCCAGCCTCCACCCAATGCGCTAGGCTAGGGCGAATCCCCGGAGCATCCGTGCGTACGGCCATCTATCCAGGCTCTTTTGACCCCGTGACCCTCGGGCACTGGGACATCATCCAGCGGGCCGAGAAGTTGGTGGACCAGCTCGTCGTGGCGGTCCTGCACAATCCCTCCAAGACCTCTGCGTTCACCGTGGATGAGCGGGTGGCCATGCTGCGGGAGCTGGTGGGTGAGCACCCCGGGGTCACCATCACCAGCTTCCATGGCCTGCTGGTGGACTTTGCCAAGTCCCAGGGCGCCCAGTTCATCGTCCGAGGCGTGCGGGCCTTCAGCGATTTCGAGTACGAGTTCCAGATGGCCCTCATGAACCGGAAGCTGGCGCCGGAGTTGGAGACAGTCTTCCTGATGCCCAAGGAGAAGTACAGCGCCGTGAGTAGCCGCCTCGTCCGCGAGATCGGCAGCATGGGCGGCAACCTCTCGGACCTAGTCCCGGACGCGCTGCGCGGACGGATCGCCGAAAGGCTCAACAAGACCTAGGCAACTCCCATGTGGCAGTTCGGCCTCCAGTCCACTGCCCCGGATTGGCTATACTTCATCCTTCCCCATCCCTGAACTGCCCGGAGCCATCATGCAGACCACCCGCTTCAATCTTGAGCAGCAGGAGATCCCTACCCACTGGTACAACGTGGTCGCTGACCTGCCCAACCCGCCCTCGCCCCCGCTGGGACCGGATGGCAATGTGGTCAGCCCGGAACAGATGCTCGCCATCTTTCCGGGTCCCATCTTGGAGCAGGAGATGTCCGCAGAGCGGTGGATCCCCATCCCCGAGGAAGTGCGCGAAATCTACCGTCTGTGGCGGCCTTCCCCCTTGATCAGGGCCCTGCGCCTGGAACAGGCCCTGGGCACTCCGGCGAAGATCTACTACAAGAACGAGGGCGTGTCCCCGGCGGGCTCCCACAAACCCAACACCGCAGTGCCGCAGGCCTTCTACAACCACCAGGTGGGCATCCGGAGGCTCACCACCGAGACCGGGGCAGGCCAGTGGGGTTCGTCCATGGCCTTCGCGGGTCAGATGTTCGGCATCGACGTGCGGGTGTTCATGGTGAAAGTCAGCTATGAGCAGAAGCCCTTCCGTCGTTCCATGATGCAGACCTGGGGAGCCGAGGTGCTGTCCAGCCCCACGACCCTGACGAAAGCGGGGCGGGACATCCTGGCCAAGCATCCCGACAGCGAGGGCTCGCTGGGGATCGCCATCTCCGAGGCGGTCGAGGAGGCCGCGGGCCGCCCGGACACCAACTACTGCCTGGGATCCGTGCTGAATCACGTGCTGCTGCACCAGACCATCATCGGGCTCGAAGCGAAGAAGCAGTTCGAAAAGGCCGGGGACTGGCCGGATGTGATCTTCGGCCCCTGCGGTGGCGGCTCTTCCTTCGGTGGCATCGCCCTGCCCTTCCTGGCGGACAAGGCCGCCGGGAAGACGCCGAATTTGCGCCTGGTGGCGGTGGAGCCCACCAGCTGTCCCACCCTCACCAAGGGCGCCTACGCCTATGACTACGGCGACGCCTCGGGCTACACCCCCATCATGAAGATGTACACCCTGGGCCACGACTTCATGCCGCCGGGCATCCACGCGGGTGGCCTCCGCTACCACGGCGACAGCCCGCTCATCTCTCAGCTGGTCCATGAGGGCCTGATGGAAGCCATCGCCGTGCCCCAGGTCGCGACCTTCGAGGCCGGTGTGCTCTTCGCCAAGGCCGAAGGCATCATCCCTGCGCCCGAATCCTGCCATGCCATCCGCGCCGCCATCGACGAGGCCGTGCGCTGCAAGGCGACCGGCGAGCCCAAGGCCATCCTCTTCAACCTCACCGGCCACGGCCACTTCGACATGGCCTCCTACGACCGTTACCTTTCCGGGAAGCTGGAAGATTTCGACTACCCCGCTGAGGCCATCCAGGAGTCCCTGGCCCACCTTCCCAAGGTCTGAAACCAACCCAGGCTCAGCACCTCACTCGAACACCACCGTCTTGTTCCCGTAGGTCAGGACACGGTGGTGCAGGTGCAGCCGGACGGCGCGGGCAAGGACCAGGCGCTCCATGTCCTTGCCCTTGCGCACAAGATCCTCGACGGTGTCCCGGTGGCTCACGCGGATCACGTCCTGTTCGATGATGGGACCCGCGTCCAGATCCCCCGTGACGAAGTGGGCCGAGGCGCCGATGAGCTTGACCCCCCGGGCGAGGGCCTGGTGGTAGGGCTGGGCGCCCGCGAAGGCCGGGAGGAAACTGTGGTGGATGTTGACCACCTCGGGGAAGGCCTGCAGGAAGTCCCGGCTGAGGACCTGCATGTACTTGGCCAGCACCACCAGATCCACGCGCTCCCGTTTCAGGAGAGCGAGTTGGCGGGCCTCCTGCTCGCACTTGTTCTCCCGGGTGATGGGCAGCACATGGAAGGGCAGCCCCAGGGACTCCACAGGCCGGCGGAGAACCTCGTGGTTGCTGAGGATAAAGGCGATCTCGGCGCCCAGTTCGCCGGCCTGGTGGCGCCAGAGCAGGTCCAGCAGACAGTGCTCCTGTTTGCTGCACCAGATGGCGATCCGCGGCACCACAACCGAGAAGTGCAGTTCCCACTGACCGCCCATGGGTCCGGCCACCTCGGCCACATCCCGGCGAAGCTGCTCCCGGTCTGCGGGAGTGCCCTCGTACTCCCACTCGATGCGGCCCAGGAACCGCCCCGCCTGAAGATCGGAATGATGATCCGAATCCACGATATTGCCACCGCGCTCGAACACGAAATTCGACAGCCGGGCCACGATGCCCCGCTGGTCCGGGCAGGAGATGAGGAGGATGGCCGTGGAAGGAGTCATGAACTAGCTTAGCGGCAGTGGGGCCGGGATGGGCCTGTGTGGCGAGATCCTCATCCTGCATCCATGTCCCATCCCATCAGCTGATCTCGGCCAGTTTCAGCCGCGCCTGCTCCCGCCTGAGCCATTCGATCTGGGCTTCGCTGAGACCTAGAGCCAGGGCCCGGTCCGCGGCCTCGCGACAGCGCGCCAGCAGGGCGCGGTCGCGCACGAGGTCCGCCACCTGGAATTGGGGCAGTCCGGCCTGTCTCACGCCGAAGAATTCGCCGGGCCCCCGCAGTTCCAGGTCCCGCTGGGCGATGCGGAAGCCGTCCTGGGTCTCCACCAAGGTCTGGAGGCGTTCCGTCTCGGAACCGCTGATCATGAGAAAGTGGCTGCCATGAGGCCCCCGGCCCACCCGGCCCCGCAGCTGATGGAGCTGGCTGAGCCCGAAGCGCTCGGCATGGTCCACCACCATCACGGTGGCGTTCGGCACGTCCACACCCACCTCGATCACCGTGGTGGCCAGGAGGATCTTCGCCTCCCCCGACACGAAACGGCTCATCCGCGCGGCCATGTCATCGGCCTTCAGGCGGCCGTGGACCACCTCGATGGCCTCGTCCGGGAAGATGCCGCGCAGCAGGGATTCCATGGCCTGGATGTCCCGGAGCTGGACCTTGCCTTCGTCGGAGGGATCGATGCTCGGGCTCACCACGAAGGCCTGGCGGCCCTCGGCCAGCTCGCGGCGCATCTGTTCCCAGGCCCGCTCCGCGAATTCAGGTTTGTGGAGCTTCGTGGCGATGGGCAGGCGGCCCGGCGGCAGTTCATCCAGCACGCTCTGGTCCAGGTCCCCGAAGACCGCCAGCGCCAGCGACCGGGGAATGGGCGTGGCACTCATCACCAGCCAATGGGGATCACCGCCCTTCTCCTTCAGCGCCTCGCGCTGCTTCACGCCGAAGCGGTGCTGTTCGTCCACTACCACCAGCTCCAGCTTGTGGAACGTGACGGCCTCCTGGAACAGGGCGTGGGTACCCACCACGTAGCGGGCTTCGCCGCTGGCGATGCGCGCCAGGGCCGCCCGTTTCTCGGCGGCCTTCATGCCCCCCAGCAGCAGTTGCATGGAATCTGACCGCTCGCCCAGGTAACGCCTGAAGCTCTCGGCATGCTGCCGGGCCAGCACTTCTGTCGGCACCAGCAGGGCCCCCTGCCCGCCCGTCTCCGCGACCATGGCCATGGACAGCAGGGCCACCAGGGTCTTGCCGCTGCCGACGTCGCCCTGAAGCAGACGGTTCATCACGCGGCCCGAGGTGAGATCCTCCACGATCTCCTTGAAGGACCGGCGCTGCGCACCGGTTAGGTGAAAGGGCAGCAGGTCCTTCAGTCGTTTCCTTAGTTCTGGCGACGTCGGCACCACCAGGCCCTTCCGTTTCAACCGGCCGGCCCGGCGCAGGGCCACCCCCAGGGAGAAGGCGAAGAGTTCCTCCGAGGCCAGGCGCCGGTGGGCGGGGGTGGTGCCGGATTCCAGGGCCAGGGCCTCGCTTTCATCCGGAGGGTCATGCAGCAGGCGCAGGGCGGTCAAGGTGTCCGGCAGATCCTTCGACAGCTCCAGAGGCAGCCAGTCTTCGGCGAGATGGGCCCGAGACAGGGCTTCGACCACCAGCTTCTGCCGTGCCCGCCCCGGGAGGGGACCCAGTCTCCGGTACAGGGGCAGATAGCGGCGGACCCAGCCGATGGCCCCATCGCGTTCCATCAGCTCGAACTGGGGCCCTCGCATCTCCAGCCCATGGCGGCCCAGGAACAGGGGTCCGAACACCAGGAGCCGGTCCCCCACCTTCAACGTGCGGCCCAGATAGGGCTGGTTGAACCAGAGGAGGCGCAGGGTGCCGGTGCCATCGGCGAGCAGCGCTTCCGTGAGGGCCATGCGCTGGACCCGCGTGGTGCTCTGACGCAGGTCCTGGATGGTCCCCAGCACGGTGACGATGCCGGAGTCCTGGGTTTCGAAGCCCCGCAGCTCCAGGCTGCCGAGGGTCCGAAGAGAGCCTCGGTCCACATAGCGGAAGGGCAGGTTCCAGAGCAGGTCCCGGAGGGTGTCGATGCCGGCCTCCTGCAGGGCCGCCGCCCGCGCCGCTCCCAATCCCCGAAGGATGGTGACCTTGGTTGAGAGCGGAAGCGGGGCGATGGACATGAGCTTCCCAGTTTATCGCCTCAGCGGAATCAGACCGCTACCCCAAGAATCACTACTGAGTAGCAGGGGTGGAGCCTGCAGAGATCGGGGTTCCTTGCAGGGTCCTGCCCGCTTGCTTTTCTCACCGTTCATCACCGTTTATCACCGGTTCCATTTCTTTTCTCGGTGGTGTTTCATCCGCAGAGAAAAAGCCTGATCAACCGATGAGGAACAGTGAGAAACATTAAGAAAGACAGCGATCGATCCGGGATTCAGTTCGTCTCCGCCGTGAGGAGGGCCCTCAGGCGTGGATGGAGGAACGGACCATGGCCTTGACCAGCGCCTGCTCGAGATCCGCCCATAGATCCTCGGGGCCTTCGAGGCCCACGGACAGCCGCATGAGCGACTGGGAGACGCCACTGTGCTCGCGGGCCGCCGAATCCACCACGCGGTGAGTCAGAGCGGCGGGGTGCTGGATCAGAGTGTCCACGCTGCCCAGGGATACGGCCGGCGTCATGAGCTTCACCTCGGCCATCACCGTGGCGGCGGCTTCGAAGCCTCCCACCAGCTCGAAGGCGATCAGGGAGCCGGGGCCTTTCATCTGGCGGCCCACCAGCCCCTTGGGATCCTGACCCGCAAGGCCTGGGAAGTGGACGGCGGACACCGCAGGGTGCTTGGCCAGGCGTTCGGCCAGCACCTTGGCGCCTTCCTGCTGGACGCGCACCCGCAGGGGCAGCGTGGGCAGGCCGCGGTGCAGCAGGTAGGCCGCCAGCGGGTGCAGCACATTGCCGGTGATGACGCGGACCTTGCGCAGCTCCGTGGCCCACTCCTTGTTGGTGGCCACCAGACCCGCCAGCACATCGCCATGACCACCCAGGAACTTCGTCGCGCTATGGAGGACCAGGGTCACGCCATGCCGGATGGGATTTTGCAGGATGGGCGTGGCGAAGGTGTTATCCACCAGCACGGGCACCTTGCCAGCCTGGCGGACCACGTCGTCCAGGTCCAGCAGAGCCAGGGTGGGGTTGGCGGGAGTTTCCACGATCACCATGGCCGTGTCGGGACGGAGGGCTGCGGCAATGCCATCGGCTTCGGCCCAGGTCACCTCCAGCCCCAGCAGCCCGGAGGCCAGCAGGTGATCCGTGCCGCCATAGAGCGGGCGCACGGCCACCACGTGGTTGCCCCGCTGCTTGGCGGCCATGAGGCTGGCGGTCACGGCCGCCATGCCCGACCCGAAGGCCACGGCCTCCTCGGCGCCCTCCAGTTGGGCCAGGGCCTGCTCGTAGCGGGCCACCGTGGGATTGAAGAGGCGCGAATAGACCGGGCTTCCCATGGGCAGGCCGCCCATCGCCATTGACTCAAGACTCTGGCCGCCTTCTTCCAGGTTGTGCAGGGGATAGGTGCTGCTGAGGTCGATGGGCAGCGCGTGGATGCCCTGTTCCTGGAGCACCTCGCGACCGGCGTGAACTGCCTGGGTTTCCAGGGACATCGAAGCAGACGGGTGGCTCATGGCAAGACTCCTGTAGTCCCAATGTAGGTTCGATTAATTCGGTGTCATGCCGAATTGAATTCGTGAAATAATGAAAAGCATGGAACTTGACCGAATCGACTTCGCCTTGATCGAGCTTCTGCAGAAGGATGCTCGGCTGTCCAACAAGGAACTGGCCGCCACCGTGGGCTTGGCGCCCTCCTCCTGTCTGGCCCGCGTGCAGCGCCTGCGGACTGAGGGGGTGCTGAAGGGCGCCCATGCCGAAGTGAATCCCGATGCCCTGGGGATTGGGCTCCAGGCCCTCATCGCCGTGCAGCTGCGCCAGCACAGCCGCGCCCAGGTGAAGGCCTTCTGGAAGCACATGATGGGGCTGCCCGAGGTGCTGGCGGTCTTCCACGTGGCGGGCACGCACGATTTCCAGGTCCATGTGGCCGTACGGGACGCCCACCACCTGCGGGACCTGGCCCTGGATGCCTTCACCACCCGCAGTGAAGTGGCTCACATCCAGACCAGCCTCATCTTTGAATGCGCCAAGGGCAAGGTAATGCCGAACTACAAGGCCATCAGTCGCTGATCACCCGCTCGATGCGCCGGTCGGGCACCAGCCACATGAGGGCCACCACCCAGTAGAGGCCGAACCCCATCCAGCGGTTGGCGAAGGAGAGCAGGATGGCCACTGCATAGATGGCGATGGAGATCTTCCCCTTGAAATCGCTGCCCACGGCGGATGCGAGAACCGAACCATCCTCGTGGTAGTGGATGAGGCATTGGCTCAGGAGGTAGTAGGCCAGGGCCGCCATGATCAGCACGCCGCCGTAGAGGGCCACGGGTCTCGCGGCAAAATGGTTTTCGCCCATCCACCCCGTGGCGAAGGGCACCAGCGAAAGCCAGAAGAGCAGGTGCGTGTTGGCCCACAGGATGGGTCCATTCACCCTTGTCACGGCATGGAGCAGGTGGTGGTGGTTGTTCCAGTAGATGGCGAGGTAGATGAAGCTCAGCGCGTAGCTCACGAAGGTCGGCAGCAGCGCGGCCAGGGCCGCGAAAGAGTCGCCCTGGGGCACCTTCAGCTCCAGCACCATGATGGTGATGAGGATGGCCAGCACGCCGTCGCTGAAGGCCTCGAGCCGATTCTTCCCCATGAACAACCTCGCCTTGGACCCGCGATTGTTCCACGGCCGGGGGCGCGCGAGTCAAGCCTTCAGGTATTTCGCGGCCAGACGCTGGAGGGTATTGAAACTCCGGAAGGTGGCCTTCAAGCCCAGCGCCTTCTCAAAGACGGCATTGGAGAAGGTGGACTCGCTCTGCTTCGCCTGGCACAGCCACCAGACCTCGCGGCCCGAGGTGCGGAAGGCGTCCAGGTCGGTGTCCAGAGCATGAAGCCGGGTCTCGGCCTCCCTGGTCAACGGCGCCGGCAACAACGCCACATTCAGGGCCTGGGCCGCAGCCATCTCGGCCTCGGCGAAGGGGCAGCCCTTCACCAGAGCAGTCAATTCCTGTTCTGTCCGGAGAAAGGTCACCACCTCATAGCCCAGGGATTGGTGCAGGTGTTTTTCAATCCGCTTCCGCAGGGCCTTTTCCTCCTGCGATCCCCGGTCGAAAACGACGTTGCCACTTGCGATGAAGGTCTCCACATGATGCAGTCCCAGTTGCTCGAATAGCTCCCGCAGCCGCTCCATGGTCACGGTATGGCCACCCACGTTGATGGCGCGAAGGAAGGCGAAGGTCTGGCCCATCCTCATCCCCGGGCTGCCAGGGCGTGATCCGCCAGGCACCCGAGATCCCCGCTGCCCTGACTGTTGGCGAGGCTCTTGGCCAGGGCCACCAGCAGCGCTTTCTGGACGAAGGGCGGCAGGCAGGGCAGCAGGTCGGCAGCGGCGGCCACGGCAAGCACCTGATGGGCGTGATTGAAGGTGGGGTCGTTGTGGGTGCTGGCTTCAGCGAGGTTCTTCAGCACCTCCTCGTCCCGTCCGTCCGCGAGCAGGGCGGACGCATGACCCATGGCCACCTCGGGCTCCGCGTCCAGGATGGCCTCGAGCAGCGCGTCCGCGTTGGCCGCGCGGCCTTCCGCGGGGCGGATGCGCTCCTCCGGCTCGTCCGTGGGAAAGAGATTCACGAGGGCCGCCGCCTGGCACCAGACGCGGGGGTCCGCCGGTCGGGTCCGGGCCAGACTGGCCAGATAGACGAAGGCCCAGGCGGTCTTGCCTTCCAGGTCCCGCCGGGCGTCCAGCTGCTTTTCGGCGGCGGCGAGGACCAGGGCCGCCAGCGAATCCCCGGCCCCCTGCCCCGACTTCAGCCGCGCCGTGAGCGCATCCAGAAGGGCCACCAGACCCAGGTCGCAGATGTCCCGGACCTGGGGAGCGAGCCCATCCCCGTCCATGGACGCCGAATTCCAGGGCACGGTGATTTCCACATCCTCCAGGCGCTTGGCGGCCCGGCGGGCCCAGAAGGTGTCCTCCGGCGTGGCCGCCAGCCAGGCCGCGAGACCAAACAGGCGCCGACCCGTCGCTCTGGGCCGCTCCAGTCGTTCGTGCAGATCCGCCAGGTCGGAGGCCAGCACCGCCTTGTGGCCCACATTGGCCATATCCGTGGCTGTGAGCCGTCCGAGGCGTTGGAAATCACCCGCCTCCGGAAGCTCGAAACCTTGAGTCTCTGCGTAGGCAAGCGCGGGCCGGCGGGACCGGATGAAGGCTTCCAGGTTTCGCCACTGCCCGCTGCCCTTAGCCGCCGCCACCTGGGCCAGGGCCGGGGCGGGCAGGCGCCCCTCATGGGCGGCCATGTGCACCTGCGTGGCGAGGGCCCGGAGGAAACTCCCCTCCTCCAGAAGGGGGCGCAGCCGCAGGACCGCCCGGAGGCCAAGGATGCCGTGGGGGAAATGAGGCTGGTAGGCCTCCCAGTCGATGCGCGGGATGAGCGTCTTCGCTGCCTCCCGCACCGCCTCCCGCACCCCATCGGGTCCCGCAATACGGTCCGTGAAGACCGTGAAGAAGGCCTCCGTGGGCGCCTCCAATTCCTGCTGCCAGCTCGACTCAGGGTTCACACCCCCTCCAGCGGGAGGGCCCAGGCGGCGGCCACGAGGCGGGCCCAGTGGTGGTTCCAGGCCCGTTTCCACACGAGGCCACCCTCCTTCATGTCCGCGGCTTCGAGACGCTGCTGCAGTTCCGCGCGCAGCGTCCCGGCGGCCGGCCCGAGGGCCGCCTCGGCCATGGCTAACAAGGAGGCGCGTGCTTCGCGTTCCTGATCGTGACGGGCGAGATAGCCCGCCGATTCGGGTGAGGGCGCCGACGCCCGCAAGCGCTGCCAGTTCTCGAAGGCCGCTTTGGCGGCGGGATCGTCCCTAAGGGGCGCCTTCACCTGGTCCCAGTCCTTGCCTGCGTCGAGTTCTGGTCCCGCCCGGAGCAGAGTCTCCCTCAACCTCACAGCCTTGGCCACGTCGCGGTCCAGGTGCTTGAGGGCCACGAAGGTGCGGGGCTTCTCGCGTTTCTCCCGGCGATCGAAGAAGGCGTTGAGGGCCGATATCACTAGGTCCATGGGCACGCCACCGGCCTCCCAGACCAGCACCTGCCGGTAGTCGTCCGTGGACAGCAAGCCGGCACGACCCCAGGCCCGGAAGGCCCATTCGCGTTCCAGCCAGTCCTTCTCTTCCCTGGTGTAGGGCATCAGCGTGCCGTCGGAGGTTCGGGCACCAGCCAAGTGCCATCCTTCAGATGCAGGGCTCCATTCTCCCAGGCCAGAATTTCCTCCGGGACGATCCTGGCCTTTCCATACCCACGCAGACGGAAGGAACCCGACCCCAGGGAGCGGCCCTCCCGGTCCCACACATCCAGCTGCCAGAGCGTGCCCTGATGTTCACCCACCTTGAGGAAAACTCCCCTATTGCCTTCGCCGCCCCACACCGCATCCGGCGGCACACTGTCTGGATGAGAGGGCACACGCCCGCATCCGGCAAGGAACCCCGCCAGGATCGTTGTCATCACCAGGATCTTCGAAGGTCGCCCCATGTCGACATTCTACCCGTTAGAATGAATCCCTGAGGGGGGCATGGTCCTGATCCGCGAACAGATCCGATATAAGAGCCGCAAGGAAATCGACAAGCTGCGGGAAGCCTGCCGGGTGGCCGCCAACGCCTTGCGGATCGCCGCCCGCGCCGCGAGACCCGGGGTGAGCCTGCTGGACCTGGACCGGATCGCGGAGACCTACATCCGCCAGCAGGGCGCCACCCCCAGCTTCAAGGGCTACCACGGTTTCCCAGGAACTCTTTGCACCTCCGTGAATGACAAGGTGGTGCATGGCATCCCCTCCAAATATGTGCTCCAGGAAGGCGACATCATCGCCATCGACTGCGGGGCCAAGCTGGACGGATTCCATGGCGACACCTGCCTCACCGTGGGTGTGGGAAAGATCAGCGACGAGGCCCGGATGCTCATCCAGACCGCCCAGCTGGCCATGTTCGTGGGCATCGAGCACTGCCGGCCCGGCCTTCGCCTGGGCGACATGTCCACGGCGGTTCAGTCCTTCGCCGAAGAGCGCGGCTACTCGGTGGTACGCGAGTACATCGGCCACGGCCTGGGGCGGGACCTGCATGAGGATCCCCAGGTGGTGTTTGCCGACCAGAAGCCGGGCACGGGGTTCCGCATGGAGCCAGGCATGACCATCACCATCGAGCCCATCCTGAACACGGGCAGCCACAAATGCCTGGTGGAATCCGATGGCTGGACCGTACGGACCAAGGATGGCGGCCTCTCCGCCCAGTTCGAGCACGACATCGCCATCACGCGAAATGGTCCAGAAATCCTGAGCGTCCCAGATTCGGAGTACGAATTGGAAGACGGATTGTAAAGTCCGATCGCCAAAAATTCCTGTCATGGGCTATAAATCGGAATAACAGTTCTCAGGAACCTTGATCCATGCTAAGATCCCCCATGGAACGTCGTCCACGCATGCATCTTGGCGTCCCGGCTAAAGTATCTGCCGGTTTGGCATCCCTGGACGCCCCACGCATCGAACCTTCGATTTGAACTCCGGAGCCCCCGATGGAGAGGCATCGCCCCATCCAAACCCAAGGTCTATACGATCCATCCCAGGAGCACGATTCCTGTGGCTTTGGATTCGTGGCGGACACTAAGGGCCGTCCCTCTCACGACATCGTCCGCAAGGCGCTGCAGGTCCTCTGCAACCTGGAGCATCGCGGGGCCTCGGGAAGCGAGAAATCGACGGGGGACGGCGCTGGCATCCTCACCCAGATCCCCCATGCCTTCCTCGCCTCACGTTGTCGACCGACTGGGCTTGAACTCCCCGCGCCTGGCAAGTACGGCGTCGGGATGCTGTTCCTTCCCCCCGACGACCGCAACCGCCACGCCTGCGAGCGGATCCTCGAGGAGGCTGTGGAGGAAGAGGGCCAGCGAGTGCTTGGGTGGCGGGATGTTCCCACGGACAACGCATCCCTGGGCGTCACGGCCCGCACCAGCCAGCCGGTCATCCGCCAGGTGTTCATCGCGCGCGGGCCCCAGATGGCCACCGAAGATGATTTCGAACGGAAGCTCTACGTGATCCGCCGCCTGGCGGAGAAGCGGGTGTCCCGTTCGGTGCTCCCAGGCCGGGGTCATTTCTACGTCTCCAGCCTTTCCTGCCGAACGATCGTCTACAAGGGGATGCTGAACTCCGAACAGCTCGGCTCCTTCTATCCCGATCTCGGAGAAGACGGATTCGTGGCCGGGCTCGCGATGGTGCATTCGCGGTTCTCCACCAACACCTTCCCGAGCTGGTCCAGGGCCCATCCCTACCACTACATCTCCCACAACGGCGAGATCAACACGCTGCGCGGCAACGTGAACTGGATGGAAGGCCGGCAGCGGCTCTTCGCCTCCCGCCTTTTCGGGGACGACCTGCAGAAGGTGTTGCCGGTCATCGACCTGGACGGCTCGGACTCCTCGATGTTCGATAATGTCCTTGAACTGCTTTACATGGCGGGCAGGTCCCTGCCCCATGCCCTGATGATGATGGTGCCGGAGCCCTGGAGCCGGCACGAATCCATGAGCCCCCTCCGGAAGGCCTTCTACGAGTACCACTCCTGCCTGATGGAACCCTGGGACGGACCCGCCTCCATCGCCTTCACGGACGGCACTAGGATCGGCGCCATCCTGGACCGCAACGGCCTGCGCCCCGCCCGGTGGATCCATACCAAAGATGGTCTTGTGGTCATGGCCAGCGAAGTCGGCGTCCTCGACATCCCGGCCGAAAAGATCCTCCAGAAGGGCCGCCTCCAGCCAGGACGGATGTTCCTCGTGGACACCAAGGAGGGACGGATCGTCCCGGATGACGAGATCAAGGATCAGCTGGCGAAGGCTGAGCCCTACGCCCAGTGGCTGAAGGAGAACCTGGTCCGCATCAACGACCTGCCCGAGCCGCCCCATGTCAACGCTCCGGATCACGAGACGGTGCTGCGCCGGCAGGAGACCTTCGGGTACACCCTCGAAGACGTGAACATGATCGTGAATCCCATGGCCACCGACGGCGCCGAGCCCATTGGCAGCATGGGCACCGACATCCCCCTGGCTGTGCTCTCCGAAAAACCGCAGCTGCTCTACGACTATTTCAGACAGCTGTTCGCGCAGGTGACCAACCCCCCGGTGGACGCGGATCGCGAGAGCATCGTCCTGGCCGTGGACACGGCCATCGGCCCAGAAGGCAACCTGCTGGAGCCCGTGGCGGAATCGGCCCTCCATTTCGAGCTGCCCACGCCGGTCCTTCTGAACCGGGAGTTGGAGAAGATCCGCTCCCTGGACGGGCGCCCCGGATCCAGGGGCTTCCATTCCATCACCCTGCCCATGCTCTTCAAGGCCGATGCAGGCGGGAAGGGCCTCCGCAAAGCCATCGAGGATCTTCGCCGGCATTGCAGCGAGGCCATCGCCGAAGGCCACAACATCCTCATCCTGTCGGATCGGGGCCACGACGCCACCGATGCGCCCATTCCGGCCCTGCTGGGCATCGCCGCGGTCCAGCATCACTTGCTTAGGGCCGGTGACCGCGAGAAGGTGTGCCTCGTGCTGGAGACCGGTGAACCCCGGGAGGTCCACCACTTCTGCACCCTCATCGGCTACGGCGCCAGCGCCGTCAACCCCTACCTGGCCTTCGAGACCATCCACGACCAGCTGCGGCAGGGCATGATCACCGGCGATGCCGACAAGGCCGAGATGCGCTACGTCAAGGCCGTCAACAAGGGCATCGTAAAAGTGATGTCCAAGATGGGCATCTCTGCGGTGCAGAGCTACCACGGCGCCCAGATCTTCGAGGCCCTGGGCCTCAGCCAGGACTTCGTCGACGAGTATTTCTCTGGCACGCCGACTCGCATGGGAGGCGTGGGCATCGATGTGATCGCGCGGGAAGTGGCCATGCGCCACGACCAGGCCTATCCCGAACGCCCCGCGGATGCGCCCAGCCTCAGTTCTGGCGGCCGCTACAAGTACCGGCGGGATGGCGAGGCCCATCTCAATTCGCCCGAGGCGATCCACCTGCTCCAGTCCGCATGCCGAGCAGGGGACTACAAGCTCTTCAAGCGCTATACGGAAATCATCGACCACCCAGGGAAGCAGCCCATCACCCTCCGGGGGCTGCTGGACTTCCGGTCCCAGGCGCGACCCGTCCCCATCGAAGAAGTGGAGCCCATCGAGGCCATCCTCGCGCGCTTCAAGACCGGGGCCATGTCCTACGGCTCCATCAGCCAGGAGGCCCACGAGGCCCTGGCCATCGCCATGAACCGC